>NZ_JABWQR010000012.1:0-172607 GCF_014270125.1 Pseudomonas sp. SWRI99 | reverse complement strand
GTGGTGATGTTCCTGACCGGGTTTGGCACAAAAACTGTGGGAGCGGGCTTGCCCGCGAAGAGGCCAGCGCAGCCAACATCTCTGCCGCCTGACCCACCGCTTTCGCGAGCAAGCTCGCTCCCACACTGGCTTGTGGTGATGTTCCTGACCGGGTTTGGCACAAAAACTGTGGGAGCGGGCTTGCCCGCGAAGAGGCCAGCGCAGCCAACGTCTCTGCCGCCTGACCCACCGCTTTCGCGAGCAGGCTCGCTCCCACACTGGCTTGTGATGGTGTCCCTGACCGGGGCCGGCACAAAACCTGTGGGAGCGGGCTTGCCCGCGAATGCGTCAGATCAGGCGGTGCATCTGTAGCTGACAGTGCGCTTTCGCGAGCAAGCTCGTTCCCACTCGGATCTTGTCGTTGCGGCGCGTTTCAGAGATCGCGCACTACGCGAAAGCCGATCCAGTCGCCACGGGTGGAGGGGTAGATATTGTTGCGGTTTCCGGAGCGCGAGAATACCGGCGCTTCGCCCCAGTCGTTGCCGCGGATGTTGTACGACTCGCAACCGGGTTCGACCCAGGCGCTGCCATCGGTTGGCGCGCCAACATAGTTGGGGTGTTCGCAGTCGGCGATCCATTCGTAGACATTGCCATGCATGTCGTACACGCCAAAGGCGTTCGGCGGATAGCTACCTACCGGCGAGCTGAAGCTGTAGCCATCGGTCGGGCCGTAGGTGTTGGCATGCTTGGCGATGCTGTATTCGCCCGCTGCATCGAACGGGAACGGGAAGGGCCCGGTCGAGCCGGCGCGCGCGGCGTATTCGCGTTGGGCTTCGCTGACCATGCGGTAGTTCTGCCCGGTCTTTTTCGACAGCCAGGCGACATACGCCTGCACGTCGGCAAAATCCATGCACACCGCGGGTTGTCGCGGTTCCTGTTTATAGCGTGGCTTGCTTGCCACGCATTCGCGACCCGGGCGCGTATCGCCGTCGGCGATCTTCACCCCGGTTTCCTTGACGTAGCTGTCCCATTCACCGGCGGTGATCTGGAAGCGGCTCATGGCGAACGCCTTGGCAAACGTCACTTCATGCATCGGGCCTTCGTCGGGCTCGCGGCCGACTTCGGTTTCCGGGGTGCCCATGGTGAATTTGCCCGCGGGCAGCACGACCATTTCCGGGCAATTTTTACAGTCCTTGAACACCTTGCCCGCCGGCAGCGGTTCGGCGGCCGCGGCGGTGCCCGGCAACAGGCCGGCGAGCGATGCGCTCAGCGCCAGCCCGGCCAGCAGTTTCAAGGTCGGGACGCGTCGCGTTGGGATAAGCATGTCACTGTTCATGTGGGGTCTCGAGCAGGGGAAGACAACAGTCGTGAAGGTCATAGCTGCGTGACCAGCAGCGTCATGAATCGATCAATTTCCGCTTCGGTGTTGAGCAGGCCCGGCGCGGTGCGCACCACCGGACCGACGTCGCGTTCCACGGCATCGACCACCACGCGGTTTTTCATCAGGTAGGCGGCGATTTTGTCGCAGTCGCGGTCCTTGACCCGGAAGAAGGTGAACCCGGCCGACAGTGCCGGGCTCAGCGGCGTTACCAGTTCGATCTGCGGATGTTCTTGCAGGCGTCGCTTGAGATACGTGTTGAGTTCATGGATGCGTGCCTGCACCTCGGCCTTGCCCAGTTGCAGATGCAACTTGAACGCTTCGCTCAACGCCCAGCGATGTTCGAAGGCGTGATAGCCGCCGGGTGACATGCTGGTGGCGAAATCGGTGTCTTGAGAAAACGTCGGCACGCTCGGCGTGACGTCCTTGAGTTGCTCGGAACGGGCACAGATGATCCCGGTGCCGCGCGGGCCGAACATCCATTTATGGGTGCCGGCAATGAAGAAATCGCAGTGCATGTCCGGGAAACTGAGGTCTTCCACACCAAAGCCGTGAACGCCATCGACCACATAGAGAATCCGGTCGGCGTCGGCGCGCGTGCGGTTGACCTCATCGACCAGTTGGCCAATCTCGCCGATGGGCAGTTTCACGCCGCTGCCCGATTGCACCCACGTCATGCCCAACACCCGAGTGTTGGGGCGAATCGCCTGGCGAATCGCGCTCAGCACTTCCTCTGTCGAGACCCGATGGGCGTCTTCGAACAGTTTGATCTTGCGAACCTGCGTGCCTTCCTTTTTTACCCGAAAGTCGAGGGAAAACTCGGTCGAATAATGCTCGTGAACGGTTGTGAGGATCTCCTGATCCGCACGCACATGAATACCGCCGTAGATCGCCGCGAGACCTTCAGTGGTACTGCCCGTCAGGGCGATCTGCGCCGGTTTGGCTTGCAGATAACGCCCGGCCCATTCGCGCACGTCGGCCTCGTGCTTCCAGGTTTCCTCGAGGTCCCAATCCATCATCAAGCCAGGGTTGCGGTCCAGGGTTGCGCGGTGCCGGTCGATGGCTTCCTGCACCGGACGCGGGTGCGAAGTGATGAGAAAGTTGGAGAAGTGCAGGTAAGCGGGATCCTGATTGAACAGTTGGCGCAGTTGCGCCCACTTGTCCTTCGGCACGGCTGTCGCAATCGCTGCGGTGCCGGGCGCCGAGGCGTGAACGGCAGCGCCCAGCGGCAGGCTGGCGGCAAGGATGCCGGCCTGTTTGAGAAAGGTACGACGGTCAGTCATGGGGACGGTTCGCTTCTGCTCGCAAAGAAGAATTCATCGGCTGGCCAAGGGTTTCGCGGATTTTTGCACCTGGTCCCAGACGCGCAGGAAGTTGCCGCCCCAGAGTTTGGCGATGTCGGCTTCGGAATAGCCGCGCTGCAACAGTTCGGCAGTGACGTTGCGGATCTCGCCGACGTTTTCCCAGCCCTTGACGCCGCCGCCCTCATTGAAGTCCGAGGCGATGCCGACGTGGTCGATGCCGATTTTGCGCACGGTGTAATCGATCGCATCGCCGAGATCCTTGAGCGTGGCTTTCGGCTCTTCTTCGAGGATTGCGTACAGCTGGCCGGCGTACTGGCCGAACTTCTGTTCCGGCCACGCGGCAATGATCGGATCGCCCGGCATCAACGCCATCGCCAGGTTCGGCAGCGGTGGCAGATCAAAGCGTGCGCGCAGGGCGTTGAGTTTGTCCTGGGTGCCTTGGGTCAGCGGTCGCAGGTAGGCCGAGAAACCGACCACTTGCACCACGCCACCGCTTTGCTTGATCAGTTGCATCTCCTTGTCGCTGAGGTTGCGCGGGATATCCACCGAGGCACGCGGCGCCGAATGCGAGGCGACCATGGGCGTGCGGCTCAGTTGTGCGACTTGCTCCAGGGCCTTGGTCGACATCTGCGAAACGTCGATGATCACGCCCAGGTCGTTGAGGCGGTGCACGGCTTGCTTGCCGACCTCCGAGAGGCCGTTGAGGGCGTCCGGGGAATCATTGAAAAACGGCAGCGGTCGCGACGAATCGCTCCACTGGTTGTTGCCGATGTAGCTGAAGCCGAACATGCGCATGCCGCGCGCAGCCCAGGTGTCCAGCAGGTCCAGATCGTTGCCCAGCGGATAGGCGTTAAGCATGCTGATGAAGATGGCAAACTTGCCTTCGCCGTGCAGACGGCGGAAGTCATCCGGGGTGTAGGCGATGGCGACCTGATTGGGGAAGTCGCGAACCATGCCGGAGATGATTTTGTAGCGCACCTCCTGCTGGTTGCGCGCCTCCTCGACAAAACCGTCGGTGGGCTTGTGGGGCGCGTTCGGGCCGTTCCACATTTCCGGCCAGCCAAAAATCGTCAGTGCTGCACCGGACAGACGTCCGCGACTGGCCTTGACCAGGTCGAACTGGCCACTGCCGTCCTTGTCGACCTCATTGCCGGCAGTACCGAAATTTAGCGGCACGGTGATGTGGCTGTCGAACGAGAGCAAGCGATCCTGCAGTTCATCGGCCTGTTTGAGCACCTTGGCCGGGTAGCCAGGGTTGTCCTTGAACCAGTGATCCCAGGCGGCAAAGCCTGCACCGGCGCTGATCGCCAGAGCCAGCGGCAGGCCGATGTATAGAGCCTTTTTCGAACGTGGTTTTGTCATTGCCATCTCAGTCAGTTCGCCGTCGAGGTGCAGGCGCAGTGGCCTTTGCTATCTGGAAAGAACGAGCGATTGGGCAGGAAATTTAGCTGGCCCGAAAAGATCGCAGCGCTCGCGTAAATTTGCCCGCTCAGCAAACGTTCTAGCTTGGATAAAGCCTGCTTCATGGCTGACACAGGTAGGGCAATGAAGATTTCTCGACGATGGTTCATGGCAGGCCTGGCGCTGACCGGCGCTGCCGTGCCTGCCGCGTTTTACGGGCATCGCCAATGGACGAAGCCTGATCCGACGATCACGCCCGGCGAAGCTACGGTCGATCTGGCGGACACGGCCGGTCAACAATTGGCGAACGCATTGCGCGGGGTCTGGAGCATTCGTTTCGACGGTGCGCAAATCGGCTTCGATAACTTGCCGCTGCACGGACTGGAACTGTTTCTTGATGTTGCCCAGCGCGGCCGCGGTTTGCGCGGCTATCTGGATAGTGCGCAACGCCTGCGCGGTGACGAGGAGCCGCGTTACCGGATCATTGGCGATCTGGCGCAGGGCAAACCTGCCGAGTTGTACTGGCGTCTGATTGATTCACGGGCGGCGAACGGCGCGCCGACTTATGAACTGGCCGTGGTGCTGGATGAGGTCTGGGCGGATTTCGGCAATGCCGGCAGTGGCACGATCAGTGGGCGCATTGTGCGCCTGGATCGACCGCTGGGTCTGCCCGAGCAGGACAACCGTTTTGTCGCGCACAAACAGCTGTTTCCCGAGGCACGCCAGCGCATCGGTCTCAACCCGACCTTGCTGGCCTGGCTGATTTCTCCTGAACATCGTCTGTTCCATCAGCTCTGGCATGCATCGCGTGACAAGTGGCACACCTTGCCCGAGGACAAGCGTGAAGCGTTGCGGGGTATCGGCTGGCAGCCGGGGCCGCGCGACAAGGAACGGGACGCGCGTGGGCCGCGCAAAGATCGCAATGGCTCGGGCATCGACTTCTTTTTCATGCACCGGCACATGCTCGGTACGGCGCGCTCGATGCAGGACTTGCCGTCGTGGCCGGCCTTCCCGATGCCGCAGCCGGAGCTTGAACGCGATCGCCAGGGATTTGCCCGTTATTTTGATAACCATGACGGCTACGCCTTGCCCCCGACCTGGATCGCCAGCGATGACGCTGACTACACCCAGTGGGTCAGCGACATCAAAACGGCCGAGACCTATCACAGCAACTTTCAGGTCTGGGAGTCGCAGTACCGCGACCCGCGTTATCTGTCGAAGCTCACCCTGGGGCAATTGGGTTCAGAGATGGAGCTGGGTCTGCATGACTGGTTGCACATGCGCTGGGCCTCGGTACCGCGTGATCCGTCCAACGGTCAGCCAGTGCCGTTCGCCCGCGATCCGGCGGATTTCTCCGCGCGTTGGTACGCCGCTGAAAACGACTTTCTGGGCGATCCGTTTTCCTCCCATGTGAATCCGGTGTTCTGGCACTTTCACGGCTGGATCGATGACCGCCTCGAAGACTGGTTCAGGGCGCACGAGCGTTTTCATCCGGGCGAAGTCCGTCGTCAGCAGGTCAATGGCGTGGACTGGTTCGCGCCGGGACGCTGGGTCGAGATCGATGATCCGTGGCTGGGCCCGGTCACCCATGGCTGCAGCGCGACGCCGGGTTTGCAGGTCGGCAAGTCGATGGAAATGGACCCGGAAACCATGAAGCTGGCGCTGCGCATTACCTTCAGCGAAGACGAGAAAATCCTCTCCGGATTGTTCCGTCGCGTGCCGAAGCGGCCGTGGTATGCGCGCCATTTGAAGGTCAGGCAAAAAGAGGTTTGACGTCTGTCATGCGGGTTCAGCAGATGTTTTGTCTGGACCCGCCACCGCCACCGCCACCGCCACCGCCACCGCCACCGCCTTCGCGAGCAGGCTCGCTCCCACAATGATTCTGTATTCGCAGGGCAACATGTGGGAGCGAGCCTGCTCGCGAAGACAGTTTCGCCGGCGCCGGATTACTGCGCCTGCCACCCCCCACCCAGCGCCTTGTACAACGCAATGCTTGCCTGCAACCGCGACAGTCGCAATTGCACGTTCTGATCCTGCGCCGCGTACAGCGTGCGCTGGGTTTCCAGCACGGTCAGCAAGTCTTCGGCGCCGGCCTGATAGCGGCTCTGGGCGATGTTGAAGGCAACCTGGGCCTGGTTCAGTTCTTCGCTTTGCCACTGCCGTTGTTCGTCCAGCCCGCGGATGCTGTTGAGGGCTTTTTCGACGTCGGCAAAGCCGTTGATGATTGCGCCGCGATAGTTTTGCAACAGCTCTTCCTGGCGGGCGCTGGCCTTGTCGCGTTCGGCACTGAGACGGCCGTTGTTGAAGATCGGCGCCACCAGTCCGGCGGTCAGGTTGTAGAAAGGACTGCGCAGCATGTCGCTGAAGCGATCGGAGCCCGAACCCAGTTCGGCGCTGAGGGTGACGCTGGGCAGCATCTTCGCCCGAGCCACCGTGACGTCGGCACGGGCGGCGGCCAACTGCGCTTCGGCACGGGCGATGTCCGGACGGCGATTGAGCAGTTCGCTCGGTACGCCGGCACCGATGACCGGCCATTGCAATTGATCAAAGTTTTCCTCGCTGGCCGGCAGTTCCTGGACCGGGCGGCCGAGGAGGGCGGCGAGGGTGATTCTGGCTTCTTGCGCCTGTTGTTGTACTCGCGGTAATTGCCTTTGTTGCGCCGCTACCAGACTTTTTTGCTGAGCCAGTTCGAGTGCGGTGGCCGAGCCTGAGTCGAAACGCGTCTGGACCAGCTTGAGTACGCTCAGGGCGTTGTTCAGATTGAGCTCGGCGATACGGCTTTGCTCGTTCAACGACAAGGTTTGCGCGTAGCTGTCGGCGACGCTGCCGAGCAGGGTCAGCTCAACCGTGGCCTGATCGAATTCGCTGGCGCGCAGGTTCAATTGTGCGCTGTCGCGGCTGGCGCGTTGGCCGCCCCAGAAGTCGATTTCATAGCTGGCGTTGAGATTGGCATCAAAGTAATCCACCGCCTTGCTGCTGCTGTCGGCGTCCAGTTGGCTGTAGCCGTTGCCGCGCAGCAGCTTTTGTCGATTGGCGTTCATGCCTGCCTTGACCTCTGGCAGTAACGAGCCGCCGGCGATCACGGTGGTGGCACGGGCCTGCTGCACGCGCGCGACAGCAGCGGCCAGGTCGAAACTGCCGGCCCGGGCCTGGCTGATCAAGCCGTCAAGTTCGCGGCTGCCGAACTGCGTCCACCATTGTGCGTCGTTGCGCACGAGGCGGTCGTTGTGCGCCATCTGCCACGCGGCGGGCGGCTGGATGCCGCTCTGCGGACGCTGGGCGGGGCTGCCGCAAGCGCTGAGCAACAGGCACACGGTCAAGAGACTGAGACACGGTTTCATAGATCGATCATTCACTGGTAAGGGCCGTGACCGGGTCGAGCCGGGCAGCTTTGCGAGCGGGCATGAAGCCGAAGACGACGCCGGTGACCAAGGCGCAGCCAAACGCGCCGAGTACCGCCAGCAAGGAAAAGGCGACGGCGACTTCGCTGATCAGCAGGACCCCGCCGACCAGCAGCGCGAGGACGATGCCGGCCAGTCCGCCGACCACCGAAAGCATCACCGCCTCGGTGAGGAACTGCCGCAGAATGTCGCGTTGGCGCGCGCCGGTCGCCATGCGGATACCGATCTCGCGGGTGCGCTCGCGCACGGTCATGAGCATGATGTTCATCACGCCGATGCCGCCCACCAGCAGCGAGATCGCGGCAATCGAGCCGAGCATCAGCGACAGGGTGTTTTGCGTGCGGGCCTCGGCCTGGATCATCGCCGCGTTGTTGGTCAGTTCGTAATCGTGTTTGCCGTGCAGGCGTCGCATCAGGTCGTCGATGGCCAGCTCGGCTTCTTTGACCTTGCGTGCATCACTGGCGGCAATCACCACGTATTCCGGCGTGTGCCCGCCGAGCAGGCGAATGGCCGCGGCGGAGTAGGGCACCGCGATCCGGTTGTCGCTGTCCTGGTCGCCGGAGCTTGCACCCTTTTCGGCAAGCACGCCGACCACCTGGAACGGCACGTTTTCGATGAGGATGTACTGGCCGATCGGGTCGGCGACGCCTTTGAGCAGTTTGTCGCGAATCTTCGTGCCGATCACCGCCACCGGCGCTGCGTTGCGCTCGTCGGCGTCGGTGAAGTAACTGCCCTGGATCACCGGCCAGTTGAAGATGCTCGGGAAGTTGGTGTCGTTGCCGCCGACATAAGCGCTCTGGTCGAGGTTGCCGAAACGCACCACCACTTCGGCGCCGGCCACCGGCATGATGCGTTTGACTTGTGGCAGGGTTTTCAGCGCCGCCACGTCATCCAGGGTGATGATGCCCTGCGGCGTGCGCGGATTGGGCGAGGCGCCACCCAGGTACAGCAGGTTCGAACCGAATGCGCCCATTTGCGCCATGACCTGGCGCTTGCTGCCTTCGCCGACCGCAAGCATGACCACCACCGAGGCGACGCCAATGACGATGCCGAGCAGGGTCAGCGCGGTGCGAAAGCGGTTGATCCACATGACTCGCCATGCCGCCTGCACGGCATCGACCAGTTCGCCTTTCCAGGCGCCCGTGGCTTCGGCGCCTTCGCTGAGGCGTTTGCGCAAGTCCACGGCCTGCAAGGCGCCGGGATTGGCCGGGGTTTGTGCGTGAGGCGTTTCCTCGGCGCTGTCACTGATGATCAGCCCGTCGCGAATCTCGATGATGCGCTTGGCGCGGGCGGCGACTTCGCGATCGTGCGTGATCAGAATCACCACGTGGCCCTGGCTCGCCAGCTCGTCGAGCAGCGCCATGACCTCTTTGCCGCTGTGGCTGTCGAGCGCACCGGTCGGTTCGTCGGCAAGGATGATATGGCCACCGTTCATCAAGGCCCGGGCAATCGAAACCCGCTGCTGCTGACCGCCGGATAATTGATGTGGGCGGTTGCCTGTGCGTTCAGCCAGACCCAGGCGCTGCAGCAGGGCCGCCGCCCGGGCGTGGCGTTCGGCGGCAGGTGTGCCAGCATAAATGGCCGGCATCTCGACGTTTTCCTGCGCGGAGCTCGACGGAATCAGGTGGTAACCCTGAAACACAAAGCCGAAGGCTTCGCGGCGCAACCAGGCCAGTTCATCGCTGCTCAGATGGGCGACGTTTTCCCCGGCGAACAGGTATTCGCCCGAGGTCGGCCGGTCGAGGCAGCCAAGGATGTTCATCAGTGTCGACTTGCCGGAGCCGGAAGCGCCGACGATCGCCACGAACTCGCCGGCATGAATCGACAGGTCGATCCCGCGCAGCACGTCGACTTGCGGCGTGTCCTGACCGCCGTAGGATTTGCGGATGTCTTTGAGGTCGATCAGCGGCGTTGGCATTTAGCTTCCGCTGCCTTCGGCCGGGCCGATCAACAGGTAATCGCCTTCTTGCAGGCCGTCGAGGATCTGCACCTGCAAGCGGTCGCTGAGTCCGGTACGGACCTGACGGTGCTCGATGTCGCCGTTCTTCGCCACGACGCGCGCGGTCTGGCTGCCGGCTTGCAGGCCGTCGCTGTGCAGGGCGGCGACCGGGGCAGTCAGCACGCCTTTCGCGGCGCCGGCGACGAAGAACACCTGGGTGGTCATCTCGGCCATCAGCGCGTTGTCGCCGTTTTCGACATCGAGCAACACCGTATAGAGCACCACACGGCCGCTGCCGCTTTTGTTCGTGCTATTGGGGCTGCCGCTGCCCTGGCTGGTCTGGTCCAGCGGTTTCGGCGGCACCGGCAGGATCTGCCGCACGGTGCTGCTCCAGCGCCGGTTGCCGCCGCTCAGGGTGGTGAAGTAAGCGCTCATGCCGGGTTTGACGTGGCCAATGTCGGCCTCGGAAACCTCCGCCCACACGGTCATCGGCGACAGCTTGGCGATCCGCAGGATCAAGGGTGTCTGCTGCTGTGCGTTGAGGGTCTGGCCTTCGCGGGCATCGATATTGACCACCGTGCCCGACATCGGCGCATAAATGCGCGTGTAGCCCAGCTCGGCCTGATCGCTGCGCAGGCTCGCCTGGGCCTGGCGAATCTGTGCCTGGAACATGTCGATGCGCGCTTGGGTGGCTTTCAATTCAGCGCGGGCGGTCTGCACGTCTTCTTCACGGGTCGCGCCACCGGCGGCGAGATTCTGCTGACGCTGGAATTTCTGTTGCGCCAGTTCGTGCTGGGCGCGTTGCTCCTGCAGTTGCGCCTTGAGATTCTCGATGGAGAACTGTCCGGCGTCGAGTTTGGCTTTTTGTGTCGACGGATCGATTTCCACCAACAACTGGCCTTCCTTGACCACGTCACCGACTTCCACGTGGATCTTCTGGATCTGGCCCGAGGCCTGCGCACCGACGTCCACGTAACGCCGCGGTTGCAGGGTGCCCAGCGCGGTGACGCTACTTTCTATATCACCCCGGGTGACTTGCACGGTGGTGAATTTATCCCGGCCTGGCGGCAGGAATTGCCACGCGGCATAAGCGACAACCGGGATCAGACAAAGGACTGCGAGCAGCGCGCGTCGGGCAGGGCGGGGACGTTTCATGCAGGGTTCCGGCCAGTGAAAATCGGCCCGTCGTTCGGCTGGCAGACAGATTCGGGCAGCATGAACGCTGTCGCAGGGGCGCGACAGATACGGGGAGCTGTCCTGTAAACGATAAACAGGCGAGGGAATTTAAGCGCAGACACACGAAGTAACAGCTATAGACGAGGATTTTTTATCAGGCAATGACAAACACCACTTTAAATCTATATGAGAATTACTATAAATTACGCGGCTCAAGCTGCCACTATCTTGCTACTGCGTCTGACGCGCTCGTGGATCAGTGTGCCTAGCACAGAACCCGCAGGTTTGCGGCCGGGAGTCTTGTTGGAAAACTACTATCGAGAGCTGGTGTGTTTCCTGAACGCCAAGCTCGGCAACCGTCAGGTCGCCGAAGATGTGGTGCATGACGCTTATCTGCGTGTGCTGGAGCGTTCCAGCGACACGCCGATCGAGCAACCCCGGGCGTTTCTTTATCGCACGGCGCTGAATCTGGTCATCGATGACCATCGGCGCAATGCGCTGCGTCAGGTCGAGCCGCTGGAAGTACTCGATAACGAAGAGCGCTATTTCGCTCAATCTCCGCAGTGTCCTCTGGACCATGGTCAACGCCTGGACATGCTTCAGCGTGCATTGGCAGAGCTGTCGCCAGCGTGCCGCGAGAGTTTTCTGCTGCGCAAGATCGAAGGGCTGTCGCACGCTGAAATTGCCGAACAGCTTGGCATTTCCAAAGCGCTGGTCGAGAAACACATCGTCAACGCCATGAAACATTGCCGCCTGCGCATCAAACAATGGGATGCCCATTGAGCTGTCGGCGTTAAATTTTATTTCACTGTCCTCGTTCCTACTCAACAGACGACCTGCTGTCCTGCACAAGGCCAGACGGGTTACTTAGGCTCTCCTTGCCCCTTGTTGAGGGGTTCATCCAGAGGACACTGGAAATGACTCAGGCAATTGCATCGCCCATCGTTCACGACCTGATCGGCGTCGGTTTCGGCCCTTCGAACCTGGCGCTGGCCATCGCTCTGCAAGAGCGCGGTCCGAGCCACGGCGAGCTGGATGTGCTGTTCCTCGACAAGCAGGCCGACTACAGCTGGCACGGCAACACCCTGTCAACGCAAAGCGAGTTACAGATTTCCTTCCTCAAGGATCTGGTGACCTTGCGCAATCCGACCAGCCCGTATTCGTTCGTCAACTACCTCAAGCACCACGGGCGTCTGGTCGATTTCATCAACCTCGGCACCTTTTACCCGTGCCGCATGGAGTACAACGACTACCTGCGCTGGGTGGCCGGGCAGTTCACCGCGCAGAGCCGGTATGGCGAAGAAGTGCTGACCATCGAGCCGGTGCTGCACAACCATCAGGTTGAGGCGTTGCGGGTGATTTCCCGTGGCAGCGACGGCCAGCAGTTCGTGCGCACCACGCGTTCAGTGGTGGTCAGCGCCGGCGGCACGCCGCGTATTCCCGAGGCGTTCAAGGCGCTGAAAGGCGATCGCCGGGTGTTCCACCATTCGCAATACCTGTCGCAAATGGCCAAACAGCCGTGTGTAAACAATCAGCCGATGAGCATCGCGATCATCGGCGGCGGGCAGAGCGCGGCAGAAGCGTTCATCGACCTGAACGATTCGTTCCCGTCGGTGCAGGTCGACATGATTTTGCGCGGCTCGGCGTTGAAACCGGCGGACGACAGCCCGTTCGTCAACGAAGTGTTCTCGCCGGAGTTCACCGACCTGGTATTCCAGCAGAACAGCGCCGAGCGCGAGCGCCTGGTCAACGAGTACCACAACACCAACTATTCAGTGGTCGACATCGACCTGATCGAGCGCATCTACGGCATCTTCTATCGCCAGAAGGTCTCCGGCGTCGCCCGTCACGCCTTCCGCACTTTGACCACCGTCGAGAAAGCCACGGCGACCGAAAACGGTGTCGAACTGGCCGTGCGCAACAACGCCACGGGTGAGGTCACGGTGCGTCATTACGATGCCGTGGTCCTGGCCACCGGTTACGAACGCCAGATGCACCGCCAGTTGCTGGCGCCGCTGGAAGAATACCTGGGCGACTTCGAGGTCGATCGCAACTACAAACTGATCACTGACGAGCGCTGCAAGGCCGGTATCTACATGCAGGGTTTCTGTCAGGCCAGTCATGGCCTGAGCGATACACTGCTGTCGGTGCTGCCGATCCGTGCCGATGAAATTGCCGGCTCGTTGTACGAGCATGGCAAGCATCGCGGACACAGCCGTTCGGTGGCAGACCTGTTGCTGGCCACCGCCAGCTGAGTTCTGCATCGCCCGACACACCGCCTTCGCGAGCAGGCTCGCTCCCACAATGATTCTGTGTACGCGGACAAAATGTGGGAGCGAGCCTGCTCGCGAAGGGGCCGTTGAACACAGCGCAAATGCTGAATCTGAACCCATCCTGAACACCCGCCACATTCTCTCCGATCACCTCTTTTTCCGGTTTACTCCCCAGACATCGGGGCGTAAGCTTCGCGCGTTTTCAACCAAAGCGGAGACCCACAGTGGGTACTTGTTCGAGTGACAGTTGTCGGCCGGTCTCGGTAACCGGCAGATTCTCGGCAAGATAACGCGCAGCCTTTCCCTGCCGTTGTCTCGCCGAAAAAAGCGAGCAGCGGCATCCCGTGCATGGCCCGTCCCGGGGCATGTCTCGACGTCCTTCTCATCGACGCTGAACGATGCGTGATTGCGACTTGCTGTCGTGATCGCACGCTATCGACACGCCGGTCTTTTGACCGGCGCGCCACGCCTTGCCGTGCCGGCTTTTCCGGTGGCAGCGGCGCGGCCGTACCTGCTTGACGGTTTCCCGGCTGACCATAGGGGCCACAGCCATGAAACTGACGCTCAAGGAATTTTTCGCAGGTTTCCTGCGTACTCGCCACATCGCCCGGCACTTCCGTCGCCTGGCGCTGCTGGAATCGATCAACGACAGCACGGTCAGCCGTGAGGTGCCGCCAACCCTGGCCAATACGCTGGTTGATGCCGCCCAGGGCGACAGCACCGCCGTGTTGTCCGCACTGGGTACGCACGGCGATGGCCTCAATGATGTCGAGGCCGCCGCGCTGCGTGTGCAATACGGACTCAATGAAGTCGAACACGAGCAGCCGCTGCCGTGGTGGGTGCACCTGTGGCACTGCTACAAAAACCCGTTCAACCTGCTGCTGACTTTGCTCGCGGTGATCTCGTGGCTGACTGAAGACCTCAAGGCCGCCGTGGTGATTTTTTCCATGGTGGTGCTGTCGACGCTGCTGCGCTTCTGGCAGGAAAGCAAATCCAACCAGGCCGCCGATGCGCTCAAAGCCATGGTCAGCAATACCGCCACGGTACTGCGCCGTGACGCGCCGCGCCGCGAATTGCCGATCAAGCAACTGGTGCCGGGCGATCTCATTGCACTCTCGGCCGGCGACATGATTCCCGCCGATTGCCGGGTGCTCAGTGCCAAGGATCTGTTTGTCAGTCAGGCCGCGATGACGGGGGAATCGATGCCGGTGGAGAAATTCGCCCATCAGGCGCAACGCGACACGCGCAATCCGCTGGAGCTGGACAACATTGTGTTCATGGGCACCAACGTGGTCTCCGGCACCGCGGTGGCGGTGGTCCTGACTACCGGCAACCGCACCTATTTCGGTGCGCTGGCGCAGCGCGTCGGAGCGACCGACCGAGCGGTGACATCCTTCCAGATGGGCGTGAACAAAGTCAGTTGGCTATTGATCCGGTTCATGTTCGTCATGGCGCCGCTGGTGCTGTTCATCAACGGGTTCACCAAGGGCGACTGGACCGAAGCGCTGCTGTTCGCCCTGTCGATTGCCGTCGGCCTGACCCCGGAAATGCTGCCGATGATCGTCACCTCAACCCTGGCCAAGGGTGCGGTATTCCTGTCGCGCAAGAAAGTCATCGTCAAGCGCCTCGACGCGATCCAGAACTTCGGCGCGATGGACGTGCTGTGCACCGACAAGACCGGCACGCTGACTCAGGACAAGATCTTTCTGGCGCGCCACGTCGACGTCTGGGGCAAGGACTGCGACGACGTGCTGGAAATGGCCTATTTGAACAGCTACTACCAGACCGGCCTGAAAAACCTGCTGGATGTCGCCGTGCTGGAACACGTGGAAGTCCACCGCGAATTGAAAGTCGGCACGGCGTTTCGCAAAGTCGACGAGATCCCGTTCGACTTCAATCGGCGGCGCATGTCGGTGGTGGTCGAAGGGCGCGGCCAGCCGCATCAATTGATCTGCAAAGGCGCGGTGGAAGAAGTGCTGGCGGTGTGCAGCCGAGTGCGTCACGGCGAGGCCGATGAAGCCCTCAGTGAAGAATTGCTGACGCGGATTCGTCAGGTCACCGCAACCTTCAATGCCGAGGGCTTGCGCGTCGTTGCAGTGGCCGCGCGCTCGATGCCCCAAGGACGCGACACTTACAGCCTGGCCGATGAGCAGCAACTGACGCTGATCGGCTACGTGGCGTTCCTCGACCCACCCAAGGAAAGCACCGCGCCGGCGCTCAAGGCCTTGGCCGAACATGGCGTGGCGGTGAAGGTGCTGACCGGCGACAACGAGCTGGTCACCGCCAAGATCTGCCGCGAAGTCGGCCTCGCGCAACAGGGGTTGCTGCTGGGCAATGACGTTGAGCGCATGAGTGATGCCGAACTGGCCGTGGCCGTGGAAACCACCAACGTTTTCGCCCGCCTGACGCCATCGCACAAAGAGCGCATCGTGCGTCTGCTAAAGGGCAATGGCCATGTGGTCGGGTTCATGGGTGACGGGATCAACGATGCGCCGGCATTGCGCACCGCCGACATCGGTATTTCCGTGGACAGCGCGGTAGACATTGCCAAGGAAGCGGCCGACATCATCCTCTTGGAAAAAAGCCTGATGGTGCTGGAGGAGGGCGTGCTCGAAGGCCGTCGCACCTTCGCCAACATGCTCAAGTACATCAAGATGACCGCCAGTTCCAATTTCGGCAACGTGTTCTCGGTGCTGGTCGCCAGTGCGTTCATTCCGTTTCTGCCGATGTTGCCGATGCACTTGCTGGTGCAGAACCTGCTCTATGACATTTCGCAGATCGCCATTCCGTTCGATAACGTCGACGAGGACATGCTGAAAAAACCACAGCGCTGGCAGCCGGGCGACGTCGGACGCTTCATGCTGTTCTTCGGCCCGATCAGTTCGATTTTCGACATCACCACGTTTGCCTTGATGTGGTACGTGTTCGCCGCCAACACGCCGGAGCAGCAGACTCTGTTCCAGTCCGGCTGGTTCGTGGTTGGGTTGCTGACGCAGACGCTGATCGTGCACATGATCCGCACGCCTAAGATTCCGTTCCTGCAGAGCCGTGCCGCAATGCCGTTGCTGGTGATGACCGGGATCATCATGGCGGTCGGTATTTTCCTGCCGATGGGACCGCTGGCGCACTACTTCAAACTGCAGGCGCTGCCGTCGCTGTACTTCGTGTTCCTGCCGGTGATTCTGCTGGCGTACATGGCGCTGACCCAGGCGGTGAAAGGATTCTACATTCGCCGGTTCGGCTGGCAATAACACCACGGCCATCAGTATTTATTCCCTGAGGGGAGCGAGCTTGCTCGCGAAAGCGCAGTGTCAGTTGCAGGTGCGTTTACTGACGAAACGCCTTCGCGGGCAAGCCCGCTCCCACAGGTTTTGGCGGTGTGTTCGCGATAGTGGCAACACTAAAAAACGATGTGGGAGCAGGCTTGCTCGCGAAAGCGCAGTGTCAGCCGCAGATACGTTGACTGACGAAACCCCTTCGCGGGCAAGCCGCTCCCACAGGTTTCGGCGGTTGTTCGCGGTAGTGGCAACACTGGAAAGCCAGTGTGGGAGCGAGCTTGCTCGCGAAAGCGCAGTGTCAGCCGCAGATGCGTTGACCGGCCTGACGTCTTCGCGGGCACAGTGCGCGCAAACCACGTCGGCTGATCCTGGCCCTGGGGCCATTGTTGACGTTCGACGTTTAGGAAATTTCTCACGAATTTTGAGACGTTTCCTGAAGATTTGCCTCCTCGAATGACCCAGACTGACTCACGCCATTCAACCCGTGAGTCCGTCCCCATGTCCGATCTGCCGCTACGGGCTTTAGTACTGGAGGACCATCCTTTTCAACGTTCGGTTGCGGTGAATATCTTGCGCACCCTGGGCTGTCGCGAGGTACTTGAGGCGAGTGACGGTGCCCAGGCGCTGGCTTTGCTGGACAAGGTCGGCACGGTCGACGTGGCCCTGTGCGACTTGCAGATGGAAGGCATGGATGGGTTGGAATTTTTGCAGCGGGTCGGCGCGTCAGGCCAGGTCAAGTCAGTGATCATCAGCAGTTCGCTGTCGGTGGATATACGCCGGGCTGTGCATCAAATGGTTGCGTTACTCGGCCTGGAACTGCTCGGCGATGTTGGCAAGCCGGTGCACATACAGGGGCTGGCAGAGCTGTTGAAAAAAGCCGTCGACAGGCCGCGCGTGACCTGCCCGCCGGCAGCCACCGTGCAGCTGGCCAGCGCAGCGGCGGTGCGCCAGGCCTTGGCTGAACAGCAGTTGCGCGCCTGGTACCAGCCCAAGTTCAACCTGCACACCGGTGAAGTCTGTGGCGTCGAAGTGTTGTGCCGCTGGCTGCATCCGCAGCAGGGGATCATTGCCCCGGCGTTGTTCATGCCCGTGCTGGAACAATGCGGGTTGCTCGACGCGTTGTTGTTTTCTCAAATGGAACAGGCCCTGACGGTGCAACGCAGCGCCGGGGCCAACGGTTTCGCCGTGAACATGGCGTTCAATCTGCAAACGGTGCAACTGGCCAACGCTGAGCTGGCCGCCAGTCTCAAGGCTTTGCTCCGGCGCCACGGCGCGTGCGGCGCCAGCCTGACCTTCGAACTGACGGAAAGCGGCTTGCTGGAAGCGCCGGCCACCAGCCTGGAAACCCTGGTACGTCTGCGGATGATGGGCTGCCGCTTGTCGATCGATGACTTCGGCGCCGGGTTCTCCTCCTTGCAGCGTTTGTGTCAGTTGCCGTTCAACGAGATCAAGCTCGACGCTGATTTCGTTCGCAACCTCGCCGATGAGCCGCGCTGCCGGGCGGCAATCAGCAGCACGCTGGCGCTGGGTGAGGCCTTGGGCATGAGCGTGGTGATCGAGGGCATCGAGACCGATGCCCAACGCCGCGAACTTCTTGCGCTGGGCTGCACGCAAGGTCAGGGCTACTGGTACGCGAAGCCCATGGCCGGAGCGGATCTTCTCGTCTGGTTGCAGCAGCGCAGCTCGGCGGACCTCGGATGAATAACCGGTTTTTTAGGAAAAGTCTTACAGAGTCTTCCAGGTGTCCTGCGTAGCCTTATCCCAAGAAAATTTCACCCTCGGGAGATTGACCATGATCAACAAAGCCCTGCGAATCCTGATCGCCGACCCGCAGCATTTTCACCGGATGAAGATCGAGCGCCTGTTCAACCACCTCGATTACTACCGCGTTGCCCCGGTGCAGGACCTCGCCGAGTTGTTGACCCTGGTCGACTACGGCTGTGACCCCTTCGATGTGGTGGTCATCAACGCCGAGCTGGCCGCTGGCCGGCTCGACCTGCTGGGCTTCTTCCTCGGCAATGCACAGGTGCGCCATGCCCTGATCTACAACGAACCCAGCGCACCCCTGCAGATGGCGGCCGGTTTTGCCCAGGAAAATGTCCAGATCAGCCCTGTCGCATTGCCCTCATCGGCGTTGATCCGGCAATTGATGGCGTTCGTCGATGCGCCAGAGCAGCAACCGGACGCGTCAGGCTGGGCACCGCAAGCAGCGCTGCAGCGTCGGGCCTAACACAGTTTGTTGTTTTGCGCACCTGTCAGACTTGACAGGTGTTTCGATTTTCATCCCGTGTAACAGTCGCTGTGCAGCCACCGTGTCTGGAACAGTCCAGTGGTCGACTGCATTGCCAGTTTTGCCTCGGGAGTGTCCATGAAGTCAGCGCTGATCGTCGACGACCATCCAGTGGTGTGCGCTGCCGTCCGGATTGTGCTGCAAGCCGAAGGCTTCAAGGTAATCTACGAGGCCAGCAATGGCAACGAGGTGGTGTCGCTGATTCGCGAGCACGCGCCGCAACTGGTGATCCTTGACTTGCATCTGCCGGTATTCGACGGACTGGAGGTCATGGCGCGGATCAAAACCACTGGGCTTGACTGTCGCATCGTGGTGTTCAGTTCCTATGATCCGTTGTTTTACCAGGAGCGCTGCCAGCGCGCCGGGGCCATGGCCTACGTGACCAAAACCAATCAACTGCAACAACTGCACGAAGCCATTCGCGCGGTGATGTCGGGCTATACATTTTTCTCTTCTTTGCCGGACGGCCACGCGTCGAGCATTGCGCAGCGCTCGGAAAAAGACCTGATCGACCGGCTTTCCGATCGCGAACTGAGCATTTTCCTGCAATTGAGCCAAGGCAAGACCAACAAGGCAATTGCCGAGGGCATGCACCTTAGCCATAAAACAGTGAGCACGTATAAGAAACGGCTGATGCAAAAGCTCGGGCTGAATTCGGTCGTGCATTTGCGCGAATTCGCGATACGCAATCATTTGATCTGAACGCACGGACATGGCACTGGGATATCGGCTTTTCGGGCTGTGGCTGAGCTGCCTGACCAGCGCTTGGGCGGATGAAACATCGCAGCGGCTGGAACTGGTGACGCGTGCCGGGGCGGCGCATGCCGAGGTTCGCCTCGACGCGCAGGATCGCCAGTGGTTGCGTGAGCACCCGGTATTGCGCATGGGCATTTCCGGGCCGGATTACCCGCCGTTTGAAATCACCCGTCATCAGCACGAGCTGGAGGGGCTTACGGCCGATTACGCCGACCTGCTGGCGCAACTGCTCGGTGTGCGCATCGACGTCCGGCGCTTCGCCGACCGGCCGGCCTTGATGGCGGCGCTCAAGCGTGGCGAACTGGACTTGCTGGGCACCTCCAACCGCTTTGAAATCGCCGACCCCGATTTTGTGCTGTCGCGCGCGTACGCCGAAGACCAGCCGATGCTGGTGATCCGCCACGACGACACCCTGTCGGCCGATCTTGCCGGCAAGCGTATCGCCATGGTCGAGGACTATCTGCCGCTGGCGAGCGTACAAGCGTTCTATCCCGACGCTCAGGTGCAACGCTACCCGTCGGCCATGGATGCCCTCGGTGCGGTGGCTTTCGGTGCGGATGATGTCTACCTGGGAGACTTCATCAGTTCCAACTACCTGATCAACACCAATTACCGCAACGATCTGCAGCTGGCCGGGCCGTCCGGGCTGGATGCCAACCCGTTCGGCTTTGCCCTGTTGCGCACCGACGTGCGCCTCAAGCGCCTTGTCGACAAGGCGCTTGAGGCCGTGCCCATGGAGCGCCGCCAGCTCATCGAGCAGCGTTGGAGTGTCGGTCATGCGGAGATGGCGGAACAGTCACAGGTGCAACTCAGTGTGATGGAGCAAGACTGGCTGAATCGACATCCGGTGGTGCGGGTCGGTGTCATTGATGATTTCGCCCCGCTGACTTTTTTCGACGCCGACGGCCGTTTCAGTGGGCTTGGCGCGCAGCTGCTGACTCTGATCAGTCAGCGCAGCGGTTTGCAGTTCGAACGGGTGCGCGGGGTTTCCCTCGACCGTCAGATCGAGCAGCTCAAGGCCGGTGAACTCGATCTGCTGCCGGTGGTAACGCCGAGCAATGAACGCGAAGCCGAACTGGCCTTCACCCGCGCCTACCTCAACAATCCGTTTGTCCTGGTTGCTTCGACAGCCGCGCAGAGCCCGCGTCGCCTCGATGACCTGACCGGCAAGCGGGTGGCCATCTATCGCGGCCACCCGCTGCGCGACTACCTGTCGGGACGCATTCCCGGCGTGCGTCTGGTCGAAGTCGCAAGCCCCGCCGAGGGCATGGTCCTGATCGCCAAGGGGCAGGTGGACGCCACGGTCAGTTCGTTGCTGGTTGCGCGCTTTTTACTGACCCGTCATTACCGTGATCGCTTGCGCATCATCGGGACAGTCGGCGACCAGCCGGCGCGGATTGCCTTGGCCACTGCTCCGCAGGCGACCGCGCTGCACTCGATTTTGAACAAGGCGCTGCTGAGTATTGCGCCGCAGCATATGGATGAATTGGTCGAGCGCTGGAGCCATGATGTGGTGGTGGATGACAGCTACTGGTTGCGCCATCGCCAGTCGATTTTGCTGAGCTTCGCCGCTGCGGCCGTGCTGCTGGTGCTGGCGCTGCTGTGGATCGGTTTTCAGCGCCGGCAGATTCGCCAGCGTCAGCAGTGGTTGCAACAATTGCGGCAAGCCAAGCAGACGGCCGACGACGCCAACCGCGCAAAAACCACGTTTCTGGCGACCATGAGCCATGAAATCCGTACGCCGATGAACGCCTTGATCGGCATGCTCGAACTGGCGCTCAAGCGGGCGGAGGAGGGCGAAACCGATCGGTTGGCGATTCAGGTTGCGGCCAACGCCGGGCAGCAACTGCTGGCGTTGATCGGCGACATTCTCGACATTGCCAGGATTGAGTCCGGGCACCTTTCAGTGGCACCGGAACGCGCCAACCTGCGCGATCTGGTGACGTCGGTGAGCCGTGTCTTCGAAGGGCTGGCGCGGCAAAAGCGGCTGTTGTGGCGCATCGATCTGGACGAACACAGTGACGTCGATGTACTGATCGATCCGACACGTTTCAAGCAAGTGCTGTCGAACCTGCTGAGCAACGCCATCAAGTTCACTGAGCAGGGAGAAGTCAGTCTGTCGCTCGAACTCAAGCTGAAATCGGCAGAAAAACTGGCACTGATCGTGATCATCGAGGACAGCGGGTTGGGCATCAGTGCCGTTGATCGGCAGCGGTTGTTCAGTCCGTTTGTCCAGGTCGGCAACCTTCCGGGTGCGGTGCGCAGCGGGTCTGGACTGGGACTGGTGATCAGTCGCAGCCTCTGCGAGATGATGGGCGGCACCTTGCAACTCGACAGCGAACCGGGGCTCGGCACGCGGGTCGAGCTGCGCTTTGAACTGCCGCGCCTCACTGCACTCGCAGCGGCTCCGCCAAGTACGCAAGAGGCGCCGTGCGCGCTGCGATCGCTCGACGTGCTGGTGGTCGACGACCATCCGGTCAATCGGTTGTTGCTGTGTTGGCAACTCAGCGACCTCGGGCATCGCACCGTCGACACCGAGAATGGCGAGCAGGGCCTGGAGCGTTGGCGCGCTCGGGTGTTCGATGTGGTGATCACTGACTGCAACATGCCGCATCGCAACGGCTATGAGCTGGCACGGGCAATCCGCGATGAGGAAGCGCACAGCGCACGCGCACCGTGCCGGATCATTGGATTTACCGCCAACGCCCAAGTACAGGAGCGGGTGCGCTGTTTCGAGGCCGGTATGGACGATTGCCTGTTCAAACCGATCCGCTTGAGCGACCTGGCACAGGCCTTAAAGGGCGTTGCTCATTGCCAGCAAGAAATCGAGCCATTGCCGGCCCCTGTGTTAACGGAAATCGACCTCAGTGCGCTGGAGCAAATGGCCGGCAATGACCACGCGTTGATTGAACGCCTGCGCGCCGAAGTCTCGCGCAGCCTGGACCAGGACCTGCAGCGTCTGGCGAGTTTGCAGGGCGGGGATGACCACAGTGGCTTGCGCGAACTGGCCCATCACATCAAGGGCGGTGCGCAAATGGTCGGCGCGGCGCGCCTGGTGGCCGCGTGTGTCGAACTCGAACAGGCTTGCCAGCAGGCCGATGCGGTGGCGGTTCTGCCGGCAATCAAGACGCTGCGCGAAGCCATGCATAACCTCGCGCAACGTCTTCAGGCCTGATCAGTCCCAGGCAGGGGCCAGGCCTTTCGGGCTGGTCAGGCGATGGCCGCGGTCCAGGCTGGCGATCAGCGCCATGTCCGCATCGCTCAATGTCAGCGCGGTCGCACCGAGGTTGCTGTGCAGGTTGGCGCGTCGGGTCGAGGACGGAATCACCGCAAAACCCGACTGCATCGCCCAGGCCAGCGTGACCTGCGCCGGGGTGGCGTGCAGGCGCTCGGCAATCTTCTGAATCAGCGGATCCTGCAACACTTCGCCGTAGGCGAGGGTCATGTACGAAGTGATGTGAATGCCTTGGCTACGGGCGAACTCGACGACTTTACGGTTTTGCAGGTACGGGTGCAGTTCGATCTGATTCGTCGCAATGTGCTCGGCACCGACTGCGGCGATGGCCTGTTTCATCAGGTCGATGGTGAAGTTGGACACGCCGATCTGTCGCGTCAGGCCCAGGCGTTTTGCCTCCAGCAGCGCGCCCATGAACGCCTCGACAGGGACCTCATGGTTGGGCGAGGGCCAGTGGATCAGCGTCAGGTCGAGGTAGTCGGTCTGCAATTTGTGCAGGCTTTCCTTGAGACTGGCGATCAGGCGATCTGCGGCGAAGTTGGCCACCCAGATCTTGCTGGTGATGAACAGCGCGTCGCGCGCGATTCCACTGGCAGCGATCGCCTGACCCACCTCGGTTTCGTTTTCGTAAATCTGCGCGGTGTCGATGGCGCGGTAGCCGAGTTCAAGGGCCGTGCTCACTGAATCAATGACCACCTGGCCTTGCAGGCGAAACGTACCAAGACCGAAAGCGGGAACAGACATGGAATGACTCCTGGAATGCAGTGGGAATGGCCGCAGTATCCGCGTCCGGATCAGTGAGAAAAACCGCTGGTGGGACAAAGCAATGTTGAGCAGAAGTCATGAATCATTTTCGAGATCCGGGTTGTCCGGCCTGCCCCCTTCGCGAGCAAGCTCGCTCTCACAGAAGTTGTGGTTAAGCACAAATCATGGGTTCACCCAGAATCCTGTGGGAGCGAGCCTGCTCGCGAAGGGCGCACCGCCGATCCAGCGTTCTGCATATAGAACACTCAAGCCGATTTTGGCAGTCTAGTGCGAAACTCGATCTCCCTTTAGGCTTAATCCAAGGCATTTACCCATTGGAGAGCCCATGAAAAACATTCTCGGTATCTACACCAGCCCGCGCGGCCATTGGGTCGGCGATGGTTTTCCGGTTCGCACGCTGTTTTCCTACGACAACCTGGGCAAACACATCAGCCCGTTCCTGCTGCTCGATCACGCCGGTCCGGCCGAATTCACCCCGACCACCGAGCGGCGCGGCGTGGGCCAGCACCCACACCGTGGTTTCGAAACCGTGACGATCGTGTACGACGGCGAAGTGCAGCACCGCGACTCCACCGGCAGCGGCGGCACTATCGGCCCGGGCGACGTGCAATGGATGACAGCCGCGTCGGGAATTCTCCACGAGGAGTTCCACTCCGACGATTTCGCCAAAACCGGCGGCCGTATGGAAATGGTGCAACTGTGGGTCAACCTGCCGGCCAAGGACAAAATGGCCGCGCCGGGCTACCAGACCATTCTGGACAGCGATATCCCGCGCATTGCGCTCAAGGACAACGCAGGCAGCCTGCGTCTGATCGCCGGTGAGTTCGAAGGCCATAAAGGTCCGTCGCGCACGTTTACGCCCATCGACGTCTGGGACTTGCGCCTGAACGCCGGCAAGTTGCTGACGCTGGATCTGCACGATGGGCGCAACACCGCGCTGGTGGTGTTGAAAGGTTCGGTGCAGGTCAACGGCGCGGAATCGGTGGGGGAAGGGCAGTTAGTGCTCTTCGAGCGTGATGGCGATCGATTGACCCTCCAAGCCAGCCAACAAGCGGTAGTGCTGTTGCTCAGCGGCGAGCCGATCGACGAACCGATCGTCGGCCATGGCCCGTTCGTGATGAACACCGAGCAGGAAATCCACCAGGCGTTCGCCGACTTCCAGTCGGGCCGCTTCGGCCGGATGCAGGCTTGAGTCACAGCCGGGGCAGTCACCTGACACACCCCAAAAACCCAATGTGGGAGCGGGCTTGCTCGCGAAGGCGTTGTGTCAGTCAATACGTCTTTGACTGTTCCGCCGACTTCGCGAGCAAGCCCGCTCCCACAGTTGTTTTGCGGTGTTTTTGTGCGGGTGTTCATCCGCTGAAATCAATTGCTCCTACACTGGCTCAATCTGTGCGATCTTCTCGCGATTGGCCTTCGTCGGAGTGGTTTGATGTTGTCTTTGCTGACCGAACATCCGCTGTTTTGCGCATTTGTCCTGATCCTCCTCGACCTCGGATTCTGGCGTCTGATCAGTTCCCGAGGCAGCGAGTGGAAGCTGTTGGTGCGGGTGCTGATTTTTACCCTGTTCAGCATCGTACTGTTCAACGAAGGCCTGAATCCGATGGAGCCGGCACCGTGGGCCGACAACGTGCCGCTGCACCTGGCGGCGACGGCGTTGCAGATCGGTTGGTGGCTGTTCGGCGCGCGGACCCTGACGGTGTTGATCGGCGCGGTGATGATGCAGCGGGTCGGCCACACCGGACGGCTGTTGCAGGATTTGCTTGGCGCCGTGATTTTCCTCATCGCGATCATCGCCGCGCTGGCGTATGTGCTGGACCTGCCGGTCAAAGGCGTGCTGGCTACGTCGGGCGCGCTGGCGATCATTGTCGGTCTGGCCTTGCAGAGCACCTTGAGCGATGTGTTTTCCGGCATCGTCCTCAACACCACCAAGCCCTATCAGCTCGATGACTGGATTTCCATCGACGGCACCGAAGGCCGGGTCACCGATATCGATTGGCGCGCCACGCGTCTGCAAACCAGTCAGGGCAGCATGGCGGTGATTCCCAATTCGCTGGCGGCCAAGGCCAAGATCATCAACTTCAGTCGGCCGAGCAACATGTTTGGCGTAGCGGTCGGCGTGCAAGTCAGCCCGCATGCGCGGCCCAGCTCGGTGATCGAGGCGCTGGAGCGGGCCATGCAGGGGTGCCGCCAGTTGCTCGACAGTCCGGCGCCGAGTGTCGCGCTGAAAAGCTCTGGCAGCAGCGGCGCGGAATACGAGATCAGTGGTTTCGTCGCCTCGATGGGCGAGAAGCGCGCAGTGCGCAATCAGTTGTTCGATCTGGCTTACCGCCACTTGCAGGCGTCCGGGGTCAATCTGCTGTCGAGCAATGAAGCCAGTACAGCGTCTACGCTGTCGCGGCCACGGGCATTGCTCGACAGTTCGCCAATTTTTTCCACGCTGCGTGAGGAGGAAAAAGATACGTTCAGCCAGAACATGACCCTGCAGACGTTCCGCGCCGGCGAGACTCTTCTGGCGGGCGGGGAGGTCAGCGATCATTTGTTCATTATCGAGTCCGGCGTCGTTTCGGTGACGTTGAAGCGGCACGGCACAGCGCTGGAGTCCGGGCGCATGGGGCCGGGCGAAGTGATCGGGGAGGCGGGGATTCTCAGCGACACGGCGCTGCCTGCCGACTTTACGGCGAAGACGTTTTGCACCTTGTATCGCATCGAAAAGTCATACCTGAAGCCGTGCCTGGACGCCCGCCATGAGATCCACGATGCCATGCAGGCGTTGCTCGATTTTCGTCTGCACAAGGCGCAATCGCTCACCGAAGAAGCGCCAGCCGTTGCGCCGAAACGAGGCTTTTTGCAGTGGCTGCGCAATCGCGCCTGAGGGCTGGCCGTGGTGATTGAATGCAACCTGCGCAACGGTTCGGGGGTCACAAGTGCAATCCCCCTGACAGGAGCGGCGAACGATGAAAAACCTGCGCATTGCCACGTTCAACGTCAACGGCCTGCGCGCGCGGCTGCCGAATCTGCTGGCGTGGCTGGAGCGTGAGCAACCGGACATCGCCTGCCTGCAAGAACTGAAATCGGTGGACAGCGCGTTTCCGGCAGCCGAGCTGGAAGCGGCCGGTTACGGCGCGATCTGGCAAGGCCAGGCGTCGTGGAACGGTGTGGCGATTCTGGCGCGGGATGCACAACCGCTGGAGAGCCGGCGCGGGCTGCCCGGCGATCCAGACGACGCCCAGAGCCGCTATATCGAAGCGGCGGTGCACGGGGTGCTGGTCGGTTGCCTGTACCTGCCCAATGGCAATCCGCAGCCGGGGCCGAAATTCGAGTACAAACTGGCCTGGTTCGAGCGGTTGATCAGCTACGCCAAGGACTTGCAAAGCAGCGACCACCCGGTGGTGCTGGCCGGTGACTACAACGTCGTGCCTACTGACATGGACATCTACAATACCCGTTCCTGGCTCAAGGACGCCTTGCTGCAACCGCAAAGTCGCGAGTGCTACCAACGTCTGCTGGATCAAGGCTGGACCGATTCCCTGCGGCATTTGTATCCCGAGGAACGCCTCTACACCTTCTGGGATTATTTCCGCCAGCACTGGCAAACCAACTCCGGCCTGCGCATCGACCATCTTTTGCTGAACCCGGCGCTGAGTCCGTATTTGCACGAGGCGGGAGTCGATGCCTGGGTGCGCAACGAACCGCACGCCAGTGATCATGCGCCGACGTGGATTCGTATCGGCTCGCGTAAAAAACGCTGAGCGGTTGATTGGCGAAATCAATTGTCGAAAACCCTGCTCGATCCCGTATACAGGGTGTCTATCAACGCCCCCTGCATAAGGACCGAGCAATGAGCGAGCCACGCCTGACCCACCTGAAGCTGTACCTGCAACGCCTGGGTTTTGATGCGCCTCCATCGCCGACGCTGGCTACCCTGCGCCAGTTACAGTTGCGCCACACCGCTGTGTTTGTTTTCGAAAACCTGGCCACGGTTACTGGCGCGCCGGTGTTGATCGATTTGCCGTCAACTGAAGAAAAAATCCTGTTGGGTGGTCGCGGCGGTTACTGCTACGAGCTCAACAAGCTGTTTTTCACCCTGTTGCTTGAACTGGGCTTCGACGTTCGCGCGATCAGCGGGCGCGTGGTGATGAATCAGCCTGAAGGCAGCTGGACGGCGCGGACTCACCGCTTGAGCCTGGTCACCCTCGACGGTGTTCGCTATATCACTGACGTCGGCTTCGGCGGCATGGTGCCGACCGCACCGCTGATGCTCGACACCGAAGCCGTGCAACCCACCCCTCACGAACCTTATCGCATCGAAAAACAGGCCGACGGCTATATGTTGCATGCCAACGTCGCGGGCGAGTGGCGGCCGATGTATCTGTTCGACCTGCAACGCCAGGAAGACATCGATTACACCGTCGGCAACTGGTACGTCTCGACGCACCCTGACTCACCGTTTGCCCAGCGATTAATGGTCGCGCGCACCGGGGAGGGCTGGCGCAAGACGTTGAACAACGGCAGCTTTGCCCTTCACCGCATCGGTGACGAGAGTGAGCGGCGCGATGTGACGCAGGTCGATGAGTTGATCGAATTGCTGGCGCGCGAGTTTGGCCTGCAGGTGGTTGATTCGCCGTCAATGCGGCAATCGCTGGCGCAGGTGATCGCGCGAGTGTCTGCCTAGGGCTTCACGTCTGGTTCCAGCACGCGGCGGATTTCGCCGATGGCCGCCGACAATTTTCTCTCGAGGCTCTTGAGGTCAGCGGCCGTTATGCCTTTTTTAAACTGCCCGGACACCTCGCCATTCTCCGCGTTGGTCTGCGGGCGAGGGTTTTCCAGCAGGGCATGGCGCAGCGTGTTGTTGATCACTGTCTGATAACCAAAACCCTCGTTTTCGGCGACTGCGCGCGCCGCCTCGATCACCGCATCGTCAAGCATGATGGTAATGCGCGTTTTACCTTTGCTGGACGCCACGGCACCGCGTTTGCCCTGGGAAAAGTCATATTCATCGTTCATCGGTCAAGCCTCCGGAAAATACGCGCGCCGTTCGCTCGGACTGGCGGCACGTGCAGAAATGATTCGAACCACATTGGCTGCGCGATAGCTGTATGCAACGACCAGCAAGCGTCCTTTGCCATCGAGGCCAACGGTGATCCAGCGTTGTTCGTCATGGTCGCTGTCCTCAAGAGTAAGCGCGCGTTCGTCGTAGAAGACCGGTTCGGCTTCGGCGAGGCTGATGCCTTTGTGCTTGAGTTTGTTGGCTGCGTTCTTGCTTTTGTCGTACTGAATGTCGAATGACTTCATTATGCATACTTTATATGTATAAAAAAGGGCGGGACTGCGCCGTCGGTCGCCATGAACACTTCAGCCTAGTGGGCAGGTGCGCTGGCGCAGTCGGGGATGTGTTGCCGGATTTGTGCGGACGCAAACCGCAGCCTGGAAAGTTGGGTGGCTAGCTAACCATTATGTGACTGATAAGTTGTATACAACTCTATGGACATTTGTCCCGAGTATTGAATACAGTGTGCGCATAACAAAAACCAGGGAACCCCCCACCATGAAAACGCCCCATGTTTCACACCAACGGCCCGAGGATGAAAATCTCGGGGTCGGCGCGAATATGGCTTACGGCCTCCAACATGTTCTGACGATGTACGGCGGTATCGTTGCGGTGCCACTGATCATTGGCCAGGCGGCGGGTTTGTCGCCGGCGGACATCGGCTTGTTGATTGCTGCTTCATTGTTTGCGGGGGGGCTGGCGACACTGCTGCAAACCCTGGGTCTGCCGTTTTTTGGCTGTCAGTTGCCGCTGGTACAGGGCGTGTCGTTCTCCGGCGTGGCGACCATGGTTGCGATCGTCAGCAGTGGCGGGGAGGGCGGCTTCCAGTCGGTGCTGGGCGCGGTGATTGCCGCTTCGTTGATCGGTTTGCTGATCACGCCGGTGTTCTCACGCATCACCAAGTTCTTTCCGCCGTTGGTCACTGGCATTGTAATCACCACCATCGGCCTGACGCTGATGCCGGTGGCCGCCCGCTGGGCCATGGGCGGTAACAGCCATGCGCCGGATTTTGGCAGCATGCAGAACATCGGTCTGGCGGCGGTCACGCTGGTGCTGGTGTTGCTGCTGAGCAAGGTCGGCAGTGCAACCATTTCGCGCTTGTCGATCCTGTTGGCGATGGTGATCGGCACGGTGCTGGCGGTGTTCCTCGGCATGGCGGATTTCTCCAGCGTCACCACAGGTCCCATGTTCGGCTTCCCGACGCCGTTCCACTTCGGCATGCCCACCTTCCACTTCGCCGCGATTCTGTCGATGTGCATTGTGGTCATGGTGACGCTGGTGGAAACCTCGGCGGACATTCTGGCGGTCGGCGAAATCATCGAAACCAAGGTTGATTCAAAACGTCTGGGCAATGGCCTGCGCGCCGACATGTTGTCGAGCATGTTCGCGCCGATCTTCGGTTCCTTCACCCAGAGCGCTTTCGCCCAGAACGTCGGGCTGGTGGCGGTGACCGGGATCAAGAGCCGTTTCGTGGTCGCCACCGGCGGTCTGTTTCTGGTGGTCCTTGGCCTGTTGCCATTCATGGGAAGGGTGATTGCCGCTGTGCCGACGTCGGTCCTCGGCGGCGCCGGTATCGTGCTGTTCGGTACCGTAGCAGCAAGCGGCATTCGTACGCTGTCGAAGGTTGACTACCGCAATAACGTCAACCTGATCATCGTCGCCACGTCGATCGGTTTCGGCATGATTCCGATTGCTGCGCCGAACTTCTACGACCAGTTCCCGAGCTGGTTTGCGACGATTTTCCACTCCGGCATCAGCTCGTCGGCGATCATGGCGATCCTGCTCAACCTGGCGTTCAACCACTTTACGGCTGGCAACTCGGATCAGCAGTCTGTGTTTGCCGCGGCGGAAGAGCGAACCCTGCGTTATCGCGATCTGGCCGCACTGCGTGAAGGCGATTACTTCAGCGACGGCAAGCTGCATGACTGCGACGGCAAGGAAGTGCCGGTAATCGAGGTGGATTCGGAGCACGATCATGGGCATGGCGCACCGAAAGCGCAGGCGAAAAGCAGCGAACATGTTTGACCGCGGCGTCTGAAAAAAGGGCCGATCTGTTAAGTACTGATCGGCCCTTTTTATTGTCGATGTTTTGATCTTTTGGAGCGCCCACAAAAAAGCCCCTGAATCTTTCAATTCAGGGGCTTTGCTATTTGGCTCCACAACCTGGACTCGAACCAGGGACCCAATGATTAACAGTCATTTGCTCTACCAACTGAGCTATTGCGGAATTGGTGCGTATGTTACTGATTCAAAAAGAGAAGTCAAGCTCCGAATAACACCTTTTGCGATTCGTCGGGACGGACGGCGTTTTGTCAGCGATTGGCGCTTACCAGAGCGGCACCGGAGGTCTACCATGGCCACCCGGAAGTGGTCACACGCGCTGCCGGCCATTCGCCGAAAAGGTACGCGCCATGAGTCAGATCAGCTATAACACCGAGGTATCCGTATGAGCATCACGCAGATCAGCCTGCCAAAAGGCGTCGGCCCCCACGCCGAAAAACTCTTCGACGCGATCACTCAGGCCAGCACCGCCGAAGAATTGAACCGCGCCGGCGGCAAGGCCGAAGGTTTCGTGCTCGGCCTCGAAAGCACCAAGGCAATCAAGAGTCAGATTGCCGAATCGCTGTATGTCGCCTATGACGATGCCGCGAGTCAACGCTCGACCGAGTTGGCTTAACCGCCAAAGGTAATCGTGCCGAGCATTAGCCTGGCGTAAGCGGCCGTGGCCGCCAGTTGCACCAGCCACAGGGCCAGGCCGCCGAGGAAAACCCCGGTGGCGATTTGCAGGACCAGGCTTTTTTCCCGTTTGGCCGACACACGGGGAATGAAATCATCCAGCTCGTCACGGTCGGCACGCAGGTTGTCGTTTTTCATGTGGGTTCTCATCAAAAATGCAGGGCGTACACAAAACCAATTGTGGGAGCGGGCTTGCTCGCGAATGCGGTAGGTCAGTCAATCCATTTTTGGCTGACAGACCGCTTTCGCGAGCAAGCCCGCTCCCACAGTTAAAGCTCTGTGCAGTCTAGAGGTTGTGGGACGTTTCCAGACACAAATAAAAAACGGGAAGCCTTGCGAGCTTCCCGTTTTTCATCACGCCGCGAAATCAGATGACCTGAACAATCGCATCCGTCACGGCCTTGATGTTGCTCTGGTTCAGCGCCGCCACGCAGATGCGGCCGGTGTCCAGGGCATAGATGCCGAACTCGTTGCGCAGGCGATGTACCTGTTCAGTGGTCAGGCCGGAGTAGGAGAACATGCCACGCTGGCGACCGACGAAGCTGAAGTCGCGGCCCGGCGCGTTCTCCGCCAGCAGATCGACCATCTGCGTGCGCATGCCACGAATGCGCAGGCGCATCTCGGCCAGTTCCGCTTCCCACTGTGCGCGCAGTTCCGGGCTGTTCAGCACGGCGGCAACGATGCTGGCGCCGTGGGTCGGCGGGTTGGAGTAGTTGGTGCGGATCACGCGTTTTACCTGCGACAGCACACGTGCGCTTTCTTCTTTCGACTCGCTGATGATCGACAACGCGCCCACACGCTCGCCGTACAGCGAGAATGATTTGGAGAACGAACTCGAGACGAAGAAAGTCAGGCCGGATTCCGCGAACAGGCGCACGGCCGCAGCGTCTTCGTCGATGCCGTCGCCAAAGCCCTGATAAGCCATGTCGAGGAACGGCACGTGACCTTTGGCCTTGACCACTTCCAGCACCTTGTTCCAGTCCGCCGGGGTCAGGTCAACGCCGGTCGGGTTGTGGCAGCAAGCGTGCAGAACAACGACCGAGCCGTTCGGCAGGGCGTTGAGGTCGTCGAGCATGCCGGCACGGTTGACGTCGTGGGTGGCCGCGTCGTAGTAGCGGTAGTTCTGCACCGGGAAACCAGCGGTTTCGAACAGTGCGCGATGGTTTTCCCAGCTCGGGTCACTGATCGCGACCACGGCGTCGGGCAGCAGTTGCTTGAGGAAGTCGGCACCGATTTTCAGTGCGCCGGTCCCGCCGACTGCCTGAGTGGTGATGACCCGACCGGCGCTGATCAGCGGCGAGTCGTTGCCAAACAGCAGCTTTTGCACGGCCTGATCGTAGGCGGCGATGCCGTCGATCGGCAGGTAGCCGCGCGAAGCGTGTTGAGCGACGCGAATCGCCTCAGCTTCGATCACCGCGCGCAGCAGTGGAATTCGCCCCTCTTCGTTGCAGTAAACACCCACGCCCAGATTGACCTTGGTGGTCCGGGTATCGGCGTTGAATGCTTCGTTGAGGCCCAGGATTGGATCGCGGGGTGCCATTTCGACAGCGGAGAACAGGCTCATTATTACGGCGGCTCTGAATGGAGAGTGGAGGGACGTGTCGCGCTCCAGCCGAATGCACTAGAGCGGTGCACAAACGGGGAGCTAGTATAGAGGCCATCACGGCGCAATGGCGACAGGCGAATCGGCTTTTACGTAAGTTTTTCCGATTATTTCTTGACCGTTAGTCGATTGTCTTTGTCAGAGTCTTTACCGGATGTAGGACGTTTGCCTTGAAAGGCCGGGCAATCGCCACCATTAAGCACAATCCAGGTTTTTTCTTGCGCGACATCGGTCGTTTGCGGTCGTCCTCGTGGTGCTCCGTCTGAGGCGGAACGCCGCGATTCCAGAGGTGTGTATGTCGGAATTCCAGCTAGTCACCCGCTTCGATCCCGCCGGCGATCAGCCGGAAGCCATTCGCCAGTTGGTCGAAGGCATTGAAGCCGGGCTGGCGCACCAGACGCTGCTTGGTGTGACCGGTTCGGGCAAGACATTCAGCATCGCCAACGTCATCTCGCAGGTACAGCGTCCGACGCTGGTGTTGGCGCCGAACAAGACTCTCGCCGCGCAGTTGTACGGCGAGTTCAAGGCATTCTTCCCCAACAACGCCGTCGAATACTTCGTTTCCTATTACGACTATTACCAGCCCGAAGCTTATGTGCCGTCATCCGACACCTTCATCGAGAAGGATGCGTCGATCAACGACCACATCGAGCAGATGCGTCTGTCCGCGACCAAGGCGTTGCTGGAGCGCAAAGACGCGATCATCGTCACCACGGTGTCGTGCATCTACGGTCTGGGCAGTCCGGAAACCTACTTGAAGATGGTCTTGCACGTCGATCGCGGCGACAAGCTCGATCAGCGTGCGCTGCTGCGCCGGCTGGCTGACCTTCAGTACACCCGCAACGACATGGACTTTGCCCGTGCGACCTTCCGCGTACGTGGCGATGTGATCGACATCTACCCCGCGGAATCCGACCTCGAAGCGATCCGCATCGAGTTGTTCGATGACGAGGTAGAAAGCATTTCCGCGTTCGACCCGCTGACCGGCGAAGTCATCCGCAAAATGCCGCGCTTCACCTTCTATCCGAAGAGCCACTATGTGACGCCGCGGGAAACCCTGCTCGACGCCATCGAAGGGATCAAGGTCGAGTTGCAGGAGCGTCTCGAATACCTGCGCAGCAACAATAAACTGGTGGAGGCCCAGCGCCTGGAGCAACGCACCCGTTTCGATCTGGAGATGATCCTCGAACTGGGCTATTGCAATGGCATCGAAAACTACTCGCGTTATCTGTCCGGGCGCCCGTCCGGCGCTGCGCCGCCAACCCTTTACGATTACCTGCCGGCGGACGCCTTGCTGGTCATCGACGAATCCCACGTCAGCGTGCCGCAGGTTGGCGCCATGTATAAGGGCGACCGGTCGCGCAAGGAGACGCTGGTCGAATACGGCTTCCGCTTGCCGTCGGCGCTGGACAACCGGCCCATGCGTTTCGACGAGTGGGAAGGGGTCAGCCCACAGACCATTTTCGTCTCGGCGACGCCGGGCAACTATGAAGCTGAACACGCCGGGCGTGTGGTCGAGCAAGTGGTGCGGCCGACCGGGCTGGTCGATCCGCAGATCGAAGTGCGGCCGGCGCTGACTCAGGTCGACGACTTGCTCTCGGAAATCACCAAGCGGGTGGCGATCGAAGAGCGCGTGCTGGTGACCACGCTGACCAAGCGCATGGCCGAAGACCTCACTGATTATCTCGCCGACCACGGCGTGCGCGTGCGTTATCTGCACTCGGACATCGACACGGTCGAGCGCGTCGAGATCATCCGCGATCTGCGCCTCGGCACGTTCGACGTACTGGTGGGGATCAACTTGCTGCGTGAAGGCCTGGACATGCCGGAAGTGTCGCTGGTGGCGATTCTCGATGCGGACAAGGAAGGATTTCTGCGTTCCGAGCGTTCATTGATTCAGACCATCGGCCGTGCCGCGCGTAACCTCAATGGTCGGGCGATTCTGTATGCCGATCGCATGACCGGCTCGATGGAGCGCGCGATTGGCGAGACCGAGCGCCGTCGCGATAAGCAAATCGCCTTTAACCTCGAACACGGCATCACCCCGAAAGGCGTGTTCAAGGACGTCGCCGATATCATGGAAGGCGCCACCGTGCCGGGGTCGCGCAGCAAGAAGCGCAAAGGCATGGCCAAGGCTGCCGAAGAAAACGCCAAGTACGAAGCCGAACTGCGTTCGCCGAGCGAAATCGCCAAACGCATTCGCGCACTGGAAGAGAAGATGTATCAACTGGCGCGCGATCTGGAATTTGAGGCGGCGGCGCAGATGCGTGATGAGATTGCCAAGCTGCGCGAACGATTGCTCACGGTGTAAAAAGGATCGTTCCCACGCTCTGCGTGGGAATGCCGCCCGGGACGCTCCGCGTCCCATCGCATGCGTGACGCAGAGCGTCACAGGATGCATTCCCACGCAGAGCATGGGAACGATCAGTGTGTATCCCTGTGGGAGCGAGCCTGCTCGCGAATGACCCTCACGCGGTCGCCTGCCTTGCGACGCTCCGGCTTAAATACCCTGCCCGCTGGAGCCGGGCAGGTCTCGCCTGTTACCATTCGCCGCTTGATTGTTCTGCTCTTCATTTTTTCGAGACATGCCATGACCACCGTCCGCACTCGCATCGCGCCATCGCCTACCGGGGACCCCCACGTAGGTACCGCTTACATCGCATTGTTCAACTACTGCTTTGCCAAGCAGCATGGCGGTGAGTTCATCCTGCGCATCGAAGACACCGACCAGTTGCGTTCGACCCGCGAGTCCGAACAGCAAATTTTCGACGCGCTGCGCTGGCTCGGCATCGACTGGAGCGAAGGCCCGGACGTCGGCGGCCCGCACGGCCCGTACCGGCAGAGCGAACGCGGCGACATCTACCAGAAATACTGCCAGCAACTGGTCGACATGGGCCACGCGTTCCCATGCTTCTGCACTGCTGAAGAACTCGATCAGATGCGCGCCGAGCAAATGGCTCGCGGCGAAACCCCGCGCTACGACGGCCGCGCGCTGCTGTTGTCGAAGGAAGAAGTCGCTGCCCGTCTGGCTGCCGGCGAACCCCACGTGATCCGCATGAAAGTGCCAAGCGAGGGCGTTTGTGTGGTGCCGGACATGCTGCGTGGCGATGTCGAGATCCCGTGGGATCGCATGGACATGCAGGTATTGATGAAGACCGACGGCCTGCCGACGTACTTCCTCGCCAACGTGGTCGACGACCACCTGATGGGCATCACCCACGTCCTGCGCGGCGAAGAATGGCTGCCATCGGCACCGAAACTGATTCTTTTGTACGAATACTTCGGCTGGGAACAACCGGAGCTGTGCTACATGCCACTGCTGCGTAACCCGGACAAGAGCAAGCTATCCAAGCGCAAGAACCCCACCTCGGTGACATTCTACGAGCGCATGGGTTTCATGCCCGAAGCAATGCTCAACTACCTGGGGCGCATGGGCTGGTCGATGCCGGACGAGCGTGAGAAGTTCTCGCTGCAGGAAATGGTCGACAACTTCGACCTCAAGCGCGTGTCCCTCGGCGGGCCGATTTTCGACATCGAGAAGCTGTCGTGGCTCAACGGCCAGTGGCTGCGCGACCTGCCGGTCGAAGAGTTTGCCGCACGCGTGCAAAAATGGGCATTCAATGCCGACTATATGATGAAAATCGCCCCGCACGTACAGGGCCGCGTCGAGACGTTCAGCCAGGTCGCGCCGTTGGCGGGGTTCTTCTTTGCCGGTGGCGTCAACCCGGACGCCAAACTGTTTGAGTCCAAGAAGCTCTCGGGCGATCAGGTTCGTCAGTTGATGCAGTTGATCCTGTGGAAGCTGGAAAGCCTGCGTCAGTGGGAAAAGGACAACATCACCGCGACGATTCAGGCGGTGGTCGAATCCCTGGAGCTGAAACTGCGCGATGCGATGCCGCTGATGTTCGCCGCGATCACCGGCCAGGCAAGCTCGGTGTCGGTGCTCGACGCGATGGAAATCCTCGGCCCGGATCTCACCCGTTTCCGCTTGCGTCAGGCGATTGACCTGTTGGGCGGCGTGTCGAAGAAAGAAAACAAGGAATGGGAAAAACTGTTGGGCGCCATCGCCTGATGGCTTTTGTGTCTCTGTAGGAGCTGCCGAAGGCTGCGATCTTTTGATCCTGCGTTCGGCGTTTCTCCCGAATTTACGGGGGAGGGCGGTAAGTGATTGTAATCCCGACAAAAAACTTTGAAATTTTTCAAAAATAAGTTTGACAGGCTTTCGATACGCCCTTAAGATTCGCCCCGTCCTCAGCGATGACATCAACGATGAGGGGCTATAGCTCAGCTGGGAGAGCGCTTGCATGGCATGCAAGAGGTCGACGGTTCGATCCCGTCTAGCTCCACCAATTTACACTTCAAGGCCTGGCCACACCGGCCTTGAAGCGATCAACACTCAGCGTTGATCAGTTGTATAGAAGGGTTTGCGTCCCCTTCGTCTAGTGGCCTAGGACACCGCCCTTTCACGGCGGTAACAGGGGTTCGAGTCCCCTAGGGGACGCCAGTTTTACAGAAGTGATGTTGCAAGACTTCACTCCGCCGCGAGGCGAAAAATCCGGGGCTATAGCTCAGCTGGGAGAGCGCCTGCATGGCATGCAGGAGGTCAGCGGTTCGATCCCGCTTAGCTCCACCAATTTTACAGTTCAAGGTCTGGCCACACCGGCCTTGAATCGATCAGCTCTCAGCACTGATCAGTTGTATAGAAGGGTTTGTGTCCCCTTCGTCTAGTGGCCTAGGACACCGCCCTTTCACGGCGGTAACAGGGGTTCGAGTCCCCTAGGGGACGCCACGATTACCCGCTCTGCGGGATTTATAAGGGTCATTCAATTATTGAATGGCCCTTTTGTTTGTCTGGCGTTTGGCCAATTCTCCTTTCTCCTTACACTGTGCTTCAGACCAGCGGTCATATTCTTGACTTGCGGAGTATTATTATGCGAATAATATTCTAGTCGTAATATTCGGAGGCAACGATGAACGATAAAAAAGCTCAAACCCGCGAACGCATCCTCAAGGCTGCCAGCGCCGCCCTGATTCAGCGTGGCCCGGCAGACCCGAGCGTGGGCGAAGTGATGGGCGCAGCCGGCCTCACGGTAGGAGGCTTTTATGCGCACTTCGAAAGCAAGGACGCGATGATGCTCGAAGCGTTCAAACAACTGCTGGGCCGGCGCCGCGACCTGATTGCCGACATGGATGCCGATCTGACCGGTGAAGAGCGTCGCGCCCTGGTCGCTGCCTTCTACCTGTCGCGCAAACACCGCGACTCCAGCGAGGCGGCTTGCCCGATTCCGGCTTCGATCGGTGAGCTGGGGCGTTTGCCGGAGTCGTTCCGTCTGGCGCTGAACGAGCACATGGAGTTGATGGTGGCGCAACTGGCGGCCAGTCCTGAAGACACCGACAAGGCGCTGGCCGATGTCGCGCTGATGGTAGGTGGTCTGGCGCTGGCAAGAGCGTTGGGCCCGGGCGAGTTATCCGATCGATTGCTGCGCGCCGCCAAGTCGGCGGTGCGTTGACCTGAAGGCAGCACGCCTGAGGAGAGAGCGATGAACACGTTGAAGTGGATTCGTGGCGTTAACGGCACCTTGGGCTGGTTTGCACCGAAACTGGTAGCAAGCAAAATGCGTCTGGCGTTCATGACGCCGCGTGCGCTGCCGCTGCGTGACTGGGAGCTGCCATTGCTGGCCAGTTCCGAGCGCATCACTTTGCGTTTTGGCCTGTCGGCGCTGCGCTGGGGTCAAGGCCCCACGGTGTTGCTGATGCACGGCTGGGAAGGGCGGCCGACGCAATTCGCTTCGCTGATCAACGCTCTGGTCGACGCCGGCTATACCGTCGTCGCGCTCGATGGCCCGGCTCACGGCCGTTCGCCCGGGCGAGAAGCCAACGTGGTGCTGTTCGCCCGCGCCATGCTCGAAGCGGCTGCCGAATTGCCACCCCTGCAAGCCGTCATCGGCCACTCCATGGGCGGTGCCAGCGCGATGCTCGCCGTGCAGTTGGGCCTGCGCACCGAAACCCTCGTCAGTATCGCCGCGCCGTCGCGAATCCTTGGCGTGCTGCGCGGTTTCGCCCGTCACGTCGGCATGCCGCCCAAAGCCCGTTCCGCCTTCATTCGACAGGTCGAGCAGGATGTCGGAATGCGCGCGGCCACATTGGATGTCGCGCATTATCAGCTCGACATGCCCGGCCTGATTGTCCATGCCGAGGACGACAATTTCGTCTCGGTCAAGGAGTCGCAATTGATTCATGAAGCCTGGTTCGACAGCCGCTTGCTGCGCCTCGAGGGCGGCGGTCATCAGCGCGTACTGGCCGATCCGCGAGTGATTGATGGCGTGTTATCACTGCTGGCCGGTCGCAGCCTTCAGGCGCGCCAATCGGCGTGAGCTCCGTTACACTGCCCCGGTTGAATCAAATGACCGGGAGTGGGGCATGGGCTGGGATCGGGCAACGCCGTTTACCATTGATCTGCAAGTGGGCGCCGAGGATATCGACGGGCTGGGCCATGCGAACAACGCGGTCTACGTGACCTGGCTTGAACGCTGCGCGTGGCGCCATTCGCAGCGTTTGGGGCTGGATCTGGTCGAGTATCGGCGACTGGATCGGGCGATGGCCGTGGTGCGTCATGAGATCGATTATCTGGCCGCGGCCTACGAAGGCGACGAGCTGCAATTGGCGACCTGGATCGTCGACTGGGATCAGCGCCTGAAAATGACCCGGCATTTCCAGCTCAAACGTCCGAGCGACAACGCCACGCTGCTGCGCGCCCAGACCACTTTCGTCTGCATCGAACTCTCGACCGGCAAGCCCAAGCGTATGCCGGCGGAGTTCATCGAAGGCTATGGTCCGGCGATCCAGCTCCCGGATAAAGCTCAAATCTAAATGGTAGGAGTGAGCCTGCTCGCGATCGCGGTGTATCAGTCGATGCATATGTGGCAGATACATCGCTATCGCGAGCAGGCTCACTCCTACATGGGATCTGCGGGTTTCCGCGATATCCAGTAAACTGCCGCACGTTTTTCTTCAAGTAGTGTTTTCCCATGCAAATTGCTCTGGCGCCCATGGAAGGGTTGGTCGACGACATCCTTCGCGACGTGCTGACCCGCGTTGGCGGCATTGACTGGTGCGTGACCGAATTTATTCGGGTCAACGATCAGTTACTCACGCCGGCGTATTTCCACAAGTTCGGCCCGGAGCTGCTCAATGGCGCCCGCACCGCCTCCGGCGTGCCATTGCGCGTGCAATTGCTGGGGTCCGATCCGGTGTGTCTGGCGGAAAACGCTGCGCTGGCCTGCGAACTCGGCTCGGAAGTCATCGACCTGAATTTCGGCTGCCCGGCCAAGACCGTCAATAAGTCTCGTGGCGGTGCGGTGCTGCTCAAGGAGCCGGAGCTGCTTAACCAGATCGTCGAGCACGTCCGTCGCGCCGTGCCTGCACACATACCCGTCACCGCGAAAATGCGCTTGGGTTTCGACAGCCCGGACGGCTCGCTGGTCTGTGCCACGGCGCTGGCCGAAGGTGGCGCCGAGCACATCGTGGTCCATGCGCGGACCAAAGTGGACGGCTACAAACCACCCGCTCATTGGGAGTGGATCCCGCGTGTGCAGGACGTGGTCAAGGTGCCGGTGTTCGCCAACGGCGATATCTGGAGTGTCGAGGACTGGCGTCGTTGCCGCGAGATCAGCGGCGTGGAAGACATCATGCTCGGCCGAGGTCTGGTCTCGCGCCCGGATCTGGCCCGCCAGATCGCTGCGGCCCGCGCCGGAGAAGAGGTCGTCGAGATGACCTGGGCCGAACTGATGCCTTTGATTCAGGATTTCTGGCTGCAGGCCAAAGCGCAGATGACCGCGCGTCAATCGCCCGGTCGCCTCAAGCAATGGCTGGCCATGCTGACGCGAAATTATCCCGAAGCCACCGAGCTTTTCAGCGTTCTGCGCCGCGAAACCGAGCCTGATCACGTCTCGCGTTTACTTGGATTGCCGCTCGTCGACGCCGCCTGAAAAATCTGAAAAAAATCTCTTGAAATCAAAACAGCGGTCCCTATCTAAGGGTTACGCGATGCCGAATTCGGGTCGCGGAGACACAAAACCTTGCTGATTGTTTTCAGGAGATTTGAACCATGAGTACTGCATTTTCTCTCGCGCCACTGTTCCGTTCCTCGGTAGGTTTCGACCGTTTCAACGACCTGTTCGAAACCGCCCTGCGCAACGAGCCAGGCAGCAGCTATCCTCCTTACAACGTCGAAAAACACGGTGATGACCAATACCGTATCGTCGTCGCGGCCGCTGGCTTCCAGGAAGATGACCTGGACCTGCAAGTCGAGAAAGGTGTGCTGACCATCAGTGGTGGCAAGCGTGAAACTGACGAGAACGTCACGTTCCTGCATCAGGGCATCGCGCAGCGAGCCTTCAAGCTGTCTTTCCGTCTGGCCGATCACATCGAGATCAAGGCCGCCGACCTGCGCAACGGTCTGCTGAGCATCGACCTGTTGCGAGTGGTTCCGGAAGAAGCGAAAGCCAAGCGCATCCCGATCAATGGAGCGCAGCAGGCGGTTCTGCAATAACGCCGGGCAAGAAGAAGGGCGCCAGTAATGGCGCCCTTTTTTGTGCCTGTTATTTAAGCAATGCTTTCAAGTCCTCCAGCGCCACCGGCCGGCTGTGCAGGTAGCCCTGATACAAATGGCAGCCCAGACCCTGTAAAAACGCCAGCTGTTCGGGTGTCTCCACCCCCTCGGCAATCACTTCCAGCTCCAGGCTGCGCGCCATGGCGACAATCGCGCGAATGATCTCCGCAACATTGGAGTCGGTGGTCGCGTCGCGAATAAACGACTGGTCGATTTTCAGCGTGTCCACCGGTAAGCGCTTCAGATAAGTCAACGACGAATAGCCGGTGCCGAAATCATCCATGGCGAAGCTGACGCCGAGTTTCTTCAAGCGGCGCATTTTGCCGATGGTGTCGTCCAGATTCTGAATGACGATGCCTTCGGTGATCTCCAGTTTCAGCAGCGAGCAGGGCAGGCCATGGCTGCTCATGCTGTGTTCGATACGCTCGACGAAATCGTTCTGGCGGAACTGCCGCGGGCTGATATTCACGCACAGGCTGAAATTCAACGGATCGACCAATTGCAGCGCGATCAGCTTTTTGAACGCCTCGCAGGCTTCATCGAGAATCCACGTGCCGACCTCCAGAATCAGGCCGCTGTCCTCCAGCACCTTGATGAATTCGGTGGGCGACTGCGCGCCGAGTTCCGGGTGGTTCCAGCGCACCAGTGCTTCGGCGCCGATGATGCGGTTATCCCGGGCGTCGACCTGCGGCTGGAAGTGCACATTGAATTCACCGCGCGACAACGCCAGGCGCAGATCGGTCTCCATGCGCAGCCTTTCGCTGGCCGCTTTCTGCATGGTGTTGTGATACATCTGCGTGGTATTGCGCCCGGAATCCTTGGCCCGATACAGGGCGATGTCGGCGCGCTTGAGCAAGTCAGTCGGGGTCGAGCCGTGGTCGGGAATCAGCGCCACGCCGATGCTCGGCGTCACTTGCAGACGCTGGCCATCGAGGAACATCGGCTCGGAGAGCAGCTCGCGCAGGGTGTCGGCCAGCGCACGGACCTGCGTGCTGACTTCATGGCGCGAGCCCTCCAGGCCACTGAGCAAAACGACGAATTCGTCACCGCCCAGGCGCGCCACGGTGTCTTCCATGCGCACGCTGGCTTCGAGCCGCGCGGTGATGATCTTCAGCACCGTGTCGCCCACCGGGTGGCCGAGCGAGTCGTTGATGTGCTTGAAATGATCGAGGTCGAGAAACAGCAAGGCCCCGCGCAAATTGTGGCGCTTGAGCAAGGCAATCTGCTGGCTCAGGCGATCCATCAGCAGCGCGCGGTTGGGCAGGTTGGTCAACGGGTCGTGATAGGCGAGGTGGCGAATCTGCGCTTCGGCGTTTTTCAGCAGGCTGACGTCCCGTGCCGTCAGCAACAGGCACGCGGTTTCATTGAGCGTGATCGGCTCGACCGAGACCTCCACCGTCAGCCGTTCGCCACGCTTGTTGCGCCCGAGCATTTCCTGATGGTGCACGCGGCCCTTGATCTGCAATTCGGCGAGCAAGGCCGAGCGCTGTTTTTCTTCGGCCCAGATGCCGACCTGATAGACGGTTTTGCCCAGCACTTCATCGGCGCGATAACCGGTGAGGCGGCAGAACCCGTCGTTGACCTCCAAGTAGCGGCCAGTGTCGCGTTCGGTGATGGTGATTGCGTCGGGGCTGGAGTGAAAGGCCTTGGCGAATTTCTCTTCGCTGGCCTTGAGCGCAGCTTCCGAGCGTTGCTGCTGGGTGATGTCGCGCAGTGTGGTAACGATGCAGGGCAGATCCCCGACGCTGATCTGTCGGCTGGAAATGACGCAGGTCAGCGACTGCCCGTCCTTGTGCTGGACGATGATCGCGACATTGCTCAGGCCTTGCTCGCGGATCACCCGCTCGATGCGTTGCAGACTTTTTGCCGAAGCGTCCCACAGGCCGATTTCCTCGGCGGTGTGGCCGATGACGTCGGCGGCGCTCCAGCCGAAGGTCTGGGTAAAGCTGGAATTGATCTCGATGAACTCGCCGGTTTCCTGGCGCGTGACGCAGATCGGATCGGGGCTGACCTGAAACAGCGTGGCGAATTTTTCTTCCGAGGCCACCAGGCGCTGTTCGCGCTCGACCTGATCGGTGATGTCCAGCAGCGTGCCGGCCATGCGCAACGGCGCGCCCTTTTCATCGCGATAGAGGCGGGCGCGGCTTTCCAGATAACGCGAGCTGCCGTCCGGCAGTTGTACGCGATACGTCAGCTGGTAATTGCCTGCCGGGCCTTCACGCAGGCTGCGGTAGGCATCGCGCATGCTGTCGCGCTCCTCGCCCGGTACGCCCTCGAAGAACGCTTCGAAGGATTCGTGAAACGGAATCGGCTCCAGCCCGTGCAATTGCGCCGCCCGCGCCGAGCCATAGAGCATGCCGCTGGGGATGTGCCAGTCCCAGGTGCCCAGTTGTGCCGAGTCCAGCGCCAGATCGAGGCGTTCCTGGCTGTCTTTGAGCGCGAGTTCGGCGGCTTTGCGCTCGGTGGTGTCGAGGAATGTGCTCAGCAGGTACGGCTGGCCTTCAAGTTCGACTTTCTGAGCGCTGAGGATGCCGTCGTGAACCTGGCCGTTGCTGGCACGAAACTGCACTTCCATGCTGACCAGATCGCCCTTGGCCTTGGTTTTTTTCACCAGTTCACCGCGTTGCTCGGGGTGCACCCACAGGCCCAGCTCCAGCGTGGTGCGGCCAATCGCGCTTTGCACGGGCCAGCCGAACAGGCTTTCGAAATACTGATTGGCCTCGCTGATCAGGCCGTCTTCCTGACGGGTCAGCAGCACCATATTCGGGCACAGGTGAAAAAGTGTCGCGAAACGTTTCTCCGAACTGCTCAGGGCTTGCTCGCGTTGACGCTGTTGGGTGATCTCGCGAATCACCCCGATCATCCGCGGGCGCCCGTGTTTGTCCGGCAGCAGGCTGCCGCTGACCTCCAGCCAGTGCAGGCTGCCGTCGGGCCAGCGAATGCGATGATGCATCGCTTGTTCCAGCGGCGCGCCGGCAATCACCGCGTGAAAGGCGCGAACGGTCTTCGCACGGTCTTCCGGCGGCAGCAGGTCGAGGTATTCCAGGTCCTGCGGCAACGGTTGCCGCGGATCGAAGCCGAACAATGCCTGCGTGCCGCGCGACCAGCTGATCTGCCCGCGCTCGATGTCCCAATACCAGGCGCCGAGCCGGGCGCCATTGAGCGCGGCGAGCAATTGCGGCGCGCTCTCCCAGCTCTGCTCGGAATGACGCGGGTCGATGGCCTGGATGCGCGGCATCGGCGGAATTCGGTCAACAGATTTCGGCATTGATCACGGGCCTTGAGCTGATGTGGGGCGTTAGGCACAAAAACGGTGGTTTACCGGCGTGGCACAAGTCAGCCCGGAGTCCCTGGCCGATCGATTTGCGCATCCAGCAAGGCCATGAAGGCTTTTGCCGCATTCGACAGCGTCCGTTCGGTGTGCAGGATATAGCCTAGCTGGCGAGTGAGCTGTATGCCCGGCAAAGCGATACTTGCGACCTGATCGTCGAGCATGGTGCGCGGCAGCACGCTCCAGGCCAGGCCGATAGAGACCATCATCTTGATGGTTTCCAGGTAGTTGGTGCTCATGGCGATGTTCGGCGTCAGGCCCTGGGCTTCGAACAGACGCTGCACAATATGGTGGGTAAAGGTGTTGCCGCCGGGGAACACGGCCGGATGCCCGGCAATATCGGCCAGACTGACGGCGCCGTTATTGATCAGCGAATGTTCCGGGGCGACCACGAAATCCAGCGGGTCGTCCCACACCGGCACCGCATGCACCAGCGCGTGTGGCTCGGGCGCGAGGGTGATGACCGCCAGTTCGGCGCGGCCGTGAAGAATTTCCTCGTAGGCCACTTCCGAATCGAGGAACTGAATATCCAGCGCCACCTTCGGATAGCGCCGGGTGAATTCCCTTAATAGAGGGGGCAGGCGGTGCAGGCCTATGTGGTGACTGGTGGCGAGCGTCAGGCGGCCGCCGACTTCGCCGGTCAGATTGGTCAGGGCACGACGCGTGTCGTCCAGCACATTCAGAATCTGATAAGCCCGCGGTAGCAAGGCGCGGCCGGCCTCGGTCAGGCCGACTTCACGGCCCAGTCGGTCGAACAGGCGCACCTTCAATTGCTGCTCGAGACCGGCGATGCGTTTGCTGATCGCCGGTTGCGTCAGGTGCAGGCGCTCGCCGGCACCGGAGAAACTGCCGGTCTCGGCGATGGCGATGAAAGCGTTGAGGTTAGCCAAGTCCATGTCGCATTCCAGTTGGTTATCCAAAGCATGAAAAATATGAATTTGAGTTATTTAATCTAACCCCATAGGATCGGCCTCACAAGCCAAAGGGTTATTGATAAGCCCAGGGCATAGAAACAAGCTGATGAGGAACCGTCTGATGGCCGGCAAAACGCTCTACGACAAGCTCTGGGATTCGCATTTGGTCAAGCAGCGCGACGATGGCTCTGCGCTGATCTACATCGATCGTCACATCATCCACGAAGTGACCTCGCCGCAGGCCTTCGAAGGCCTGCGTCTGGCCGGGCGCAAGCCTTGGCGCATCGATGCCAACATCGCGACCCCGGACCACAACGTGCCGACCACGCCGGAGCGCAAGGGCGGCATCGAGGCCATTGCCGATCAGGTTTCGCGTTTGCAGGTGCAGACCCTCGATGACAACTGCGATGAGTACGGCATCGTCGAGTTCAAGATGAACGATGTGCGCCAGGGCATCGTCCACGTCATCAGCCCGGAGCAGGGCGCGACCTTGCCAGGCATGACCGTGGTCTGCGGCGACTCGCACACCTCGACCCACGGCGCATTCGGTGCGCTGGCCCACGGTATCGGCACTTCCGAGGTCGAACACGTCCTCGCCACCCAGTGCCTGGTCGCCAAGAAAATGAAAAACATGCTGGTGCGCGTCGAAGGCCAATTGCCGTTCGGCGTGACCGCCAAGGACATCGTCCTCGCGGTGATCGGCAAGATCGGCACCGCCGGTGGTAACGGCCACGCCATCGAATTTGCCGGCAGCGCGATTCGCGATTTGTCCGTCGAAGGCCGCATGACCATCTGCAACATGTCCATTGAGGCCGGCGCCCGCGTAGGCCTGGTGGCGGCGGACCAAAAGACCATCGACTACGTCAAGGGCCGCCCGTTCGCGCCAAAAGGCGAGCAGTGGGACATGGCCGTCGAAGCGTGGAAAGATCTGGTCTCCGACGCCGATGCCAAATTCGACACGGTGGTTGAGCTGGACGCGGCGCAAATCAAGCCACAAGTCAGTTGGGGCACTTCCCCGGAGATGGTCTTGGCCGTTGATCAGAACGTGCCGGATCCGGCCAAGGAGATGGATCTGGTCAAGCGCGACTCGATCGTCCGCGCCCTGAAATACATGGGGTTGACCGCCAATCAGGCGATCACCGACATCCAGCTCGATCGCGTGTTCATCGGCTCTTGCACCAACTCGCGGATCGAAGATCTGCGCGCCGCTGCGGTGATCGCCAAGGGCCGCAAGGTTGCCGCGACCATCAAGCAGGCCATCGTCGTGCCGGGCTCGGGCCTGGTGAAGGCGCAGGCTGAAGCCGAAGGTCTGGACAAGATTTTCCTCGAAGCCGGTTTCGAATGGCGTGAGCCAGGGTGCTCGATGTGTCTGGCGATGAACCCGGACCGCCTGGAGTCCGGCGAGCATTGCGCCTCGACGTCCAACCGTAACTTCGAAGGCCGTCAGGGTGCCGGTGGCCGTACCCACCTCGTCAGCCCGGCCATGGCCGCGGCGGCGGCAGTGAACGGTCGTTTCATCGACGTTCGTGAATTGATCTGAAGGAGCGCAGCATGAAAGCTTTTACCCAGCACACTGGTCTTGTCGCGCCTCTGGATCGTGCCAACGTCGACACCGACCAGATTATTCCAAAGCAGTTTTTGAAGTCGATCAAACGCACCGGTTTTGGTCCGAACCTGTTCGATGAATGGCGTTACCTGGATGTCGGCCAGCCGTATCAGGACAACTCCAAACGTCCACTGAACAAGGATTTCGTCCTCAACGCCGAGCGTTATCAAGGCGCCAGCGTTTTGCTGGCCCGCGAGAACTTCGGCTGCGGCTCCAGCCGTGAACACGCGCCCTGGGCGCTGGAAGAGTACGGTTTCCGCAGCATCATCGCGCCGAGCTACGCCGACATCTTTTTCAACAACAGCTTCAAGAACGGCTTGCTGCCGATCATCCTCAGCGACGCAGAAGTTGATGAACTGTTTAAACAGGTTGAGGCCGAGCCGGGTTATCAATTGCAGATCGACCTGCAAGCGCAGACCGTGATCCGCCCGGATGGCAAGGTGTACAGCTTCGAGATCGATGCGTTTCGCAAGCATTGCCTGCTCAACGGCCTGGACGATATCGGCCTGACCTTGCAGGACGGCGATGCGATTGCGACGTTCGAGGCCAAACATCGGGTGAGTCAGCCGTGGTTGTTTCGCGACGTTTGATTCGAGATTGATCTAGTCAGGCCGGCCCCCATCGCTGGCAAGCCAGCTCCCACAGGGATTTGCGCAGTTCACAAAACCTGTGGGAGCTGGCTTGCCAGCGATGAGGCCCTCCAAAGCAACGCAAAATTGAACAGGATGTCCCCATGACCAGCACCGCCCAGCACACCCAGGTCGTCCAGAAGCAATTCGGCGAACAGGCCGCCGCTTACCTGAGCAGCGCCGTTCACGCTCAGGGCCGCGAATTCGCACTGCTACAGGCTGAGCTGGCCGGGCAGGGCGAGGCGCGGGTACTGGATCTGGGTTGCGGCGCCGGTCATGTGAGTTTTCATGTGGCGTCGCTGGTCCGGGAAGTGGTGGCGTATGACCTGTCGCAGCAGATGCTCGACGTGGTCGCCGCTGCTGCGGTTGATCGCGGCCTGAACAACATCGTCACGGTCCACGGCGCCGCCGAGCGCTTGCCGTTCGCCGACGGCGAGTTCGATTTTGTGTTCAGCCGTTATTCGGCGCATCACTGGAGCGATCTCGGCCTGGCCCTGCGCGAAGTGCGCCGTGTATTGAAACCGGGCGGCGTGGCGGCGTTCGTCGACGTGTTGTCACCGGGCAGTCCATTGTTCGACACTTACCTTCAAAGCGTCGAAGTGCTGCGTGACACCAGTCATGTGCGCAATTACTCCGGCGCCGAATGGCTGCGCCAGGTCAGCGAAGCGGGCCTGCATGTGCGCAGCACTTCGCGCCAACGCCTGCATCTGGAATACAGCAGTTGGGTCGAGCGCATGCGCACCCCAGAGGTGATGCGCGCGGCGATCCGCCAGTTGCAGCATTCGATGGGCGATGAAGTACGCGAATATTTCGAGATTGCGGCCGATGGTTCGTTCAGCACCGATGTGCTGGTACTGATGGCCGAACGATAAGCATTTTTCCGGGCGCGTCGTGATGGGCGCACCGACTGAAGACATGAGGAAAGCATGAGCAAGCAGATTCTGATTCTCCCAGGTGATGGTATTGGCCCGGAAATCATGGCCGAAGCGGTCAAGGTGCTGGAGCTGGCCAACGACAAGTACAGTCTGGGCTTCGAACTGAGCCACGACGTGATCGGTGGCGCTGCCATCGACAAGCACGGCGTGCCGCTGGCCGACGAAACCCTCGATCGTGCCCGCGCTGCCGATGCCGTGCTGCTGGGCGCGGTCGGCGGTCCGAAATGGGACACCATCGAGCGTGACATCCGCCCTGAACGCGGCCTGCTGAAGATCCGTGCGCAACTGGGCCTGTTCGGCAACCTGCGCCCGGCGATTCTGTACCCGCAACTGGCTGAGGCATCGAGCCTGAAGGCGGAAATCGTTGCCGGTCTGGATATCCTCATCGTGCGTGAACTGACCGGTGGTATCTACTTCGGCGCACCGCGTGGCACCCGTACCCTGGACAACGGCGAGCGTCAGTCCTACGACACTCTGCCGTACAGCGAGAGCGAGATCCGTCGCATCGCCCGCGTCGGTTTCGACATGGCCATGGTCCGCGGCAAAAAGCTCTGCTCGGTGGACAAGGCCAACGTGCTGGCGTCCAGCCAGTTGTGGCGTGAAGTGGTCGAGCAGGTCGCCAAGGATTACCCGCAAGTCGAACTGAGCCACATGTACGTCGACAACGCCGCCATGCAACTGGTGCGCGCGCCGAAGCAGTTCGACGTGATCGTCACCGACAACTTGTTCGGCGACATTCTGTCCGACGAAGCGTCGATGCTCACCGGTTCCATCGGCATGCTGCCGTCGGCTTCGCTGGATGCCAACAACAAGGGCATGTACGAGCCGTGCCACGGTTCGGCGCCAGACATCGCCGGCCAAGGTATCGCCAACCCGTTGGCGACGATCCTGTCGGTGTCGATGATGCTGCGTTACAGCTTCAATCTGCATGACGCCGCCGGTGCCATCGAAAAAGCCGTCAGCGTGGTGCTCGATCAAGGGCTGCGCACAGGCGACATTTATTCGCCCGGTTGCACCAAAGTCGGTACGCAGGAAATGGGCGACGCAGTAGTCGCCGCGCTGCGGAATCTGTAATCTCTCGGGCCCGCTGCGAAATTCAATACAAAGCAGCGGCCCACTTTTCAAGAAGGTGTAGTTGCGATGAAACGTGTAGGTCTGATCGGTTGGCGCGGGATGGTCGGTTCCGTGCTCATGCAGCGGATGCTGGAAGAGCAGGATTTCGATCTTATCGAGCCGGTGTTTTTCACCACGTCCAATGTCGGTGGCCAAGGCCCGTCCGTGGGCAAGGACATTGCTCCGCTCAAGGACGCTTACAGCATTGACGAGCTGAAGACCCTCGACGTGATTCTGACCTGCCAGGGCGGCGACTACACCAGCGAAGTGTTCCCGAAACTGCGCGAAGCCGGCTGGCAAGGTTACTGGATCGACGCGGCGTCGAGCCTGCGCATGAACGATGACGCGGTGATCATTCTCGATCCGGTCAACCGCAAGGTCATCGATCAGCAACTCGATGCAGGCACCAGGAACTACATCGGCGGCAACTGCACCGTCAGCCTGATGCTGATGGGCCTGGGCGGTCTGTTCGAAGCCGGTCTGGTCGAGTGGATGAGCGCCATGACTTATCAGGCGGCCTCCGGTGCCGGCGCGCAGAACATGCGTGAACTGATCAAGCAGATGGGCGCGACCCACGCCGCTGTCGCCGATCAACTGGCCGATCCGGCCAGCGCGATCCTCGACATCGACCGTCGTGTAGCCGAGGCCATGCGCAGCGACGCGTACCCGACCGAGAACTTCGGTGTTCCGCTGGCCGGCAGCCTGATCCCCTGGATCGACAAGGAACTGCCGAACGGCCAGAGCCGCGAAGAGTGGAAGGCCCAGGCCGAGACCAACAAGATCCTCGGTCGCTTCAAGAGCCCGATCCCGGTCGACGGCATCTGCGTGCGCATCGGCGCCATGCGTTGCCACAGCCAGGCGCTGACCATCAAGCTGAACAAAGACGTACCCATCGCCGATATCGAAGGGCTGATCAGCCAGCACAACCCTTGGGTCAAACTGGTGCCGAACAACCGCGACATCAGCATGCAGGAGCTGAGCCCGACCAAGGTCACCGGCACCCTGAATGTACCGGTCGGCCGTTTGCGCAAGCTGAACATGGGTTCGCAATTCGTCGGTGCCTTCACCGTCGGCGACCAGTTGCTGTGGGGCGCGGCCGAACCGCTGCGCCGCATGCTGCGGATCCTGCTGGAGCGTTGATCGCTTGAAGTTGTGAAAGGACCCGTGCCTTGCGAGAGGTGCGGGTTTTTTTTGCGCAATGATCGTTCCCATGCTCCGCGTGGGAATGCATCCCGGGACGCTCTGCGTCCCTTCCAAAGCCGAACGCGGAGCGTCCGTTGAGGCATTCCCACGCAGAGCGTGGGAACGATCGGTACGGGCAGAAATTGCCTGCACGCCAACCACCCGGTAAAGTGCCGCTCCCCCCGTTTTGCCAGAGGTAGCTCCATGACCCAGACTTTCGATATCGCCGTTGTCGGCGCCACCGGTACTGTCGGCGAAACCCTCGTACAGATTCTCGAAGAACGCAATTTCCCGGTCGGCAATCTGCATTTGTTGGCCAGCAGCGAGTCCGCCGGCAGTTCGGTGCTGTTCCGCAACAAAAACGTGCGCGTGCGCGAAGTCGACGAGTTCGATTTTGCCAAGGTTAAACTGGTGTTTTTCGCCGCCGGCCCGGCCATCACCCTGAGCTATGCCGCCCGCGTCCATGCTGCGGGTTGTTCGCTGATCGACTTGTCCGGCGCCTTGCCGGCCGATCAGGCGCCGCAAGTGGTGCCGGAAGCCAACGCCAGCGTGCTCGCCGGCCTGACAGCGCCGTTCCAGGTCAGCAGCCCGAGCCCGTCGGCCACTTCGCTCGCCGTGGTACTGGCGCCGTTGCTCGCCCTGATCGACCTGCAATACGTCAACGTCACCGCCAACCTGGCCGTTTCCGCCCAGGGGCGCGAAGCTGTTGCCGAACTGGCGCGGCAAACCGCCGAGCTGCTGAACATGCGTCCGCTGGAGCCGACTTTCTTCGACCGGCAGATGGCGTTCAACCTGCTGGCTCAGGTCGGCACGCCCGACGCTCAAGGCCATACGCTGCTGGAAAAACGTCTGGTGCGCGAGTTGCGTCAGGTGCTGGCATTGCCTTTATTGAAGATTTCCGCAACTTGTGTTCAAGCCCCGGTGTTTTTTGGCGATAGCTTTAGCGTGACCTTGCAGTCAACAACGGCTGTTGACCTGCAAAAAATCAATGCTGCGCTGGAAGCCGCGCCCGGCATCGAACTGGTCGACGCTGGCGATTACCCGACCGCCGTTGGCGATGCGGTGGGGCAGGACGTGGTCTACGTCGGCCGCGTGCGCAGTGGTGTTGACGACCCGGCGGAACTTAATCTGTGGCTGACGTCAGATAACGTACGCAAGGGCGCCGCACTCAACGCGGTGCAGGTGGCTGAGTTGTTGATAAAAGGCCTGCTGTAAAAGATACTTGGCAACAATTTGTCGACTGATTCTAGGTGAGCGCTATGCTTGCCCGAAGCACTTGATAACGTGTCACTCTCCGGGACTTTCCGGGGCATCAAAGAAATGATCGCGCGCGACGGCTGTCGTCGTTGCGCGCAATGCCTTACGGCAGCGGTATTCAACATCTTCTCGCTGGCCGAGGAACGTTCAAACAAAGGATGAGGCTATGGTTCAAGTTCGCAAACTGGTGTTAGCAATAGCGGCCGCCTCGGCGCTGTCCTCCGGTATGGCGCATGCCCTCGGGCTCGGGGAGCTGACCCTGAAGTCGACCCTGAACCAGCCGCTGGTGGCTGAAATCGAGCTGCTCGATGTCAAGGATCTCACCGCTGCCGAAGTGGTGCCGAGCCTGGCTTCACCTGAAGATTTCGCCAAGGCCGGCGTTGATCGTCAGGCTTTCCTCAATGACCTGACGTTCACTCCGGTGCTCAACGCCGGCGGCAAAAGCGTGCTGCGCGTGACCTCGAGTCAGCCACTGTCGGAACCGATGGTGAAATTTCTCGTGCAGGTGATGTGGCCGAACGGCCGTCTGCTGCGTGATTACAGCGTGCTGCTGGACCCGTCGAAGTTCTCGCCGCAGACCGCTGACGCCGCCGCGCAACCGGCACCGTCGTCGACCATTGCCGCGCCGACCACTGGCGCCACCCATCGCAATCAATACACCACCACGCCGCGCGACACCCTGTGGGAAATCGCGGCGAAGGCGCGCAACGGCGGGTCGGTGCAGCAGACCATGCTGGCGATTCAGGCGCTCAATCCGAATGCGTTTATCGACGGCAACATCAACCGTCTGAAAACCGGACAGGTGCTGCGCCTGCCGGACCCGGTGCAAAGCACGGCGCTGCCACAGTCGGCCGCCATCGCTGAAGTGGCGGCTCAGAACGAGGCCTGGCGTCAGGGTCGTCGTTACGTGGCCAAGCCTGGTACCGGTCAGCAGCAGCTTGATGCAACCAATCGCGGCCGTGGCAATGCCGGCGCGGCGCCCAACACGCAGGACAACCTGAGCCTTGTGTCGGCCGAAAGTGCCAAGCCGGGCGCAAAAGGTCCGGCGGGCGATGCCAAGGCGCTGAGCAACAAACTGGCGATCACTCAGGAAAACCTCGACACGACCCGTCGTGACAACGAGGAACTGAAAAGTCGCATGGCCGATCTGCAGAGCCAGTTGGACAAACTGCAAAAGCTGATCGAGCTGAAGAACAATCAATTGGCGAAGATGCAGGCGCAAGGGGCAGGTGCTGCTGCACCAGGCGACGCTGCCGCAGTGCCAGCGGTTCCGGCGATCACCGCCGAATTGGCCGCCACGCCACCGGCAACGCCAGCAGAAGCGGCACCCACACCGGAATCGGCGATTGCACCACCCGTCGATACGCCGGTTGAGCCGGCTGCTGAACCGAAACCGCCTGTCGATGAAGAGAAAACCTTCAACGAACTGCTGACCAATCCGATCCTGCTGGGGCTGATCGGTGGCGGTGCCGTCGTTCTGCTGCTCTTGCTGTTGCTGCTGGCGCGTCGCCGCAAAGCCCAGCAAGAAGCCGAAAAACATCTGCGTATGGCTCGCGCGCTGGCAGAAGAGCAGACGTTCTCTGCCGAGCAGGATCTGCCTGAGAGCAGTTTCGAAGGCCTGGAAACCCCGGCTGCGAGCGTCAAGCTCAATACCCCGGCGCCAGCGCCAACACCTGCTCCGGTCGTAACGCCGGTGGTCATGGCCGAACCGATCGCCGCGCCGCTGGTGGCGCCGGCCGCCGAGCGTTCCGATGACGTACTCGACAAGGCTCAGTCGCATATCAACGCCGGTCGTTTGAATCAGGCTGCCGCACTGCTGGAAGAGGGCGTCAGCCTGGAGCCGCAGCGCAGCGATCTGCGCCTGAAGCTGATGGAAGTCTATGGTCAGCAGGGCGATCGCGATGCGTTCGTCGGCCAGGAGCGTCAGTTGGTAGCCAATGGCGACAACTTCGCCAAGGTCGAAGCGCTGAAAAGCCGCTTCCCGGCCATGGCCGTGGTTGCTGCCGGTGGGCTGGCTGCGGCTGCCGTCGCCGCCGAGCTGGACGCTCAATACGTCAAGGATCTTCTGCAGGACGAGCCAGAGGCGCCCGAGGCTGCCGCTGACGGCCTCGACACCGCTTTTGATCTGAGCCTGGACGATCTCGACAACATCACGCCGGTAGATCCTGCGCCGGTCGTTGAACCAGAAGCGCCGGTCGAGTTGGATGCGTTTCCGGCCGAAGACGATCTGAGCTTCGAATCGGTGCTGCAACAGCAAACCGAGGTGAAGGACAATCTGGACGATCTGTCGGATTTCGACCTGGATCTGGATCTGGGTGCAGAGCCATCGCCGTCCACCCTGGCGGAAGATGACTTCCTGCTGGATCTGGACGAGGGCGTGAAAGATCTGCCACCCGTCGAGGCGCCGGTCGTCGCTGACGTACCGCAGGACGATCTGGAGTTGCCGGATGATTTTGATTTGTCGCTGGCAGACGAAATGGACAGCCATCCAGCCGCCGAGCCGGATGCCTTTGCGGCTGAACTGGATGACGTCAACGCTGAGCTTGATCGTCTGTCGCAAAGCATTGCCGAGCCGACCTTTACCGAAGCGGACGCGGCGCTGGGCGATGATTTGGGTGAAGATGATTTCGACTTCCTTGCCGGCACCGACGAAGCCGCCACCAAGCTCGATCTGGCCCAGGCCTACATCGACATGGGTGACAATGAAGGTGCACTCGAAATCCTGGAGGAAGTTATCAAAGACGGTAACGAGACGCAGCAGAGCGAGGCGAAGGAAATGCTTTCCAGACTGGCGTAAGTTCAGCGCTAAACAAAAGCGGCAGCCCGGTGAGGCTGCCGTTTTTGTTTTTGCCCGTTTCAGCGGCGTTCGAAAGATTGCTATCGCGAGCAGGCTCACTCCTTCAGTTGAAATGCATACCCCTTGTAGGAGTGAGCCTGCTCGCGATGGGGCCCGATTCGCCGATAGAGAACTCTGGCATCCCCAGCCCACCGCCTTATAATGCCCGCCTTTGCAAAATCAGCAGGCTGTCCCACCTTGGCAAACATAGATAACCCGGTCGCCGAAATGGCTCCCGACGGCTTTTACCGCGTTGCGCTGGGCGTTGAGTACAAAGGCTCGCGCTACAGTGGCTGGCAGCGTCAGCTGACCGGCGTGGCGACGGTGCAGGAAGAGCTTGAAAAAGCTTTGTCGAAAGTCGCCAACTCGCCAGTTTCCCTGCAGTGCGCCGGGCGCACCGACGCTGGCGTGCATGCCTGCGGACAAGTGGTGCATTTCGACACTCAGGTCGATCGTTCGCTGAAAGCCTGGGTGATGGGCGCCAATATCAATCTGCCCCATGACATCAGCGTCAGTTGGGCCAAGGTCATGCCGGCGCATTTTCACGCACGCTTCAAGGCGATTGCGCGGCGTTATCGCTACGTGATCTACAACGATCAGATCCGCCCGGCGCATCTGAACGAAGAAATCACCTGGAATCACCGCCCGCTTGATGTCGAGCGCATGGCCGAGGCCGCGCAATACCTGATCGGTACTCATGATTTCAGCGCTTTTCGCGCCGGCCAGTGCCAGGCCAAGTCGCCGATCAAGAAAATGCATCATTTGCGCGTAACCCGGCACGGCAAGATGATCGTGCTCGACATTCGCGCCAACGCCTTTCTGCATCACATGGTGCGCAATATTGCCGGGGTGCTGATGACCATCGGTGCCGGCGAGCGCCCGGTGGAGTGGATGAAAGAAGTGCTGGAAAGTCGTGAGCGCCGCTCCGGTGGTGTAACAGCGCATCCTTACGGACTGTATCTGGTGCAAGTTGAGTATCACGACGAGTTCCCGCTGCCGGAGCGCTTTATCGGGCCACATTTCCTTACGGGTTTCTCCGAACTTGACGGCTGACGCCCTCGAACGCTTTTGTTACCATCCGGGACTTTCCGGATTTTGCTTGAGGTTGTTATCGACATGTCCGCCGTTCGCAGCAAGATTTGCGGGATTACCCGCATCGAAGATGCCTTGGCTGCGGTTGAGGCCGGCGCGGATGCGATCGGCCTGGTGTTTTACGCCAGGAGCCCGCGTGCGGTGAACGTGCAGCAGGCGCGGGCGATCATCAATGCACTGCCGCCGTTCGTGACCACCGTGGGTCTGTTCGTCAATGCCAGTCGCTGCGAGCTGGGCGAGATCCTCGACGCGGTGCCGCTGGACCTGCTGCAGTTCCATGGCGACGAAAGCGCCGAGGCCTGCGAAGGCTGGCATCGTCCGTACATCAAGGCGCTGCGGGTCAAGGCTGGCGATGACATTGCCGCCGCCTGCGATGCCTATCCCGGCGCCAGCGGTGTGCTGCTCGACACGTATGTCGAAGGGGTGCCTGGCGGAACTGGCGAGGCGTTTGACTGGTCACTGATTCCGCAGCGCTTGAGCAAGCCGCTGATTCTCGCGGGTGGCTTGACGCCGCAAAACGTTGCTGAGGCTGTGGCGCGGGTCAAGCCGTACGCGGTGGATGTCAGCGGCGGGGTAGAGGCGAGCAAGGGCATCAAGGATCACCACAAGATTCGCGCATTCATCAACGCGGTGCGCGGCAATACATCGCCGATGTGACGGCTGGCAGTCTGCCGCCGTCCATCAATGCACTTGCACACAGCAGGCGCGGCTGAGGGTTTCTGGATCGCACGCAGGTCATGTTTCGCGCTGACCGCGGCTGTTCACCAACCATCGCCACACACATGAATTTAGCTCAAGGGCATACGCGGGGCTGCGAACCAGAGCGTTCGGGCCGCCGGTACTGGAGAAAAGAAAGCATGAGCAACTGGTTAGTAGACAAACTGATCCCTTCGATCATGCGTTCCGAGGTCAAGAAGAGCTCGGTGCCTGAAGGTCTGTGGCACAAATGCCCGTCTTGCGAGGCTGTGCTGTATCGTCCGGAGCTGGAAAAGACCCTGGACGTTTGCCCCAAGTGCAACCATCACATGCGCATCGGCGCACGCGCGCGCATCGACATCTTCCTCGATGCCGAGGGCCGCAACGAACTGGGCGCCGATCTGGAGCCGGTTGACCGTCTGAAATTTCGCGACGGCAAAAAATACAAGGACCGTCTGACCGCGGCCCAGAAGCAGACCGGCGAAAAGGATGCGTTGATCTCCGTCAGTGGCACGCTGCTCGGCATGCCGGTGGTGGTTTCGGCGTTCGAGTTCAACTTCATGGGCGGTTCCATGGGCGCCATCGTCGGTGAGCGCTTTGTACGCGCCGCCAACTACGCCCTGGAAAACCGTTGCCCGATGATCTGCTTCGCCGCTTCCGGCGGTGCGCGCATGCAGGAAGCCCTGATCTCGCTGATGCAGATGGCCAAGACTTCCGCCGTGCTGGCGCGTCTGCGCGAAGAGGGCATTCCATTCATCTCCGTGCTGACCGACCCGGTCTACGGTGGTGTTTCCGCCAGTCTGGCAATGTTGGGCGACGTGATTGTCGGCGAGCCGAAGGCGCTGATCGGTTTTGCCGGTCCGCGGGTGATCGAGCAAACCGTGCGCGAAAAACTGCCGGAAGGTTTCCAGCGCAGCGAGTTCCTGCTGGAACACGGCGCGATCGACATGATTATTCATCGTCAGGAGCTACGTCCGCGCCTGGGTAACCTGCTGGCACAAATGACCGGCAAGCCAACGCCGAAATTCGTCGCTGCGCCCGTCGAGCCGATCGTGGTCCCGCCGGTGCCTGCCAACGTATGACCGAGCGCACCCTTGGCGAATGGCTCGCCTACCTTGAGCAGTTGCATCCGTCCGCCATCGACATGGGGCTGGAGCGTTCGCAACAGGTAGCGTCCCGTATGGGGCTGGGCCAGCCGGCGCCTCGGGTGATTACGGTCACCGGCACCAACGGCAAGGGATCGACCTGCGCGTTCGTGGCTTCGTTGCTGCGCGCGCAGGGCCTGAACGTAGGTGTCTATAATTCCCCGCATCTGCTGCGTTATAACGAGCGGGTGCAGCTCAATGGCGTCGAAGCCACTGACGCGCAGTTGTGCGAAGCCTTCGCGGCGGTCGAGGCCGGGCGTGGCGACACTTCCCTGACGTACTTCGAAATGGGCACTCTGGCGGCGTTCTGGCTGTTTCAGCAGGCCGGCCTTGATGCGGTGGTTCTGGAGGTCGGTCTGGGCGGGCGTCTGGACACGGTCAACGTGGTCGATGCCGACATCGCTCTGGTCACCAGTATTGGCGTCGATCACGCCGATTATCTGGGCGATACCCGCGAATCCGTAGCCTTTGAGAAGGCCGGTATTTTCCGTCAGGGCAAGCCTGCCTTGTGTGGCGATCTGAATCCTCCGCAACCGCTGCTCGACAAGGCGCGCGAACTGGCTTGCCCGTTCTTTCTGCGCGGGCGCGATTTCGACCTCGGTGTTACCGATCGGCACTGGCAGTGGCGCGGTACCGATGCGCAGGGCCACGCAGTCGAATTGCACGACTTGCCGTTGCTTGATCTGCCGATGGAAAACGCCGCACTGGCGTTGCAGGCCTATCTGCTGCTCGGCTTGCCGTGGGAGGCGTGGCAAATTGCGGCGGCGTTGCAGGCGACGCGCGTGGTCGGGCGTCTGGATCGTCGCGTGTTCGAGTGGCAGGGCAAGCGCCTGAATTTGTTGCTGGATGTCGGTCACAATCCGCATGCCGCTGAATATCTTGCTCGTCGGCTGGCTGCGCGCCCGCCGGCGGGCAAACGTCTCGCCGTGTTCGGTCTGCTGGCGGACAAGGATCTCGATGGTGTTGTTGGCGAATTGAATGCTAGTGTCGCGCATTGGGCCGTTGCACCGTTGGATTCGCCGCGTGCCCGCCCGGTGGCCCAATTGCACGCTGCCTTGCAGAACCTGGGTGCTTCGGTCACGTCGTACGATAGCGTGGCGGCCGCTCTGGAAGGGCAGTGCGCTGTAGCGACCGGCGACGACGAGATTCTGTTGTTCGGATCATTTTATTGTGTCGCCGAGGCCCTTGAATGGTTGGCCCGGCGCTCCACGGAGGACGCGGCAAATGGCTTTGCTGGATAAAGCGTACAAGCAGCGCATGGTCGGTGCTTTGGTGCTGGTGGCGCTGGCGGTGATTTTCCTGCCGATGCTGTTTTCCCGTCAGGATGAGCAGCGTCAGGTGACTGTCGAGGCGCCGGCGGCTCCGCAAGCGCCGGTCGTGCCGCAAGTGCAAATGGAAACCGTGGCGGTGCCGGAGCCGCAAGCCTTGCCGCAAGAGCCGGTACCGACTGACGAGGAAGTCACGCAGGATATCGCGCCTGCCGCCCCGGTGGCGCCCGCGCCTGCGCCAGTCGCCCCCATCGCTATCGCCAAACCGGCTGCGCCGCCGGCGGTCGCCAAGCCGATTCCGGCGCCGGCCCAGCCGATCACGTCCGCAACGAGCAAGCCTGACACCACGCAAAGCCGCGTCGATGCCAACGGCCTGTCGGTAAGCTGGTCGGTGCAATTGGCCAGTCTGTCGAGTCGCGCCAGTGCCGAGAGCCTGCAGAAAACCCTGCGCAGTCAGGGCTACAACGCCTACATTCGCTCTGCGGATGGCAAAAACCGGGTATTCGTAGGTCCACTGATCGAGCGCGCCGAAGCCGACCGTCTGCGTGACTTGTTGAGTCGTCAGCAGAACCTCAAGGGCTTCGTTGTCCGTTTCCAGCCTGAACGTGGCTGAAATCTATCACTCCGATTGAAAAGCACTGACAATCGCAGCTTACCGAGTGGCATGCGCTCTGCTAAAATGCGCCGCCTTATCCGTCTGTAGGCTGCACTGTGCCATTTACCTGGGTTGACTGGGCGATCGTTGCAATCGTCGCCATCTCCGCTTTGATCAGTTTGAGCCGCGGCTTCGTCAAGGAAGCATTATCGCTGGTGACCTGGATCATCGCAGGAGCGGTTGCCTGGATGTTCGGTGGCTCATTGTCCGAGTACCTCGCCGGATACATCGAAACCCCATCGGCTCGCGTGATCGCGGGCTGTGCCATCATGTTTGTCGCCACACTGATCGTGGGCGCAATGATCAATTATCTTATCGGCGAGTTGGTTCGCGTCACCGGGTTGTCCGGGACCGATCGATTCCTCGGCATGGCTTTCGGCGCTGCGCGTGGCGTGCTGCTGGTGGTCGTGGCGGTCGGGCTGTTGAGCCTGGGGCCGGTACAGCAGGACGGGTGGTGGAAAGAATCACAGCTCGTGCCAAAGTTTCTATTGGTCGCCGACTGGTCCAAAAACCTGATTCTCGGGTGGAGCAGTCAGTGGCTTGCCAGCGGAATCAGCGTACCCGCTGATATTCCGTTCAAGGAGCAACTCTTGCCGTCGGCGAAAACGCCACAGTGAGTGTTGTTCAGTTCAGATCCATTAAGTAGGGGTTGCGTCGCATGTGTGGCATCGTCGGTATCGTCGGTAAGTCGAACGTCAATCAGGCGCTGTATGACGCGCTAACCGTGCTCCAGCACCGCGGCCAGGACGCTGCCGGTATCGTGACCAGCCATGATGGCCGGTTGTTCCTGCGCAAGGACAATGGCCTGGTGCGTGACGTGTTCCAGCAGCGTCACATGCAGCGTCTGGTCGGTCACATGGGTATTGGTCACGTCCGTTACCCGACCGCCGGCAGCTCGACGTCGGCCGAAGCCCAGCCGTTCTACGTCAACTCGCCTTACGGCATCACCCTGGCGCACAACGGCAACCTGACCAACGTTGAACAGTTGGCCAAAGAGATCTATGAATCCGACCTGCGTCACGTCAACACCAGTTCCGACTCGGAAGTGTTGCTCAACGTGTTCGCTCACGAACTGGCGCAGCGCGGCAAGCTGCAACCGACCGAAGAGGACGTGTTCGCCGCTGTGACCGACGTGCATAACCGTTGCGTTGGCGGTTACGCGGTGGTGGCGATGGTGACCGGTTACGGCATCGTCGGTTTCCGCGACCCGCATGGCATCCGTCCGATCGTGTTTGGCCAGCGTCACACCGACGAAGGCGTCGAGTACATGATCGCCTCCGAAAGCGTTTCGCTGGACGTGCTCGGTTTCACCCTGATCCGCGACCTGGCGCCGGGCGAAGCGGTGTACATCACCGAAGACGGCAAGCTGCACACCCGTCAGTGCGCGACCAATCCATCGCTGACTCCGTGCATCTTCGAACACGTTTATCTGGCGCGTCCGGATTCGATTATCGACGGCGTGTCGGTTTACAAGGCACGTCTGCGCATGGGCGAGAAGCTCGCCGAGAAGATCCTGCGCGAGCGTCCGGAACATGATATCGACGTGGTCATCCCGATTCCGGACACCAGCCGTACAGCGGCGCTGGAACTGGCCAACCATCTGGGTGTGAAATTCCGCGAAGGTTTCGTCAAGAACCGTTACATCGGCCGCACCTTCATCATGCCAGGCCAGGCGGCGCGCAAGAAGTCGGTACGCCAGAAGCTCAACGCCATCGAACTGGAGTTCCGCGGCAAGAACGTGATGCTGGTCGACGACTCGATCGTGCGCGGCACCACCTGCAAGCAGATCATCCAGATGGCCCGCGAAGCCGGCGCGAAAAACGTCTACTTCTGTTCGGCGGCACCGGCGGTTCGCTTCCCGAACGTGTACGGCATCGACATGCCAAGCGCTCACGAACTGATCGCACACAACCGCTCGACGCAGGACGTCGCTGACCTGATCGGCGCCGACTGGCTGATTTATCAGGACCTGCCTGACTTGATCGAAGCGGTCGGTGGCGGCAAGATCAAGATCGAGAACTTCGATTGCGCCGTGTTCGACGGCAAGTACGTGACCGGTGACGTCGACGAGGCTTACCTGAACAAGATCGAACAGGCTCGTAACGATGCCTCGAAGGTCAAGACCCAGGCGGTCAGTGCGATCATCGATCTGTACAACAACTGAGTTTCAACCGGCCCTGAGGGGCCGGTTTTGTATCTGACTTTTATTTTTCGAGAACACAGCAAGGAGTGACAGCATGAGTCAGGAATGGGATGCCGGTCGGCTGGACAGCGACCTTGAAGGCGTAGCGTTCGATACCCTGGCCGTCCGTGCCGGTCAGCACCGTACGCCGGAAGGCGAACACGGTGATCCGATGTTCTTCACCTCCAGCTACGTGTTTCGCACCGCTGCCGATGCTGCCGCGCGGTTTGCCGGGGAAGTGCCGGGTAACGTTTACTCGCGCTACACCAACCCGACCGTGCGTGCGTTCGAAGAGCGCATCGCCGCACTGGAAAGCGCCGAGCAGGCCGTCGCGACGGCAACCGGCATGGCCGCGATCATGGCGGTGGTGATGAGCCTGTGCAGCGCTGGCGATCATGTGCTGGTGTCGCGCAGTGTGTTCGGTTCGACCATCAGCCTGTTCGAGAAATACTTCAAGCGCTTCGGCGTTGAAGTCGATTACGTGCCGCTGGCTGATCTCTCGGCCTGGGAAGCGGCAATCCAGACCCATACCAAATTGTTGTTCGTCGAGTCGCCGTCCAATCCTCTGGCCGAGCTGGTCGACATCGCCGCGCTGGCAGAAATCGCGCACGCCAAAGGCGCGATGCTGGTGGTCGACAACTGCTTCTGCACGCCTGCTTTGCAGCAGCCGCTGAAACTGGGCGCGGATATCGTCGTGCACTCGGCGACCAAGTTCATCGACGGCCAGGGTCGTTGCATGGGCGGTGTCGTCGCCGGTCGCAGTGAGCAGATGAAGGAAGTCGTCGGCTTCTTGCGTACGGCCGGGCCGACCCTGAGCCCGTTCAACGCATGGATCTTCCTCAAAGGTCTGGAAACCCTGAATCTGCGGATGAAGGCGCATTGCGCCAACGCGCAGGCGCTGGCCGAATGGCTGGAGCAGCAGGACGGTATCGAGAAAGTCCATTACGCCGGTCTCAAGAGCCATCCGCAGCACGCGCTGGCTCAGCGTCAGCAGAAGGGCTTCGGTGCCGTGGTCAGCTTTGAGGTCAGGGGCGGCAAAGAGGGCGCATGGCGTTTCATTGATGCGACGCGGCTGATTTCGATCACCGCCAACCTCGGCGACAGCAAAACCACGATTACACACCCAAGCACGACCTCCCATGGTCGCTTGGCGCCGGCGGAGCGTGAGGCAGCAGGCATTCGCGACAGTCTTATCCGCGTTGCGGTCGGGCTGGAAGACGTGGCAGATCTGCAGGCCGACCTGGCACGCGGTCTGGCGGCGTTGTGATCGAGTTGTCCACACCGTCGGCCAATACCCATGGCCGCGTTGCGTTGGTCACCGGTGCCGCGCGCGGCATCGGGCTGGGCATTGCGGCGTGGCTGATCAGCGAAGGCTGGCAAGTGGTGCTGACCGATCTTGATCGGGCGCGCGGTTCGAAAGTGGCGAAGGTGCTCGGCGAAAACGCCTGGTTCATCGCCATGGACGTAGCTGACGAAAATCAGGTCGCACTGGGTGTGGCCGAAGTGCTGGGGCAGTTTGGCCGGCTCGATGCGCTGGTCTGCAACGCGGCGGTGGCTGATCCGCACAACATCACCCTGGAAAGCCTTGATCTGGCTTATTGGAATCGGGTGCTTGCGGTGAATCTCAGCGGGCCGATGCTGCTGGCCAAGCACTGTGCGCCGTATCTGCGTGCGCACAACGGCTCGATCGTCAATCTGGCCTCGACCCGTGCGCGACAGTCCGAGGCGGACTCTGAGGCGTATGCGGCGAGCAAGGGCGGCTTGCTGGCGCTGACCCATGCGCTGGCAATCAGCCTTGGGCCGGAAATCCGCGTGAACGCCGTCAGCCCGGGCTGGATCGATACTCGTGATCCCTCTGTGCGGCGGGCCGAGCCTCTGGCTGATGCCGATCACGCCCAGCATCCGGCGGGCAGGGTAGGCACGGTCGAGGACGTGGCGGCAATGGTTGCATGGCTATTGTCGAGGAATGCCGGGTTTGTGACTGGCCAGGAATTCGTCGTCGATGGCGGCATGACCAAGAAAATGATTTACGAGCAGTAGCAGCTTCAAGCTTCAAGCTTCAAGCGGCAAGTAGAAGCATGATGGTAGTGTGCCTGCTTTCGGTGATCTTGCTTTTCCTTGAAGCTTGCAGCTTGTAGCTAAAAGCTGTTTTTGAAAAAAACTTCAATCCCGCTATTGACTTAGCTTCGCCACCTGCGTAAATTTCGCGGCCTCGGAGATGCAAACGGGTGATTAGCTCAGCTGGGAGAGCGTCTGCCTTACAAGCAGAATGTCGGCGGTTCGATCCCGTCATCACCCACCACTCCCGAGAAGCTTGCGCAAGCAAGAGAGTAGGCTGAAAGTGCCTGCACCGACGCGCAGCGGTAGTTCAGTCGGTTAGAATACCGGCCTGTCACGCCGGGGGTCGCGGGTTCGAGTCCCGTCCGCTGCGCCATATTTTACGAGTCAGACATGTCTGGTTCGCGATTGCAAAGCACCGAAGCTTTCAATCAAAACGAGTTACTTGAGCGCAAGCTCAAAGCGATACGCAGCGGTAGTTCAGTCGGTTAGAATACCGGCCTGTCACGCCGGGGGTCGCGGGTTCGAGTCCCGTCCGCTGCGCCATATCTGTTTCAAGGACCACTGAACGCCTTGGAACACCGAAGTCAGCCATTGGTTGAGTCGGAATCGATAGCAAAGACCCCGGTCGAAAGACCGGGGTTTTTTGTGTCTGAAATTTGTCCTTTCCTCTTCCTTTCTCGAAACTTCGCACAAGTCCTGTAGGAGTGAGCTTGCTCGCGATAGCGGTTTGTCAGTCACGAACATCGGCGACTGGAATACTGCTATCGCGAGCAGGCTCACTCCTACAGGGATCTGATTTCAAATCACATGGTGCGATGCCACGTCGCATTGATTTTTTGATTATTTAGTCAGGTTTTTGTAACTGGTTGTTTGCTGCGGCCTCAGAAACCTTTAAAGTTAACCTTTCGGTCAGCTTTGCACTGTCAACACAGCTCTTTGCTTCGCCAGAAAGGGCTTCTGCACGACTCGAGATTCCCAGTACATAACCAAAAGGGCGGACCCATAACCGCCCAGAGGATGATCCATGTCCAACCGTGATATATCCCGGCGCTCGTTCCTTCAGGGCGGGCTGGTGGCGGGTGTGAGCGTCACGCTGACACCGCTCAGCAGTCAGGCGCTGGCTGCCTTGATGGAAACCAGTGTGACCGTGCCCTCCGAGCAGTGGCTCGGCAATAACGGCAAGGCGCGGCAGCGTAACGACGCCTTGTCCAAGGTCTGCGGGGCCAAGGTGTTTGCCCGCGACATCCGTGCCAAGGACATGCCGGGCTGGCCGCAGCAGCAAGGTCACGCCATGCTGCTGAAAACCATCAAGGCCGACCGCATCTATGACGGCTACGACTTGTCGTGGCTCGGCGCCGAGCTGCAGCCGGACCGCATCGTCACCGCCGCCGACCTGGACAAGGACGGTATCGTCTTCCCCGAAGAACACGCCCCCGATCCGTTGCTGCCGCAAGGCAAGGTGCCGATGTTCATCGGTCACCCGGTGGCGATCCTGATCTGGAATGATTTCGAGCGCTTTCGCCAGGCCAAGAACCAACTCAAGTTCAATGACAAGGCGATTCGTTACGGCGCCAAAGTGCCGTTCTACGAAGGCGATCCCTACGGCAGCTTCCGCTATGTGCGCGTCGGCGGGCCGACCTCGGCAGACGAAGACGAGTTCGCCAGCCTCAAGGACTCGATCCTGTTCCCGATGCTGAAAAACCGCCGTCCGGTGTGGAATTCCCAACCGAACCTGCACGGCAACCTGACCGAGCGTGGTCTGTTCTACGCCGAACGGATGAAGAAACAGATCGATACCCCGCCAGACAACTGGCTGGTGTTCGATGAGCGTTACAAGACGCCATCGATCGAACCGGCCGCACTGGAGCCGGACAACGGCAACGGCTGGTACGACCCGAAAACCAAGACCCTGCATTTCGTTGTGGCGACTCAGTGCCCGCTGGAAGTGGCGACCGATACCGCGAAAATGATCGCGCCGTCGCGCTTTGGTCTCGCCAATCTGAACATGCACCCAGGTTACACCGTCGGTTACGGCTCCAAGGACCACAACATTTTCGTCTACTACGCAGCGCTCGCTGCGCTGTATGGCGACGGTGTGCCGGTGCGTCTGGCCAATGATCGCTACGAGCAGTTCCAGAGCGGCATCAAGCGCCACCCGTTCGACATCCGCTACCAATTGGCCGTGGACAAGAACGACTACACCTTCAAGGTCTTCCGCGCCGAGATGAGCGTCGACGGCGGTGGCCGGATCAACTACAGCCCGTCGGTGGCCGCGGTTGGCGCCACCGCGGCGCAGTCGATCTATTACATGCCGCAGAATGATCTGCAGGTCACCGCGTATCACTCGCGGGCGGTAGAAGCGGGTTCGATGCGCGGCTACGGCACTCTGCAGAGCATGGCCTCGACCGAGATGATGGTTGACGAAATTGCCGATCGCCTGGGTGTCGACGCGATCGATTTACGCCGCAAGAACGCTCTGCGTTCGGGGATGAAAAACACTCAGGGCGCGATCCCGGCCGGTGCGCTGCGCCTGCACGAGATTCTCGACAAGGCCGCAGTCCACGAAGTCTGGAAGAATCGCGACGCAATCAAGCAGCAGCGCGAAGCGGCTGACCCGGACAACTGGTATGGCGTCGGTTTCGCCATCTGCCAGAAAGACTTCGGTACCGGTTCCGAAGCACCGATGGCCAGCATCGAGTTCACCGCCGACGGGCGCATCACCTTGCGCCACATCGGTATCGAGATCGGCACCGGAATGTCCACCTCGCAAGCCTTGGTCGTGGCAGATTTCCTCGGCAGCCCGGCGCACGAAGTGAAGACCGGTGAAACCGAATGGAAGGAGATGCAGCTGATCACCAGCGGCAACCCTTACATCATGAGTCAGGCCGAGCAAGACACGCTGCTGCGCAACCCGCGCTGGGTCGGCAAATTGGCGTCGGCGTCGTCGGCGACCAACTCGGCTTACTACTTTAGTCACGCCACGCGGGAAGCCGCGCGCGTACTGTTCAATCACGGCCTGTGGCCGGCAGCGCTGGAGATCTGGCGTCAGGGCCCGTATGGCGGCCAGGCCAACCCTTACGTGGTGCGTCGCGAAGACGCGCATTGGGTCGACGGCAAACTGACCGCCAACGGTATGCAGCCACTGAGTTTCGAGGAGCTGGCCAAGCGTGCCCACGAACGCGGTCTGGTGACAGCTGCCACGGTGCACGGTTTCAACCGCTGGAGCTGGGCCGAGGCTGAATACAGCATCGACGGCGTGCGCGAGCGGCTGCCGCTGGACGGTCTTGCGGTGAAGTACGGTGAGGGTGCACCACAAGCGAAAAAGGCGCAGATGAACAGTGCCGGTTTCCACTTGCTCGATCGCCAGAACGTCAACTACCCGTTGGTTCAACTGAACAACGCAGCGGTGACTTACTACAGCCCGGTCGCCACGCTGGTCGAACTCAAAGTCAACAAAGGCTCGGCGCAAGTTGAAGTACTCAACCACCATTCATGGGTCGAGTGCGGGCGTGTGTTGGTTGAAGAGCTGGTCAAGGGCCAGCTCGAAGGCGGTATCGCCATGGGAATTGGTCACGCGCTGATGGAAGAAATGCCGTTGTACGAAGGCGGGCCGGGGGAGGGTGACTGGAACTTCAACCGTTACCGTTTGCCGATGGCGCGCCACGTTGCGGTGTGGAAACAGACCGCGGAAATTCTGCCGCCGCTGTCGCCAAGTGATCCGTCCAAAGGCATCGCCGAGGTGGTGATGATCCCGATTGTCGGTGCCATCGGTAACGCCGTGGCCCATGCCATCGGTAAACGTGTTCGCGATCTGCCCATCACTGCTGCGCGCATCAAGGAGGCCCTCAATGGCTAACCGTCCGCTTCAAATGACTCTCAACGGTCAATCCGTCGGCCCGGTGGACATCCCTGATGACCTGCCAATGATCGACTATCTGCACGAATACAAAAACCTCACCGGTTCGCGCCTGGGTTGCGGCCAAGGCATCTGCCATGCCTGTGTGGTGATCGTCGACAACCCCGACGGCACCAGCGAAGAAGTGCGCACCTGCATCACCGGCGCGCATTACTTCGAGGGCAAGAAGGTTCGCACGATTGAAGGCCATGCGACCCGCGACGAGCAGGGTCAGGTCACCGCGCTGAACCCGATCCAGCAACGCTTCGTCGATGAGTTCGCCTTCCAGTGCAGCTACTGCGCGCCGGGCTTCGTCAACGCCGCGACGGTGCTGGTTGAAAAGCTGCAACGCCAGCCAATCGTCAAAAGCCAGCTCGAACAGGTCATCGAGGAAAGCCTCGGTCATCACGTCTGCCGTTGTACAGGGTACGTGCGTTACTACAACGCTACCCGCAACGTGCTGACCGATCTCGGTTTGGTCAAGGAGGGTTGAGCATGAAGCTGTTACTGACCCGCCTGACCATGACCCTGACGCTCGGGCTGGCTGCGCCGCTGCTGTTTGCACATGCCGACGATCAGGTCAAGCGCGGCGAGTACCTCGCCCGCGCCGCCGACTGCATGGCCTGCCACACCGCGCCGGGTGGCGCGCCTTATGCGGGCGGCCTGCCGATCGTGTCGCCGTTCGGCACGATCTACGGCACCAACATCACGCCGAGCAAGGAACATGGCATCGGTTTGTATAACGACGACGAGTTCTTTGCGGCGCTGACCGAGGGCAAGCGGCGAGATGGTGCGAACCTGTATCCGGCGATGCCGTATACCTCGTATCACCTGATGCCACGCGCCGATTCCGATGCGATTCACGCGTACCTGAAAACTATCGAGCCGATCGACCGTGCAGCACCGGTGACCAGCCTCAGCTTTCCATTCAACGTCCGTCTGGGCCTGACCGGCTGGAATATGCTGTACGGCAAAGACCTCAAGCTGGAGCCAGCCGAAGGCAAAAGCCAAGCGTGGAAGCGTGGCCAGTACATGGTCGATGTTCTTGGCCACTGCGGTGAATGCCACACCCCGCGCGGCCTGCCCGGCGCGATGCAACTGGACAAACGCATGACCGGCGGCATTCTCAATGGTTATCTGGCGCCGAGTCTGCTGGCCACCGACTTGGCGGCTCGTGGCTGGAACCAGGAGGATCTGAGCACCTTCCTTAAACACGGCATGAGCGCGCAAGGGACGATGTTCAACGAGATGTTCCCGGTGTTCCACAACAGCACGCAAGGCCTCGACGATGCCGATCTGGCGGCGATGGCGACGTTCTTGCTCGGCGACAAACCTCCAGTGGCCCAAGCGCTTGTTGAGGTACCGGCAGAGAAGCTTGGCGTCAGTGCCCAGCGCGGTCGTCAGGAGTATTTGAACGTCTGCGCCGGATGCCACGCGGTCGGTGGCGAAGGCAAACCGCATATCGCGGTGGCCATGCGTGGCAACACCACGTTGCGTCTGGAAGATCCACGCAATCTATTGCGGGTCATCGAAGATGGTATCGGCGAGCAGAAGTTCTCCGGCTTTGAACACATGCAGCCGATGCCTGGCTTCGCCGGCAAACTCAGCCCGGAGCAATTGACCGATCTGCTCAATTATCTGCGCCAAGGCTGGGGCGGGCAGCCCGCTGAACTGGCGGTGAGCGAAGTGCAGAAGCTGCAGGCGGATGCGCCGTCGATCGAGCACAAGGCGCACTGACATGCAGCATCTTGATCTGCAAGTGATGCGGCGAGCGCTGGAGTGGTCGGCAGCGGGGCGGCGCATTTGGTTGTGCACGGTGCTGACGACTTACGGTTCGGCACCGCGTGCGCCAGGATCGCTGCTGGCGGTGAACGATGGCGGACAGTGGATCGGTTCGCTGTCCGGTGGCTGCGTCGAAGAGGATTTTCTCGAACGCGTCGCCGAAGGTGCATTTCTCGATCCGGTCAGCATCGTGCGTTACGGCGCCGCCGAGGACCCGCGCTCGCGGGTCAGCCTGCCCTGTGGCGGCATTCTCGATGTGCTGGTCGAGAAACTCGACGCCGACTGCGCGGTGCAGATGCACTTGCGAGAATTGCAATCGGCGCTGCTGGGGCAGCGTCGCTTGATTCGCGAGATCGATCTGGTCAGTGGTGCGCGCAGTCTGTTCGCTGATGGCGAGCAGGGTGCGCGGATTGCGCGCGAAAACGATCGGGTACGCATTCGTGTTGGCGCAGCGCAGCGCTTGTTGCTCGCCGGCTATTCCAGTGTGGCGCAGGCGTGCGCCGAGTTTGCGCTTGGGCTCGGGTTTGAAGTGATTCTCTGCGATCCGCGCGACGAGGTGCTTGAAGGCGTGCTGCTCGACGGCGTGGAAATCCGTCGGCAATTGCCATCGATGTTTATTGCCGATGGCGGTTGTCATCGCGACACGGCGGTGGTGGCACTGACCCACGATCCGCGCATCGACGATCTGGCGATGATGGAAGCGGTGCGCACTGACGCTTTCTACATCGGCGTGATGGGATCGCAGCAGACATCGCAAAAGCGTTTCGAGCGCTTGCGGCGCATTGGTGGTTTGAGTGAGGCGGAACTGGCGCGGATTCATGCGCCGATCGGTCTTAATCTTGGCAGCAAGACACCGGCAGAAATTGCCTTGGCGGTGCTGGCGGATATCCTGCGGATTCGCAGAGGGATTGCTCGGGATCAGCTATAGACCGCCGTTACACAAACCCTGTGGTGAGGGAATAAATCCCCTCACCACAGCACTGATCAGAACCCGAGCTTGTCACGCAACCCGTAATACCAGGCCCCCATCGCCGCAAACGGCGTACGCAGCAATTGCCCGCCCGGGAACGGGTAATGCGGCAGATCAGCGAACGCATCGAAACGCTCAGCCTGCCCACGCAACGCCTCGGCCAGCACCTTGCCGGCCAGGTGCGTATAAGTCACGCCGTGGCCGCTGCAGCCCTGCGAGTAATAGATGTTGTCACCCAGACGCCCAACCTGCGGCAAGCGCGACAAGGTCAGCAGGAAGTTGCCCGTCCACGCGTAATCTATTTTTACATCCTTGAGTTGCGGAAAGGCCTTGAGCATTTTCGGGCGGATAATCGCTTCGATATTCGCCGGATCCCGCGCGCCGTACACCACGCCGCCGCCGAAGATCAGGCGTTTGTCAGCCGTCAGGCGATAGTAATCGAGCAAGTAATTGCAGTCTTCGACGCAGTAATCCTGCGGCAACAGGGTGTTTGCCAGCTCATCGCCCAGCGGTTGCGTGGCGATTACCTGTGTGCCGCAGGGCATCGATTTGGCGGCCAGTTCCGGCACCAGATTGCCGAGGTAGGCGTTGCCGGCAACGATGATGAATTTCGCCCTGACCTTGCCTTGCGGGGTATGCACGACCGGATTGGCGCCGCGCTCGATGCGCACCGCAGGCGACTGCTCATAAATAGTGCCACCGAGGGATTCGACAGCAGCCGCTTCGCCGAGCGCCAGGTTCAGCGGATGGATGTGGCCGCCGCTCATGTCGAGCATGCCGCCCACGTACTGATCGCAAGCCACGACTTCGCGGATCCGGTGCTGATCGAGCAATTCGAGTTGGCTATGGCCGAAACGCTCCCAAAGGCGCTTTTGAGATTCCAGATGGCCCATCTGCTTCGCCGTCAGGGCGGCGAACACGCCGCCGTCCTTCAAATCGCACTGGATGTTGTACGTGGCCACGCGTTCACGAATGATCCGCCCGCCTTCGAAAGCCATCTGCCCAAGCATCTGCGCCTGCCGAGGGCCAACGCTGCGCTCGATCACATCAATATCACGGCTATAGCTATTAACGATCTGCCCGCCATTGCGCCCCGAGGCACCGAAACCGACCCTGGCCGCTTCCAGTACCGTCACTCGAAAACCGCTCTCCAGCAGGAAGAGGGCAGAGGACAGCCCGGTATACCCGGCGCCGATCACGCAGACATCCGTCTCCACATCGTCCTGCAGGACAGGGCGTGGCGGTGCGGGATTGGCCGACGCCGCATAATAAGACTCTGGGTAAGGGGTGTTCGCCATCCTGCAGCCTCTGTTTAATATATTTTACGAGTGCGCCGATCCTACCCGAGTTGAAAAACCTCCGCCAGCCACTGAAAATCTCTGTCGGCACGCTGAAATTAAATATTTTGCATATTCATAGGGTTAGGTGAAAAAAAGGTGTTGACACCCCTACGGAATTCCGTAGAATGCCGCCTCACAGCAGGCACGTAGCTCAGTTGGTTAGAGCACCACCTTGACATGGTGGGGGTCGTTGGTTCGAGTCCAATCGCGCCTACCAAACAAAATCCGCTCTGCTGGGCGGTCTGGAAGGGCTCACCGAAAGGTGGGCCCTTTTTTGTTGTCTGCGATTTGCAAAACTTTTGCAAAACCCCCACCTCAAAACGCCAGTTCGGCGCTCACCTCAACGTAGTCGATCGTCTTGTCGCCGTGACCCTCCTGATAGTGCTTCGTCATCTTCTCGTCCGCGTGGCCCAGCAGCGCCTGGATGTATTCCTGCGAGGAGTCCCGCGCCTGGGCAAATGACTTGGTCAGGTGGTCGGGCGTGACGGCGTTCCAGTGAAGCTTGGCGTCGAACGGCGACCGCTTGCGGGCTTTCGTCGAGTAGTGGGTCAGGTAAGTGAACAGCATTCCGGCCATGCGCCGGGCTTACGCAGGATAGAGGTGTTAAAGTCCAGCCCCTTAGAGGGATGAGCCATGACCCAGGAAGAGCAAGCAGTTTCTGAGCGTGCTGTGATGTTTGCGAAGCAAAACCGAACCCGTATTGCCCGGGAGTTGGCCTGTTTGAAGACCTATCCGAGCGATGAGTACCCCGTCTCTGTGTTCATGGCAGGGTCGCCTGGCGCAGGGAAAACTGAGGTGTCCAAGGCATTTATTGGGATGATGCAGGTCGGCGTGTCGAAAGCGTTACGAATCGATCCTGACGATTTTAGAGTCTATTTCCGTGAATACACAGGGCGGAATTCCAGGCTCTTTCAGCGTGGAGTAACGACCATTGTCGAGCGAACCCTTGATTTGGTTTATCAGCAGCGTCAATCGTTCCTGCTGGATGGGACTCTTGCGAATCTCGATGTGGCGCGCCGAAATATCTCGCGAGCTCTCGATAAAGAAAACAGGTCCGCCCAAATAATCTATGTCTATCAGCGTCCTGAACTTGCTTGGGAATTCGTGCTTGCGAGAGAGAGGAAAGATGGAAGGAGCATCCCGTGTCCTGAGTTTGTCAGGCAATTCTATGCCGCAAAGGTCTCTGTCTGTACGCTCAAGGATGAGTTTCAGGATGCGTTGCAAGTGGATGTGATTATCAAGGATAACGATGGGGTGAACGGCGATATTGGCATTAACCTTTCGGCTGACGAAATTGACGGGTTCATCAACCAGCCCTATGATCCCAGCGAGCTTGAACGTATTTTGAACGGAGAATTCCCATGAAAGGCGAGAAGGCAGCAGGCGCTTCGACGAAACTTCATGGTTCGTCGACGATGTCTGATTTTTTCCGCCACGGGTCTGCGGAAGAAAGGCGAGAGATCTATAGCATGGCGGCTCGTGCGGCCATTGACGAGCAGAAGGATGTGATCCTCTCGACGAAATCTGGCGAATTTATGGCTGCAAAATGTAAATAATTCTGTATCTACCACCAAAGCCCGGCCTGCAGTTGCCGGGCTTTTTCGCGTCTGGCTCAAGGCTTGGGGGGCGTTGGTCTTCTCCATCATGCCGGCGATGCGCTCCAGCAGCATCAGATCCGACTCCTTGAGCCTTCCCTTCGCCACGGCTCTGGTTAGCTTCTCGATAACAGCAATCGCGTGGGCGAAGCATTCTTTTGCACGGCTTGATATGGACATACGACTTCGGTGTCGGCTTGGGGCCTCTCCACCAGTACCATACTGGCGCATATCGGTGGCCTGATCGACGAGCGCAGCCATCTGGACTGCAATCTCTACCAATCCTTTATGCGCACTATCATTACCCCGTTTTTAAATATTCCGGACTGGATCTTTATCTTCTTTGGTTCACGTAAGCGCCTCGGCGACATGCTTGCCTCCACGATTGTGGTCCGCTCCAGGTAGCTCGGGATTCAGTGTGGGCGTAAGGCGTTGATGCCGAGAAAAACGTAAATCTGTCTGATATTGAACAGGTTACGATTTTTTTTAACCGACCGGTTATCCAAAAAGCCTTGTTGAGGGTTGTGAATTTAAGTAACATCCGTCCCGCGTTCACCACCACGGTTTATGCATTTTTAAATCCCAAGCTTCCATCAGCTGCTTGGGATTTTTTTTGCCCGCGATTTGGCTTTTGCCCTCCGTTAAATTTCCTCTCCTGGTGTCTCGTTGATCCCCGGCGACAAGCCACAGGCACGTCGCGGTTTTTTCGACTACTACTGACTGGCCGATTTTCTAACGATTGCCGATTGGGGGTAGCGATGCTGAGTCACTGGTTCCTCGCCGCTGTGCATCTTCTGGCTTTTGCCTTGGGCTTCTGGGCCGTGCTGACGCGCGGTGCAGCGTTCAGTCGTCTGGCGGCCGGTACGGGAGAGGTCGGGCGGGTTTTGCTGGCCGATAATATCTGGGGAGTGTCGGCGCTGATCTTGCTCACCACCGGCGGGATGCGAGCCTTTGCTGGCTACGAAAAAGGTGCTGACTACTACCTTCATCAATCGCTGTTTCATCTGAAGATGACGCTGTTTGTACTGATTCTGCTAATTGAGCTTGCACCGATGATCACATTGATCAAATGGCGGATCGGCAAGGCGCGGGGAGCGGTGCCTGACACTGGGCGAGCAAGGCTGTTTGCGCGTCTCAGTCACGTCGAAGCGCTGCTGCTGGCGCTCATGGTCATCGCGGCGACGGGTATGGCGCGGGGCATCTCTTTGGGGTAGGAGCGCGAATTCCCCGTGCGCTATCGGAAACGTCCGACAGTCAGTGACAGGAATGGCAGGTAGTATCGTGCGGCAAGAGGGAGGGGGGCGTAACGAAGTGTTCCGGTGTTTCAAGCGCCGTACCCAGTGGAGTGGGAAGCGGATGGCAAAACGGCGCGTGAATCTTTAGCCAGTCATTGCGCGCAGGCACACGAACTGGCTACTGACTGCGGGTGGCTCAGGGCGTCTGTGGCTTGTCTGGGGCGGTCAGGCCAGCCTGGATGCGCTGATAGATTTCTTCACGGTGCACGGCAACATTCTTCGGAGCGTTGATACCGATGCGGACCTGTTGGCCGCTGACGCCCAGAATGGTGATGGTGATGTCATCACCGATGTTTATGCTTTCACCGACTTTGCGGGTGAGTATCAGCATGGTCTTCTCCTTGATTGCTTTGTAGGGCACCTGATTCAGACAGTGCAGAAGTCGGTGGTACGTATAGATTAGTGCGAAGTCTCACGGTTTGGGTGCCTCTTTCTGACGCGCAGAAGCGGCATTAATTCCCAGGGCGTAACTATACAGAGGCTGCAATCATCAATCTCGTTGTTTTGTGCCCATTTTGCGGGGCTCGCGAAGTATTTATGAATGTTAAGATCGCCGCTTTGAGAATTCCGAGGAAAGCGTTGTGCGCAAATTGGTCTGGTTGGTCGTGGCACTGGCATTGGCAGGGTGTGGTGAAGGCAATCCTGTAGAGGAGCAAAAACCGAAAGCGGCGGTAGCGACAGCGCCGGCGGTGGCATCGGCGCCGCAGTGGGATCTCGAAGTGCGTGGCGAAACCCCTCAGGCCGTCAGCGATCTGAGTGGCTGGTTGATCGAGCATGCTTTCGTTCCGACCGTTATCAAGGACAGCAGCGGCAAGACGCGGATTCTCATCGGACCGTTCAATTCCCGGGCTGAAGCTGAAGCGCGCAAGGTGCAGGTTGATGCGGCTTTGGTGAAAGCCAAAAAGCAGAACATTGAATCGGTGTTGGTCGAACATCCGATCGCGCCGTAAGCATGCCATTCGGCGGAGTTGCCTAAAGGCGATCCGGCGCGATTCGTTTTCATGGGAGTCGCTGATGATTTCCACAAGGAGCGCCCGATGGCTTCCGCCAATCCTTACAGGCTGTTCGATGTCACCTTGCACCGCAAAACGCAATTGAGTCCACACATGATGCGGCTCACGCTGACGGGGCCGCCAGTCACCGAAATGGCAACATGGGCACCGGACCAACGAGTAAAGCTGTTTTTTCCCGCCGCTGACGGCACGCACTCAAAGCTTGCCCGGGAAGATGGTTGGTACGCTCGATTCAAGTCGATGCTTGCGGATCGTCGTCCCGCGATGCGCACTTACACCATCCGGCATCTGCGTGCCGAACAGGGCGAGGTGGATATCGATTTTGTATTGCATGGGGAAACCGGTCCGGCATCGCGTTGGGCGTTGCGAGCGCAGCCAGGGGACTCGATGCAGATTCTTGCGCCTGACAAGCAATTTTCAGCGAAAGAAACCGGTGGGTTTGAATGGAAGCCCCCAAAAACGCTCACGCAGTTGCTGATTGTCGCGGATGCGACGGCATTGCCAGCGGCGATGGGGATTCTCGATGAGTTGGCGACCCTCGCGAAGCCACCGCAAACGCAGGCATTCTTCGAAGTCGACAGCGCGCAAGACATGCTCGCCGTGCCGGACTGGCCGGGGCTCTCAGTACAATGGCTGATTCGCGATCAAGCCGACGCGGTGATTGCCGGTGCTCTGATGGTGGAGGCAGTGCGTCGTGCAATCCTGCCCGTGCAGCCAGCTGTGGGGCAGGCGGTAGAGTTGGCTGAGGTCGATATCGATAAAGACATTCTCTGGGAAGTTGCCGAGACGGCCAGTGAAGGTTTCTATGGCTGGATCGCCGGAGAAAGTGCCGCGGTCATGAGCCTGCGCAGGTACTTGATCAAGGAGTGCGGCATTCCCCGCGAAGCGCTCAACCTGATGGGCTATTGGCGCGACACCAAGCCTGGTGTTCAGGCGTAAAAAAGGGCCTCGAACATTCCTGTTCGAGGCCCTTTTTTTTGTCGCGATTGATCAGCCGCAAGCTTTCAGATTAACCGGGCCGACGAACTCGTTGCCTCGTCCCATCACGCACGCCACGCTTTGATTGCGCTGACGCTCCCAGTCCTGCACCGGGTAGGTCTTGTCCCATGCTTCGTACAAGCGCCGATCCTGTTTCGACAGGCGCAAGCCGTATTGCTTGCTCATGTAGAAATAGGTGCGCGCGATCATTCCGCGAATCGACGGGCGGGGCATGACCTTCTTTGCCTTGAAGTCGACTTGGGTCAGGCATGAGCCGTACTGGCCGGACTGCACTGGCAGCCAGCCGAAGCTGAAGTTGCTGCGGTCACCGTTGACCTCGCCGATGCTCGGTACCAGGTTGTGCAAATCCGCTTCGGCTTTCTGATAGATCGGGTCGTAGCGTGTGCAGTTTTTACGCCCGCCTTCTTGCCAGCATTGGCGCTGATGGCCGATTTGCCAGGCCGGCACGATGTGCTCCCATTCGATACGAGACGCGCGTTTGGCGTTCTTGCGCGGAACGTAACCACACGCCTTCAAGTCGACCCTGTTGCCGGTGTATTTGCAGCCGCAGTAAAACTCGGTGGACTGCGGTGCGTACAGTGTCCAGGCGACCTTCTTGGCTTCAGTGAATGTGCGGGGAGCGCCAGCATAGGCACCCACGGTGACGAACAGCAGCAGTAGAGCAAAACAGCGGACAATCATTGAATCAATCTTCCTTCGGCACAACCCAAAAAATCTGCACGCCACCGTCGTCGCGGTAGGCGAGGGTGACGTTGTCGTTCTCGTCGATTTCCTCAAGCAGACGCTCCCACTGGTCCATCGGCTCGTCTGGCAGGCGGAAGATCAGTGCGGCTTTGGCTTTCTGTGCGGTGGGGGAGTTGATGATTTTCTGAACGCGCATGCCCATGCGTTCGTAAGCGTCAGGAGCATCAGGAGAGGTGGCCACGAGGTTATCCTTATTAAGCTGTACGTGCATACAGTATTTAACTGTAAGCAATTTCGCAACTGCTTAAATTTCAAGAAAATCCTCTGACAGCGGTTTTGGGTTTTTGGTGTAAGGCGCGTCGAGTTTTTTGTAGGAAAGATGCTGGACGGGGCATCACCCGCCGATCAGGCGAGTGATGAATCGAATGCCCGGTCCAGACTGGATCGGGCGAGGGGCAATCAGTATTCCCAGAACATCCGTTGCAGCTCTTTGCTGTCGTTGGTTTTGGTCAGTGCGACCATCGCCAGGATGCGGGCTTTTTGCGGGTTCAAGTCATGCGCGACCACCCAGTCATACTTGTCATCGGGTTGTTCGGCGTTACGCAGGACAAAGCCGCCAGCGTTGACGTGGGACGAGCGAATGATTTGCACACCATCCTTGCGCAGCGCTTGCAGGGCCGGGACAACGCGGGAAGACACCGAGCCGTTGCCGGTGCCGGCATGGATGATCGCCTTGGCGCCGGATTGCGCGAGGGCCTTGTAAGCGGTATCGCTGACGTTGCCATAGGAGTAGGCGATTTCTACGTCCGGCAGGCTTTTGATGGTTTTGATGTCGAATTCCGAATCCATGGTATGGCGCTTGGCTGGCAAGCGGAACCAGTAGGATTTGCCTTCAACGACCATGCCCATCGGGCCCCACGCGCTTTTGAACGCTTCGGTCTTGATGTTGATCGTTTTGCTGACGTCGCGACCGGACTGGATCTCATCGTTCATGGTCACCAGCACGCCTTTGCCGCGAGCTTCTTTGCTGCTGGCCACGGCCACGGCGTTGTACAGATTGAGCATGCCGTCAGCAGACATGGCGGTACCCGGACGCATCGAGCCGACCACGATGATCGGCTTGTCGGTTTTCTCTACCAAGTTCAGGAAGTAAGCGGTTTCTTCCAGGGTGTCGGTGCCGTGGGTGATGACGATGCCGTCGACATCTTTGCTGTCGGCCAGTTCGGCCACGCGACGACCCAGTTGCAGCAGGTTTTCGTTGGTGATGCTTTCGGAGGCAATCTGCATGACTTGTTCGCCACGTACATTGGCCAGCTTGCTCAGCTCGGGAATGCCGGCGATCAGTTGTTCAACGCCGACCTTGGCGGCTTGGTAGGTGGCGCTGTTGGCGGCGCTCGCACCGGCACCGGCGATGGTGCCGCCAGTGGCAAGTACCACGACGTTAGCGAGCCTGGTCTGGGTTTCGACTTCTTTTGCCTGAAGGGCTGTGGGCAGGAGCAGGAGGAGGGCCAAAGCGCCCGGAACCAAAGTGTTGAAAGCAGATTTCATTATTTTTCTCTCTAGTAGTGAGACGGTGCTGATGCAGGTTCATCTAGATGCGCCCCGAGCCGATCTGGAGGCTGGGGTGCAATGAACGGAGCAGGATCTGTACCACTCGTACTTTGCGCCGTAAAAATGCTTAACTCGATGATTTGCATCAATATTTTATAAATCTTCAAATTGCGGAGTGAGTCGGTTATCCGGGTTTCCGAACACTGCGCGTCTTCCTGTTCGGCTCTCCGAAAGGGACTACCGGTTCTGTCCGGTTATGCGGATTGCCGATTTGCGTCTTTCTGCTAAAGAAACATTCGTTCGGGCCGATGGGTGTTCAAGGAAACTAAAACGTAGGGAGTTCCCATGTCACTGACGGTCGGTTTTACAAATCCTGGCGCTGTCACGATCGGCGGCAAGACCGCGGCAACGATCAACACAATGAATCAGGAGCAAGCGGATGCTTCTGCCGAGGCGTCTGGCACCGAGAAGGCTGACGTCACGCAGGTCAGAACCGGTGGTGGTCCTGCTGCACCAGCAGACAGCAAGGCTGAAAGCGGCGATAATCTGGGCGTCACCGTCAAGATGCTGTTGAAGCGGATGCAGGAGCTGCAAAAGCAGTTGCAGGAACAGCAGCAGCAACTGGCGGCCGCTCAGGCCCGCAGCTATCCGACGCCGGAGGCAAAGTCGCAGGCGCTCATGGCCATTCAGGGGCAGATCGCACAGACCAGCGCCGCGCTGGCTGAAGTGGCGGGTTCGCTGGTCAAGGAAATGTCCAAGAGCACTACCAGCGGTAATTTTGTCAGCACCACGGTGTAAGCAGCGAAAGGGCGGGTCGGACGATTCGCCCTACAATAAATGACGATTTGTGATTGTTGACAAATGTCGGCGGGATTCGCATAGTTCGGTCTACGCAAACGTTTGCGCGACTCATACGGCGCGGTATGGCCGGGAGAAGCGATGAAGCTTACGCCAGCGCGAGCGTTGCTCACAATAATCATAAGATCGGAGTGAACCCATGAAGCTGCCATTCGCTGGACGTCTTCTTGCTGTCGCTATGCTGGCTGCCACAGCCGCCGCACTACCCGTCTCGTCGGCATTCGCCGAATCCCCTGAAAAACCCAAGGTCGCGCTGGTCATGAAGTCTCTGGCCAACGAATTCTTCCTGACCATGGAAGACGGCGCCAAGGCTTACCAGAAAGAACACGCTGCCGATTTCGACCTGATTTCCAACGGCATCAAGGACGAAACCGACACCGCGAACCAGATCCGTATCGTCGAGCAGATGATCGTCTCGAAAGTCGATGCGCTGGTCATCGCGCCCGCCGACTCCAAGGCCATGGTGCCTGTCATCAAGAAAGCCGTCGATGCCGGCATCACGGTCATCAACATCGACAACCAGCTCGATCCTGCCATCGTCAAAAGCAAGAACATCAGCGTGCCATTCGTAGGGCCGGACAACCGCAAGGGTGCACGTCTGGTCGGCGAATACCTGGCCAAGCAACTGAAGGCGGGCGACGAGGTCGGCATCATCGAAGGTGTCTCCACCACGACCAATGCCCAGGCACGCACGGCCGGCTTCAAGGACGCGATGGACGCGGCGCAGATCAAGGTGGTGTCGCTGCAGTCCGGTGACTGGGAAATCAACAAGGGCAATCAGGTTGCCTCTTCCATGCTCAGCGAGTACCCGCAGATCAAGGCGCTGCTGGCTGGCAATGACAGCATGGCGGTCGGTGCCGTTTCCGCGGTGCGTGCCGCTGGCAAGGCCGGTCAGGTGAAAGTGGTCGGCTACGACAACATCAACGCCATCAAACCGATGTTGAAGGACGGTCGCGTGTTGGCGACGGCTGATCAGTTCGCGGCCAGACAAGCCGTGTTCGGCATCGAGACCGCGCTGAAAATCATCAAGGGCGAGAAAGTCGACGGCGCTGCCAATGGCGTGATCGAAACGCCGGTCGAACTGGTTACCCAATAAGTCTTCTGGCGACACAACGGCGCTCGTCCGTCCGGGCGAGCGCATGGAGAGTTTTTATGTCAGTTTCCGCCCCGAACGCTGTCCTCTCGGTCAGCGGTATCGGTAAGACTTATGCGCAACCGGTGCTCAGCGGCATCGATCTGACGCTGATGCGTGGTGAAGTGTTGGCGCTGACCGGCGAGAATGGCGCTGGCAAAAGCACCCTCTCGAAGATCATCGGTGGCCTGGTCACCCCGACCACCGGCCGCATGGAATTCCAGGGCAAAGAATACTGCCCTGGCAGCCGTACCCAGGCCGAAGACCTCGGCGTGCGCATGGTCATGCAGGAACTCAATCTGTTGCCGACGTTGTCGGTGGCGGAGAACCTGTTTCTCGATAACCTGCCGAGTCACGGCGGCTGGATCAGTCGCAAGCAATTGCGCAAGGCCGCTATCGAAGCCATGGCGCAAGTCGGTCTCGACGCGATCGATCCCGATACGCTGGTCGGCGAGTTGGGCATCGGTCATCAGCAGATGGTCGAAATTGCGCGCAACCTGATCGGTGACTGCCATGTGCTGATCCTCGACGAGCCGACCGCGATGCTCACCGCGCGCGAAGTCGAAATGCTCTTCGAACAGATCACTCGTCTGCAGGCTCGCGGTGTTTCCATCATTTATATTTCCCATCGCCTCGAAGAACTGGCCCGCGTAGCTCAGCGGATTGCCGTGTTGCGCGACGGCAATCTGGTCTGCGTCGAGCCGATGGCCAATTACAACAGCGAGCAACTGGTCACGCTGATGGTCGGTCGCGAACTGGGCGAGCACATCGACATGGGGCCGCGCAAGATTGGCGCTGCGGCGCTGACGGTCAAGGGCCTGACCCGCTCGGACAAGGTGCGCGATGTGTCCTTTGAAGTGCGTGCCGGAGAAATCTTCGGTATTTCCGGGCTGATCGGGGCAGGGCGTACCGAGCTGCTGCGGTTGATCTTCGGCGCTGATACTGCCGATAGCGGCAGCATCGCGCTCGGTTCGCCGGCTCAGGTGGTCAGTGTGCGGTCGCCGGTCGACGCGGTGCGCCACGGTATTGCCTTGATCACCGAGGATCGCAAGGGCGAGGGCTTGCTGCTCAGCCAGTCGATCAGCGCCAATATCGCGCTGGGCAACATGCCGGAAATTTCCAGTGGCGGGTTCGTCAATAACGGCGACGAAATCTCTTTGGCCCAGCGTCAGATAGACGCCATGCGTATCCGCAGTTCCAGCCCGACACAGTTGGTGTCGGAGCTGTCGGGCGGTAATCAACAGAAAGTGGTGATTGGTCGCTGGCTGGAGCGCGATTGTTCGGTGCTGCTGTTCGATGAGCCTACCCGCGGCATCGACGTCGGTGCCAAGTTCGACATTTATGCTTTGCTCGGTGAATTGACTCGCCAGGGCAAAGCGCTGGTGGTGGTTTCCAGTGACTTGCGTGAGCTGATGCTGATCTGCGACCGGATCGGCGTGCTGTCGGCAGGGCGCCTGATCGACACCTTCGAGCGCGATAGCTGGACTCAGGATGATTTGCTTGCCGCCGCGTTCGCCGGCTACCAAAAACGTGATGCGTTGCTCAACGAAGCGGCGCCTAGGGATCTCCCATGAAAACTGCATCTCCTGCCGGCAAACGTAGTGGCAATTTCTACGGCCTGGGCACTTATCTCGGCCTGGCCGGTGCCTTGCTGGCAATGGTCGCGCTGTTCTCGATGTTGAGCAGCCACTTTTTGTCCTATAACACGTTCAGCACGCTGGCCAATCAGATTCCCGATTTGATGGTGCTGGCGGTCGGTATGACCTTCGTGCTGATCATTGGCGGTATCGACCTGTCGGTGGGTTCGGTGCTGGCACTGGCGGCGTCGACGGTCAGCGTTGCCATTCTCGGTTGGGGCTGGAGCGTATTGCCAGCTGCGCTGCTCGGCATGGCGGTTGCGGCGCTGGCTGGCACGATCACTGGCTCGATCACCGTGGCCTGGCGGATTCCATCGTTCATCGTGTCCCTGGGTGTGCTGGAAATGGCCCGGGGCGTGGCCTATCAGATGACCGGGTCGCGGACTGCGTACATTGGCGATGCATTTGCCTGGCTGTCGAACCCGATCGCTTTCGGCATCTCGCCGTCATTCATCATTGCCTTGCTGGTGATTTTCATCGCCCAGGCCGTTTTGACCCGCACGGTGTTCGGCCGCTACCTGATCGGCATCGGCATCAACGAAGAGGCGGTACGCCTGGCCGGGATCAATCCGAAACCCTACAAAATTCTGGTGTTCAGCCTGATGGGGCTGCTGGCCGGGATCGCTGCGCTGTTTCAGATTTCCCGACTGGAAGCGGCTGACCCGAATGCCGGTTCCGGCCTGGAACTGCAAGTGATTGCTGCCGTGGTAATCGGCGGCACGAGCCTGATGGGCGGGCGTGGCTCGGTGATCAGTACGTTCTTCGGCGTGTTGATTATTTCCGTGCTGGCGGCAGGGCTTGCCCAGATCGGTGCGACCGAACCGACCAAGCGCATCATCACGGGTGCGGTGATCGTGATTGCGGTGGTGCTCGACACTTATCGCAGTCAACGCGCCAGTCGACGGAGCTGAGATAACGATGGCAACGATCAAGGATGTAGCGGCACTCGCAGGCATTTCCTACACGACCGTGTCCCACGTGGTGAACAACACCCGGCCGGTCAGTCAGGAAGTGCGTTTGAAAGTCGAAGCCGCGATCAAGAGTCTCGATTATGTGCCCAGTGCGGTGGCCCGTTCGCTGAAAGCCAAGACCACTGCCACCATCGGCTTGCTGGTGCCCAACAGTCTCAACCCGTACTTCGCCGAGCTGGCCCGTGGTATCGAGGACTATTGCGAGCGAAACGGCTACTGCGTGATTCTTTGCAACTCCGACGACAACCCGGAAAAACAGCGCAGCTATTTGCGCGTGTTGCTGGAAAAACGCATCGACGGCCTGATCGTTGCCTCCGCCGGCGGTGACAGTAGCCTGGCGGAGGGGCTGGCGGGCGTGAAAACACCGATGGTGATTGTCGACCGTGGCCTGGAAGGTGTGAATGCCGATCTGGTGCGCATCGACCACGAGTACGGCGCTTATCTGGCGACACGTCACCTGCTCGAGTTAGGCCACCGCGACATCGCCACTATTGGTGGTCCGGCGAGTACCAGCGTGGCGCAAATGCGTCAGGCCGGATACTGCCGAGCGCTGAAAGAGGCAGGCATCGAGGCGCGCGCGGAGCGCATGCTGGAGAGCGACTTTACCAGCACCGGCGGTTACAACGCCGCGGCCCGGCTGCTTGAAAGCAATCCGCCCAGTGCGATTTTTGCCGGTAACGACATGATCGGCATCGGCGTGTTGCGCGCGGCGGCCGAACGTAACGTGCGGGTACCGGCCGAGCTGTCAGTGATCGGCTTCGACGACATCCAGATGAGCCGCTACGTTTATCCGGCGCTGACCACAGTTGGCCAGTCGATCCTGCAACTGGGAGAAATGGCGGCTGAAGTCTTGTTGCGAAGGATTGCTACGCCGAATCTGGGCACTGATCAGCGGATCGTGACCCCGAGTATTGTCTTGCGCGAATCCACTGCGCCGCAGTCCGGCGTGTTCACCGAATACCGCTGAAACCGAATTGACGAGTAGTGATGTATGCCAGCAAATGTAGTGGTAATAGGCAGCTTGAACATGGACCTGGTCACCCGGGCGCCACGGCTGCCGACAGGCGGTGAAACGCTGATCGGTCACTCTTTCGCCACCGTGTCCGGTGGCAAGGGCGCCAACCAGGCCGTGGCCGCGGCGCGCCTCGGGGCGCAAGTGGCGATGGTCGGTTGCGTCGGCTCTGACGATTACGGTGTGCAGTTGCGTGATGCGCTGCTGGCCGAGCAGATCGATTGCCAGGCCGTTAGCGTTGTCGAGGGTTCCAGTGGCGTGGCGCTGATCGTGGTCGATGACCACAGTCAGAACGCTATCGTGATTGTTGCCGGCGCCAACGCAGCGATGACGCCGGCGGTGATTGACCGGTTCGATGCGGTGTTGCAGGACGCCGATGTGGTGATCTGCCAGTTGGAAATCCCCGATGCCACGGTGGGGCATGCGCTCAAGCGCGCACGTGCACTGGGCAAGACGGTGATTCTCAATCCGGCACCGGCCAGCCGACCACTGCCGGCAGACTGGTTTGCCGCCATCGATTATCTGATTCCCAACGAGAGTGAAGCGGCCGCGTTGAGCGGCCTGCCGGTCGACTCGCTGCAAACCGCTGAAAAGGCTGCCAGCCACCTGCTCGCCATGGGCGCGAGCAAGGTTATCGTCACCCTCGGTGCCGAGGGCTCGCTGTTCGCCAACGGCAAGGGCTTCGAACATTTTCCTGCGCCGAAAGTGAAGGCGGTCGATACCACGGCAGCAGGCGACACCTTTGTTGGTGGTTTTGCCGCTGCGCTCGCGGCTGGCAGTTCCGAGGCCGAGGCTATCCGCTACGGACAAATCGCCGCCGCGCTGTCGGTCACTCGCGCAGGTGCGCAGCCGTCCATTCCACGCTTATCCGACGTTCAGGGGTTTAAACCTGCATGAAAAAAACACCTCTGCTGAACATCGCGCTATCGCGCCTGATCGCCTCTTTGGGTCATGGCGACAGGGTGGTCATCGGCGACGCCGGGCTGCCGGTGCCGCCGGGAGTCGAACTGATCGATCTGGCCCTGACGCATGGGGTCCCGGATTTCGTCAGCACGCTGAAGGTCATACTCAGCGAGATGCAGGTCGAGAGCCATGCGCTGGCCAGGGAGATCTTCGACAAGCAGCCCGCGGCGCTGGCTACGCTGGAGGCATTGAATGCCGAAGGTGCGCTGGGACGTCGCGATTTGCTCACTCACGAGCAGTTCAAAGTGCTCAGCCGACAGGCACGGGCGATTATTCGTACAGGCGAATGTCAGCCGTACTGCAACATCGTGCTGGTCGCCGGGGTTACATTCTGATTTCGATTTTCAACTGCACAAGGAATGCGCCATGCAACGCTATGCTGAAAAAATCCATCACCTGATCCGGAGCCTGCTGCTTTTGTCCGTGATAACCGCGACCGGCGCTCAGGCGGCGGAAAAAATCGATCTGATCATCGATACCGATCCGGGCGCTGACGACGTGGTCGCCTTGCTGTTCGCCCTGGCCTCGCCCGACGAGCTGAATATTCGTGCGTTGACCACCGTGGCTGGCAACGTGCGCCTCGACAAGACTTCGCGCAACGCGCGCCTGGCGCGGGAATGGGCGGGGCGCGAAGACGTGCCGGTTTACGCTGGCGCGCCGAAGCCGCTGATGCGCACGCCGATCTATGCCGAGAACATTCATGGCAAGGAAGGTTTGTCGGGTGTCACGGTTCACGAACCGAAAAAAGGCCTCGCGCAAGGCAGTGCGGTCAACTATCTGATCGATACGCTCAAAAGCGCCAAACCACACAGCATCACTATTGCCATGCTCGGCCCGCAAACCAACCTGGCACTGGCGCTGATCCAGGAGCCCGAGATCGTCCAGGGCATCAAGGAAGTGGTAATCATGGGCGGGGCGCATTTCAACGGTGGCAACATCACCCCCGTGGCTGAATTCAACCTGTTTGCTGATCCGCAGGCGGCTGAGGTGGTGCTCAAGAGTGGCGTGAAGCTGACGTATCTGCCGCTGGACGTGACGCACAAGATCCTCACCAGTGACGCGCGCCTGAAGCAGATTGCCGCGCTGAACAACAATGCGAGCAAGATTGTCGGCGGCATCCTCAACGAATACATCAAGGGCGATATGGAGCACTACGGTATTCCAGGTGGTCCGGTGCATGACGCGACGGTCGTGGCTTATTTGCTCAAGCCTGAGCTGTTCACCGGGCGGTCGGTCAATGTCGTCGTGGACAGCCGGGAAGGGCCGACATTCGGCCAAACGATCGTTGACTGGTACGACGGTTTGAAAGCGCCGAAGAATGCCTTCTGGGTCGAGAATGGCGACGCCCAGGGATTTTTCGATCTGCTGACCGAGCGTCTGAAACGTCTGAAATAAGCCAGTACCCGCAGGCCGTTGCTTGCGGGTTTTTACTGCGTCTGTTCGGCCTGTACGGTCGTGTATCGTTCAAATGCCTGATTGATAAATTGCTGCGCTGCCTCTATTCCCAACTCCTTGACCAATAAATCGATACCGATCAGCGCCAGCTCTTCCGTCGTGCCGGGGCTGTAAGAGCTATGTCCGTCTGCCCATTTGGCGTTAATGGCGGCGTCGATGCTGAGGCTGATCATGAGAGGCTCGAAAGGTCAGGAGGTCTGTTTTCGAGTTAACCATTTTGCGTGACATTTGGCACTGCGACTTAGGCATGAACGAAGCGCTATGCGACACTTGGTCTTTTCGGCTTTCCGAGGACCCTGCTGTGCAGATCGATTTGAATACCCCCGACGGCCTGACACTCGAAGCTGTGCGCCAACTACTGGCCTCAGCCAGCGATGACGAGCACACCCAGTTGCGCGTGACCAAAGGTGGCATCGCCTATTTGTCCACCGTGACCGGTGGACAAGAGATCGACGGTCTGCTGTTTCGCCTCGAAACGTGGGCGAAGGGCTCGGGCTATGTGGGCAAGGTCGCTGCCAGCGACGAAGTCTGGGTGATGCAGATTTACAACGCGCTCAAAGACAACTGGCCGAATCCACCGTTTGACTACATTGACGTTTATTGAGCGTCGTTAATATTCAGTCACGATTGTTTGATAAAGAGTCGGGCAAGGCTCAGGCACACTCGGCGTTTTTCGATTGTGGGGCAGGGTGATGGCACTCGCCGGGAAACCAAACGCCGGATTGGCGGTCGCACGATCTCAGCTTAACCATTTAAAACAAGGAGGCTTCATGCCTTTGAAGTTCGCGACACTGGGTGCATTGATGGCTGCTGCCATGTTGGCGGGTTGCTCCACGACCTCCAGCGAGTCAGCCAAGGATCCAGTGGCATCCGAATCCGGTCACAGCCGCTGTGAAGCGACGGCGGCAGAGTTCACCATTGGTAAAAAGGCATCGCCGCAACTGCTGGAGGAGGCGCGGGCCAAGGCCGGCGCACAGAACGCACGCTTCCTCAAGCCAACCGATATGATCACCCTGGAATATCGTTCCGATCGGCTGAATCTCAACACCGACAACAATCTGGTGGTGACTCGCGTCAACTGCGGCTGATCGTAGACTGCTTTCGTTGCAGGCATAAAAAACCCCGTCACATGGACGGGGTTTTTTTAGTGCGCCGAGAAATTACTCTGGGCGAACCTGTGCAGCTTGCATACCCTTTTGGCCTTTCTCAGCCACGAAGGAAACGGTCTGGCCTTCTTTCAGGCTTTTGAAACCGTCGCTTTCGATAGCTTTGAAGTGTACGAACAGGTCGTCACCGCCACCTGTAGGAGTGATGAAGCCGAAGCCTTTTTCATCGTTGAACCATTTAACGGTGCCGGTTTGGCGATTAGACATGGTGTATCTCCAAGAAACATATATTTTCAGTAGTGCTGTGCTGCTCAGGCCAACTGGGCACACCCGGGTATCATAGTCGAAATGTTCGCTTTGGTAGCCCCCCGGACGTGCTGTTTGCCAATCAGTCGTGTTTTCTTTACCGTCTGTTTCTGCTGAAAGCCCCGGTTTGAAAGGCCTGCAGCGAAACGTAAAGGCGATAAAAAAACCTGTAAAACCTGCATAAATCGTCTGAAAAGCTTCATTTCCAGCATTTTTTTACAGCTTTCAGCCGATCAGGAAGCTCGGTTTTCTCACTTTTTCGCTGGGGGATTTGCCTTGCATTTGGCGATCTGGCCAAGGGCTTTCTGTTGCAGCTCAGGGGTGGCCTTGTTGTCCATCAGCGCCTGAATGTCGCTGGCCGGATAGGACTTGATGGCGTCAGCACCGCACGCACAGTGGGATTTGGCCGCGGCAGCACCGATTTGCTGAGTGGCTGCCTGAGTGCACTGGGCCATGTACTTCTCGCGCTCGCCCTTCGGCCAGTCGGCATGGGCGCTCAGTGGCAGCAGCAGAACGACGGGGGCGACGACGGCGAATAAGCTTTTCAGACGCATGCGAGGATGCTCCTTGTGGGTCAATGTCTTGTTATCTGAGGGTGCAAGGGCCTTTCAAGTTCAGCACTCTGGCATAAAAACGGACAATCCGCCTTCTGCTAAATCAGGGCGTAAGCGACCGCTCATCTGTGCTAGCATGCCGGGCTCAAGCGTTCTCAGGCGCCGGATGACCCTCAGTCCCGGTGCGGTCGGCGTGCGAATTATTTCCCGATTTGAATCCCAGTCACTCTGGTTCGGTTTTCCGGTTGGCCGCAAGGCTCCTGCCGCTGTAAGGCAGGCGTTCGTCATTGAATGGCCTGGATCGGATCTTGTACTGGCTCATCCCAACCCACGTGACCTTTGGTAGGGGTCACCACTAGGAGAGGAGGCGCCATGCCAACTATTACTCTTCCCGACGGCAGTCAACGTTCATTCGATCACCCGGTTTCCGTAGCCGAGGTCGCCGCATCCATCGGTGCAGGTCTGGCCAAGGCAACGCTCGCCGGCAAGGTCAATGGCCAACTGGTCGACGCCAGCGACATCATCAGCAGCGATGCGACCCTGCAAATCATTACGCCAAAGGATGAAGAGGGGCTGGAGATCATTCGCCACTCTTGCGCTCACCTGGTCGGTCACGCGGTCAAGCAACTGTACCCGACCGCGAAGATGGTCATCGGTCCGGTCATCGACGAAGGCTTCTATTACGATATCGCCTACGAGCGTCCGTTCACGCCGGAAGACATGGCGGCCATCGAACAGCGCATGCAGCAGTTGATCGAGAAGGATTACGACGTCATCAAAAAAGTCACTCCGCGCGCCGAAGTGATCGAAGTGTTCAAGGCCCGCGGCGAAGACTACAAGCTGCGTCTGGTCGAAGACATGCCGAACGAGCAGGCCATGGGTCTGTACTACCACGAAGAATACGTCGACATGTGCCGCGGTCCGCACGTGCCGAATACGCGTTTCCTGAAATCCTTCAAGTTGACCAAGCTGTCCGGTGCTTACTGGCGCGGCGATGCCAAAAACGAGCAATTGCAGCGCGTTTACGGCACCGCGTGGGCCGACAAGAAGCAACTGGCAGCGTACATCCAGCGCATCGAAGAAGCCGAAAAACGCGATCACCGCAAGATCGGCAAGCGCCTGGGCCTGTTCCACACCCAGGAAGAATCCCCGGGCATGGTGTTCTGGCACCCGAACGGCTGGACGTTGTATCAGGTGCTCGAGCAGTACATGCGCAAGATTCAGCGCGACAACGGCTATCTCGAGATCAAGACGCCGCAAGTCGTTGACCGCAGCCTGTGGGAGAAATCCGGGCACTGGGCCAACTACGCCGACAACATGTTCACCACTCAGTCGGAAAACCGCGATTACGCCATCAAGCCGATGAACTGCCCGTGCCACGTGCAGGTGTTCAATCAAGGCCTGAAGAGCTACCGCGAGCTGCCGATGCGTCTGGCCGAATTCGGTGCCTGCCACCGTAACGAGCCGTCAGGTGCGTTGCACGGCATCATGCGTGTACGTGCGTTTACGCAGGACGATGCCCACATCTTCTGCACCGAAGAGCAGATGCAGGCCGAATCCGCCGCGTTCATCAAGCTGACCATGGACGTTTATCGCGATTTCGGCTTTACCGAAGTCGAGATGAAACTGTCCACTCGTCCGGAAAAACGCGTCGGTTCCGACGAGCTGTGGGATCGCGCTGAAGCCGCATTGGCCGCAGCCCTTGATTCTGCGGGCTTGCCGTACGATCTGCAGCCGGGTGAGGGCGCTTTCTACGGTCCGAAGATCGAGTTCTCGCTGAAAGATTGCCTCGGTCGCGTCTGGCAATGTGGTACCTTGCAGCTCGATTTTAACCTGCCTGTCCGTTTGGGCGCTGAATACGTCTCCGAAGACAACAGCCGCAAACACCCTGTGATGCTGCACCGTGCGATCCTCGGTTCCTTCGAGCGTTTCGTCGGGATTCTGATCGAGCACTACGAAGGTGCTTTCCCGGCCTGGCTGGCGCCAACCCAGGCGGTGATCATGAATATCACTGATAAACAGGCAGATTTTGTTGCAGAAGTCGAAAAAACTCTCAACGAAAGCGGATTTCGTGCCAAGTCTGACTTGAGAAATGAAAAGATCGGCTTTAAAATCCGCGAGCATACTTTGCTCAAGGTTCCCTATCTTTTGGTTATCGGAGATAAGGAAGTCGAGATGCAGACTGTCGCTGTGCGTACTCGTGAAGGTGCTGACCTGGGCTCGATGCCCGTCGCCGAATTCGCTGAGTTTCTCGCGCAAGCGGTTTCCCGGCGTGGTCGCCCAGATTCGGAGTAATTATTATTAAGCGTGAAATGAGACAAGATAAACGAGCTGCACCGAAAGCCCCGATCAACGAGAATATCTCGGCACGCGAGGTTCGGTTAATTGGCGCTGATGGCGAGCAGATTGGCATCGTCTCGATTGATGAAGCGCTTCGTATCGCTGAAGAAGCAAAGCTTGATCTGGTGGAAATTTCCGCAGACGCAGTCCCGCCTGTTTGCCGGGTGATGGACTACGGCAAGTCGATCTTCGAAAAGAAGAAGCAGATTGCTGCGGCGAAGAAGAACCAGAAGCAGATTCAGGTTAAAGAAATCAAGTTTCGTCCAGGGACGGAGGAAGGGGATTACCAGGTAAAACTGCGCAACCTGGTACGTTTCCTGAGTGACGGGGACAGGGCCAAGGTATCCTTGCGATTCCGCGGCCGTGAGATGGCCCACCAGGAGCTGGGGATGGAACTCCTCAAGCGGGTTGAACAAGACCTGCTCGAGTACGGTTCGGTCGAACAGCATCCTAAGATGGAAGGACGCCAGCTGATCATGGTCATCGCCCCGAAAAAGAAGAAGTAATCAACAGGGCACGGCAGGCCTTCTGATTATGTTTATCAACTGAATGCGGAGTATCCGAACATGCCAAAAATGAAAACCAAAAGTGGTGCTGCCAAGCGGTTTCTGAAAACTGCTAACGGCATCAAGCACAAGCACGCTTTCAAGAGCCACATCCTGACTAAAATGTCGACCAAGCGTAAGCGTCAACTGCGCGGTAGCAGCTTGCTGCATCCGTCTGACGTGGCAAAAGTCGAGCGCATGCTGCGCCTTCGTTAATTTAGTCAAGAATAGAGGAAGTAACTCATGGCTCGTGTAAAGCGTGGCGTCATTGCCCGTAAACGTCACAAAAAAATTCTGAAACTTGCTAAAGGCTACTACGGCGCACGCTCCCGCGTATTCCGTGTTGCCAAGCAAGCGGTAATCAAGGCAGGCCAATACGCCTACCGTGACCGTCGTCAGAAAAAACGTCAGTTCCGCGCTCTGTGGATCGCTCGTATCAACGCTGGTGCTCGTGTTAACGGTCTGTCCTACAGCCGTTTCATCGCTGGCCTGAAAAAAGCGTCCATCGAGATCGACCGTAAGGTTCTGGCTGATCTGGCAGTGAACGAAAAAGCGGCGTTTGCTGCGATTGTCGAGAAAGCTAAAGCCACCTTGGCTTAAGTACCCCCGACAGTCACCCGGCCTCACCTCTGTGGGGTCAGGTGTTAAACGTCATAAATAGGGGAAGAGCCTTCAAGCTCTTCCCCTATTTTGTATCTGGAGTCTGTACATGGAAAACCTGGATGCGCTGGTCTCTCAAGCACTAGAGGCTGTGCAAAGCGCTGAAGACATCAATGCCCTGGAGCAAATCCGGGTTCAATACCTTGGCAAGAAGGGCGAATTGACTCAGGTGATGAAGACCCTGGGGAATTTGCCAGCAGAAGAGCGTCCGCAAGTCGGCGCCCTGATCAACGTTGCCAAGGAACGTGTTACAGGCGTTCTCAATGCGCGCATGGCGCTGTTTGAAGAAGCCGAACTGGCTGCCAAACTGTCCGCCGAATCCATCGACGTGACATTGCCGGGCCGTGGCCAGACCTCCGGTGGTCTGCATCCGGTCACCCGGACTCTGGAACGTGTCGAGCAGTTCTTCACCCGCATCGGCTACGGCATCGCCGAAGGCCCTGAGGTCGAAGACGATTATCACAACTTTGAAGCGCTCAACATCCCAGGCCATCACCCGGCCCGGTCGATGCATGACACCTTCTATTTCAATGCCAACATGTTGCTGCGCACCCATACCTCGCCGGTCCAGGTCCGCACCATGGAATCGAAACAGCCGCCGATCCGCATCGTCTGCCCAGGCCGTGTGTACCGCAGCGACTCCGATATCACCCATTCGCCGATGTTCCATCAGGTCGAAGGCCTGCTGGTTGATCGCGATATCAATTTTGCCGATCTCAAAGGCACCATCGAAGAGTTCCTGCGGGTGTTCTTCGAGAAAGAACTGGCCGTGCGTTTCCGTCCTTCGTACTTCCCGTTCACCGAGCCCTCCGCTGAAGTCGATATGGAGTGCGTGATGTGCAGCGGTAAAGGCTGCCGCGTCTGCAAGCAGACCGGCTGGCTGGAAGTGATGGGCTGCGGCATGGTTCACCCGAACGTGCTGCGCATGTCTGGCATCGATCCGGAAGAATTTTCCGGCTTTGCTTTCGGCATGGGCGTCGAGCGTCTGGCCATGCTCCGTTACGGCGTGAACGACTTGCGTCTGTTCTTCGACAACGACTTGCGGTTCCTCGCGCAATTTCGCTAGTCGTAACGAATTCTTAGGAGAGCAGGATGAAATTCAGTGAACAATGGCTGCGTGGCTGGGTTAGCCCGCAGGTAAATCGCGACGAGCTGGTTGCCCGTCTGTCGATGGCCGGTCTTGAGGTCGATAGCGTCACTCCGGCCGCCGGTGTATTCAGTGGCGTGGTGGTGGGCGAGGTGCTGAGCACCGAGCAACACCCGGATGCCGACAAGTTGCGCGTGTGCCAGGTCAGCAATGGCGCGGAAACCTTCCAGGTCGTGTGCGGTGCGCCAAACGTGCGTCCGGGCCTGAAGATTCCGTTCGCCATGATCGGTGCCGAGCTGCCAGGCGATTTCAAGATCAAGAAGGCCAAGCTGCGCGGCGTTGAGTCCAACGGCATGCTGTGCTCGCAAGCCGAGTTGCAGATTGGCGAAGGCAACGATGGTCTGATGGAGCTGCCGGCCGATGCGCCAGTGGGTGAAGACATTCGTGTGTATCTGGACCTGGAAGACGCCAGCATCGAGGTCGACCTGACCCCGAACCGTGGTGACTGCCTGTCGCTGGCCGGTCTGGCCCGTGAAGTCGGCGCGCTGTATGCCGCGCCGGTAACCCGTCCTGTGGTGGCGGCGGTTCCTGCCGTACACGACGAAGTGCGTCCTGTCGAAGTGCTGGCGCCAGCCGCCTGCCCACGTTACCTGGGTCGAGTGATTCGCAACGTTGATCTGTCCAAACCAACGCCGCTGTGGATGGTTGAGCGTCTGCGTCGCGCCGACGTGCGCAGCATCGATGCGGCCGTCGACATCACCAACTACGTGATGCTTGAGCTGGGTCAGCCGTTGCACGCCTTCGATCTTGCCGAGATCAATGGCGGCATCCGTGTGCGCATGGCCGAAGACGGCGAGAAGCTGGTGCTGCTCGACGGTCAGGAAGTCAGCCTGCGCAGCGATACGCTGGTCATCGCCGACCACACCCGCGCGCTGGCGATTGCCGGTGTCATGGGCGGCGAGCACAGCGGTGTGTCCGCGACCACGCGCGACGTATTCCTTGAGTCGGCGTTCTTCGATCAGATCGCTGTGGCGGGCAAGGCCCGTTCCTATGGCCTGCACACCGACGCGTCGCACCGCTACGAGCGTGGCGTCGACTGGCAACTGGCCCGTGAAGCCATGGAGCGCGCCACTGGCCTGCTGCTGGACATCACCGGTGGCGAAGCGGGCCCGATCATCGAAACCGTCAGCGAGGCGCATCTGCCGTCGATCGCACCGATCACTTTGCGTGCCCAGCGCATCACGCAGATGCTCGGCATGGAGATGGATTCGGCGCAGGTCGAGCGTCTGCTCGGCGCGCTGGGTCTGACCATCAGTGCCGAGGGGGCAGGGCAGTGGCGCGTAGAAGTGCCAAGCCATCGCTTCGATATCAGCCTGGAAGTCGACCTGATCGAAGAGCTGGCCCGTCTGTACGGCTACAACCGCCTGCCGGTTCGTTACCCGCAAGCGCGTCTGGCGCCGCAAGCCAAGGCTGAAGCGCGTAGCGACCTGCCTGAGCTGCGTCGCCTGTTGGTAGCACGTGGCTATCAGGAAGCGATCACCTATAGCTTCATCGATCCGAAGCAGTTCGAACTGTTCAACCCCGGCGTCGAGCCGCTGCTGCTGGCCAATCCGATCTCCAATGACATGGCCGCCATGCGCTCGTCGCTGTGGCCGGGTCTGGTCAAGGCATTGCAGCACAACCTCAACCGTCAACAGGATCGCGTGCGTCTGTTCGAAAGCGGTCTGCGCTTTGTCGGTCAGCTCGAAGGCCTGAAGCAAGAGCCGATGCTCTCCGGTGTTGTCTGCGGTAGCCGTCTGCCGGAAGGCTGGGCGCAAGGTCGCGACACCGTTGATTTCTTCGACGTCAAAGCCGACGTGGAAGCAGTACTGGGCTTCGCCGGTGCACTGGATTCGTTCACCTTCGCACCGGGCAAACATCCGGCGCTGCACCCGGGTCAAACCGCGCGCATCGAACGCGAAGGTCGCGAAGTGGGTTTCATTGGCGCCATTCACCCTGAGCTGTCGAAAGCGTTGGGTCTGGACCGCCCTGTGTTCGTTTTCGAGCTGGTTCTGGCGGAAGTGGCACTCGGTAAAATGCCGAAATTCCACGAGTTGTCGCGCTTTCCTGAAGTGCGTCGTGACCTTGCACTGATCGCGCACAAAGAGGTCGCGTCCGCGGCGGTACTGGACGTAATCCGTGAAAATGCAGGCGAATGGCTCACAGATCTCAGGCTGTTTGACGTGTATCAGGGTAAAGGCATTGATCCTGATAGAAAAAGCCTTGCAGTTGGCTTGACCTGGCAGCATCCATCGCGCACTCTTAATGACGATGAGGTGAATTCGACGACGCAAAATATCCTCACCTCGCTCGAACAAAGGTTGAACGCCACGTTAAGGAAGTGACGTATGGGGGCTTTGACGAAAGCTGAGATGGCGGAACGTCTGTATGAAGAGCTGGGCCTGAACAAGCGGGAAGCCAAGGAATTGGTCGAACTGTTTTTCGAGGAAATCAGGCACGCTCTCGAAGACAACGAGCAGGTCAAATTGTCCGGTTTCGGCAATTTCGACCTTCGGGACAAACGCCAGCGGCCTGGCCGCAACCCGAAAACGGGGGAAGAAATTCCGATCACGGCTCGCCGTGTGGTCACCTTTCGTCCAGGGCAGAAGTTGAAGGCCCGAGTTGAGGCTTATGCTGGAACCAAGTCATAACGACGAACTACCCGTCATCCCGGGCAAACGCTACTTCACCATCGGTGAAGTCAGCGAGTTGTGTGCCGTAAAGCCACACGTGCTGCGCTACTGGGAGCAGGAGTTTCCTCAGCTAAACCCCGTCAAACGCCGCGGAAACCGCCGGTATTATCAGCGCCAGGACGTGCTGATGATCCGGCAGATCCGCGCGCTCCTTTACGATCAGGGTTTCACCATCGGCGGCGCACGTCTGCGCTTGTCCGGCGACGAAGCCAAAGACGACACCACCCAGTACAAACAAATGATTCGGCAGATGATTGCCGAGCTGGAAGACGTACTGGTGGTACTCAAGAAATAAAAAGCTGCGTTTGAATACTTCCAGTTTTCAAATGCTTGCGATATATTCTTGAGCGTTCTTCGAAGCTGAAGAACACATGCAACATCAGTCGGGGCGTAGCGCAGTCCGGTAGCGCACTAGCATGGGGTGCTAGGGGTCGAGTGTTCGAATCACTCCGTCCCGACCATATTTTCAATGACTTAGCCGCTTTCGAGCGGCTTTGTTGTTTCTGCCGTAGTGACTTCCGAGTGACCTTGGCATTTTCGATCATGCTTCCCTCCTCTTCAGAATCGTCAGCGCTGGTGCGCGCGAGTCGGTTGCTGATACCTTGTTTGCCGCCGCAATGAGCTGATCCAACTCCGCTGCCGAGTAGTGGCTGGTGATGCTCCCGTTCTTGTGGCCGAGCAGCGCTTTGCGATCCTCCTCAGTTACGCCAGCAGCACGCAGCCTTCTCCCAAAGGTGTGCTTCTGGCAGGTATGCGCGGATTGGTACAAGCGCGAGTGGGGGCTGGAGTTCGAGACCTTCAAGCGCGCTGATGGCTGGTGGGAAAGCAAGGACAACACCAGCCTCTACGAAGCGAAATACGAGGCCGCCGGCTTCTTCCGAGTCGACCAGCCGCAGCGCGGCGACATGATCGTCATAGAAGTGGGCGGACGGTTTACCCGAATCATGCAGGAATCTTCCTCGGAGCCGATCCTGCATTGCCTGGCGAGGATGCAGCTACTTTCGGCCCCGGGCCGTTCCTGCTGCACCACCTGTATGGCAGGCCGTTGGAGGTCATTGTATTCGGCGGCCCGTGGCTTGACCGAACCCGCCTGATCCTCAGGCACAAAGATTCACAGTCAAATAACGTGGCTGGACCGCAGGAGAACTAAAATGGATAACGACAATTCAGAATTGCTCAAGTGCCTGGACTCGATGGCGCTTTCTCTGGCGGAGCATGATCATGAGTGGAAACATGAACAGCGCTAGGCATATGAATCAAGCGTTGCCTACCTTACTTCTGGCGATTGTAAGGAGACTGGTTCGTCGGTTTGAGGCTTTCGTTTTCCTCGGCAGCTTTCGAGTAGATGGAATCCTCTGACCCGCCTAGTTTTAGTCCGATTACCCTGGTCGGAGTGTTTTCTTTGGCCAGTTTTTTCAGTTCGGCTACGTCAGCCGCGCTCCAAGCCTTTCCGGCGTTTTCAGGTTTTTTTGCCATTTCGACCTCTAGGTCATTAACGCGCCGATATTGGCGCAATCCCAGTCCTTGGGCTTGCAGGCAAAGGACTGGACTATTTTCAATCTCCAGTCGAGCAGGTGAAGCGCCAGACATTCTCTCGAATTGCATATTCAAAAGAGAAGGTTCGAATGTCTGGTGGAACGTATTTCTGTTCGCCCTTTTCGTCCAAATCGTAGAACGAGTCTTTCATGAAGTACCTGAAAAGACCGGTTATCTTGTGGTTGTCGCAGTCCTCCAATATTTCCTGCGTAGGGACGCTTAGCATCAATGGATTTTTTGTGCTCCACACGATTTCCTGACGAAGCTTTTTTGCATCTTCATATTTTTCTTTCAAGTATTCCGGGATCGAAATTGCAGCATGTGGCATTGTTGTGCTCCGTTCGTTAATGGCTTCACGCACTACGCAAGGATCCAATTTATCCACTGGGCTTTCGTCCACGCTGGATGCCCACACAGCTTGGTGGAAATCGTAATCGGTCTATGATGGCTGTTCGCTTTCTCAGGGAATTGAGCCATGGCCTTTCGCATCCGGAAAAGTTTTAAAATCGCCCCAGGCATTCGTCTCAATGTCAGTAAGAGCGGCCTCAGCACATCGATAGGCGGAAAAGGCACGACGGTGAATCTGAGCAAGCGCGGGACGAAAGTAACGAGCAGCCTTCCGGGAGCAGGGCTTTCTTCATCCAAGCTGTTTGGTGGAGCGAAGAGTGGCGTTGCTAAAACCGCGCCTACACCTGTGTGGGCGCACATTGTCTCATGGCTAATAATCGCCGCTGTTCTCTGGGCAATCTTTAGATGAGCAAAGCCCAGTTCGTTGCTGGGTTTTTTTATGTCCGTCCACCCCGCCTGCATTCTTTCCCGCAGGCATGGACGCGGGATGCGCTCCCTTCCACTCAGCGAGATTCTGCGATCTCAGCTCGGTCATTCGCGTGGGCAAACATCTCGAGAAGCATCTGATCATGCGCCTTCTGAGTAACTGAGTACACCAATGCATCGGTCAAGTAGGATTGGTTTCATGCCGCGAGCTGAGGCCAAGTGCCTGGGCTCGACATCGACCGTTGCGGTCTTGCCGCTCCGGATATCGGTGACTTCTAGGTTGTAACGCCCAATCAAACCTTCATCACGTTTGGTCTGGCGTAGGCATTTGAAGGTAAGGGTGATGTCAGACATACCAGTTCCAAGGGGCACCAGTCTTGAGCTGATGCCGGGTAGTGAAGGCGTTAATGGACGGATAATTCTGTGGAGTCGCAGCTATTGTCGATTTGACATTTGTTAACCGGTTCCCAAGAGCCTTTCGGAACTACTGAATCCAGCCGATACATGGTCAGGATGCCTGCGTAATAGCTTCCTGGAATCCCCGGAAACGTTGCTTTTTCACCGTCTTTGAAACGCCCATCGTATATCAATACTGTGCTGCCGCTTTGCGGAGTGAGGCTGACTGATACGCGTCCTGACGGCCGGCAGCGAATCATCATGATTGCGTTGGTACGGTGCCCGTTGGGTGCTTCGTCGAAAGCGCGAACAATTTCGTGTCCGTCTGGTTCAAGGCAGCTTTTGCCAGAAATCGTGGCCGATACAGCCTCCACCCATGGCTCATCAATTTTTGCGGAGGGCATGAATGATTGGAGAGTGAGGCCAATTATTGCATTTGAGGGTAGGGGGTAAGCCAAATCTTCAAACGCGTTTCTAGCGCTGATAAGCACGGGCTCAAAGTTCTTCTTTATAATACTGGTCGTCGCTTCAAGGCAGGCGCCACTGACCGTCGCAACTGTCACTGCGAGAACTTTTAACGCATTCCTATTGATGTTCAATGTTTTAGGCGTCCTTGTGTTTTTCGAGCTGGTATCACCGCAGCCCGGTCCCTGGGCTTGCAGGCGAAGGACTGGGGATCCGTTGCGGTAGGGCAAGAGGCTACTATCGGAGGTCGGCGGGGCGTTGCTGAATATCTGTACAGTAAAAAATGGGGGATTGCCAAGCATTAGAGGCCTCAGTTAGCTTGCTTTGAAGACGGTGATTCATCATCTGATAAAACTTTATCAGGCGCAGGCGCAGGCGCAGGCGCAGGCGCAATCTTAGAAGGGTTTGTAGTTGGCTTGGAATCTAGATTCTGCAAATGCTCAATGTTCAGATTGAAGTTTTGAATCGTGTATTTTTTAGTTTCGGAGCTGGATTGATTCATTGCAGCTATACAAAACGTGGCGAAAACTAAAACTATAGCGATCATGCCCCAAGAAATAGTCTTCGCTGCAATGGTTCGGACTCGTTGATATCCCTGTTCACCATTTTTCACCAAATCCCAGGTTGATTTCAACAGCGGCGCGGCTGCGTTTCTGATTTCGTCACAGCAGTCAAAGGCTTCTTTGTATTCACCTAGGCTAAAGTGCTTCCTCGATCGAATTATACATTCCATTAGTATGGATTCGTGGCCGTTCGGATTTTCTTCAATATGTTTTTTATTTAGCCTTAGCTGTATGCGAGATAAGCTTTCTAAAATGTTCGAGTAGGCTTCGCGGGTATCGTTGTACCATTCCTTCCTTAGGGTTTTATAATCTGCGTCTTGCATACCCGTCGTTCTTTTATATAAGCCGTTTTTTTCTAGTCTTAAAAGTTCCTGCACGCCCGCAGTGTACTTTGAAATTTCATCTCGAAGCCCGTCTAGCCAAGCGAGTCTAAATTCAGAGACCTTGTTTTCCTTTGCACTCACAAGATTTAGAAATGAGAAAAACCCCGCCAGCAGTGCTGCCACTATTACGCCCAGTGCTACGAAGATTGTTGGTGGTATTGGGAAGCCTTCCATGGTTACTTTATCTCAAGATTGTAGTGGCGCAATGCTACTTGCTGAGTCGCGCGGAATTCTACTGTCCTTTCGTCCATGCTGGATGCCTGCACAGTGCTGCGCTACAGTGCATCCTTTCCCAGAGGAGTGACCTGCATGAAAATGATCTTAGGAGCGCTGGCGGTAGCGCTGTTGGCGGGGTGCTCAAGCTCGCAAATATCTGTTCGAGAAGCGAAGCCAGTTCCTAGCGATGAGCTGTATGCGTTTCAGAAGAAGCTTGCAAACGCCTCATCTCAGATCATTGTCGTCCGAGACGGAGGCATTCTCGGCTCTGGTTGCGATGTGATCTTTTATATTGAGGGGCGTCGGGCCGCCAAGATTGGACCTAGTGAGCGAGCAAGCTTTTATTATGAGCCCGGTTCTGTGAATTTAGGTATCGGATTGGCCGACTCCGGGCTTTGCACCGGCGTGGCGATTAAAACTATCAATGCAAACCTCAAGCCTGAAAGACAAAGCCAATTTCGAATCAGTAATGACTTGAGCGGGGGATTGTTTTTGGCTCCCTACGTCGACTACAGCGGGGGCTGACCGTCTGGCGTATAGAATGTCAATTGACGGACTAGAGGAGGCGCTTTTGAAGATACGGATAGGAAATTCTTACATGCGATTGATCTTTGTTGCGTTCGCGACAGCTCTTTTGGCTGGGTGTGCGACTTCGTCCACACCCTCCAGTGAAGCGAAGCAGGCGCCGGCCAGTCAGCTTTCGGCCTACCAGGCCAAGCCATCAGGGGCATATGGGACGCTGCAAGTGATCCGCGACTCTGGGCAGACCGGAAGCCTTTGTTCAGTGGCCGTTTTCGTCGATGGCAGCAGGCTGACAAGCTCGACCCGGGCCAGAAGGCATCTTTCTATCTCCGCCTGATTCGGTTTCAGTCGGCGCGGCTTACACCGGCTCTGGAATCTGCTCCATGGGCGCGGCCCGAACGGAGCGGGAAGCGATCGTGAAAGAAGGCGCGGTCAAGAAATACCGAGTTTTCACCGGTGGCGATGGGCAGATCGACATACTGCCCACGACTCTCTGAACAGACCGCCTCCGGGCGGTTTTTTATTGCCTGGAGAATGGCATGTGCTCAGCAATTACCTACACGCCCATGACGAAAGTCATGTCGTCCGGCTCGCTTGCGAAGAAGTTTTTTCGAAGCAAGCCATTCCTTCTCGACGGCGGATCGGCCGTGGAGGTTTTTCGCGCGCTCAATGCGACCATTGATGGTTTCGCCGAGGAAATTAAACGATTGGAGCGCCTTGGACTGAAGTTTGCGATCTTCCGGAATCGCCAAAACATCGGAATGGACGGATTCGATCTCGGTGGTACACGGGAAATCCGCATTGTTCTAGTGATTGGTGGCAGCAAGCGTGCGGGGGGACTACAGACCATCATCGGCACAGTGGTGATCGCCGCAGCCTATGTACTGTCATTCACTCCGTTTGCAGCCGCATCGCCGTTTTTGTATGCGGCCGGCGCGTCGATGGCGATCGGCGGCGTTATTCAAATGCTCAGCCCCCAAGCCTCAGGCCTGAAGCAAAGCGCATCCCCCGAGAACTCTCCGTCCTACGCCTTCGGCAGTGCCAAGAACACCACGGCCAGCGGAAACCCGGTACCGATCTGCATCGGCGAGCGCCGGTGGGGCGGGATGATCATTTCGGCCTCGATCCTGGCTGAAGACAAGGCTTAACTTTGAGGTACTGATGATATATTCGCGCTTTTGGCAGGAGAGAGAATATGCAAAGGATCATCGCAGCCCTAGTAATTGCGCTCGCAGTTGTTGGGTGTACAGCGTCTCCACAGGAGTTGAGGGCTGATGGGCCATTGAAGACTTTCACCTCATCAAAGTCGGAGCAGCAGGTGGCAGAGTGCATCCTCTACGCTTGGCAGAATGAGTCATTGGCTGGCGTTCATTACAACGTCAATCTTCAGCCAAAGCCCGGCGGAGGGAAGACAGTCGTTAGTGCGAATTATCGTGAGATGGTCGACGTTACGCAGCGCGACGGTCGAACGAAGGTTGAGTTTTTCTCCGACAGTAGCTGGATATCGGATCGCCGCGCCGCGAGCGCCAAGACCTGTCTTTAGATTTTCTCCATCTGCCTGCAGTGTCAGAAACGCCACTGCACTGATAACCACCTAACCCGCTTCGGCGGGTTTTTTTACGCATGGAGGAAAGCATGGGAGCAGCAGCACAGATCGATATCCGCGGCGAGATGGGCGGCAGCAGCAAGCCGAAGTCGCCGACCGAAGCCAGCGACAGCCTGCGCTCGACCAACCTGGCCAAGCTGCTCATTGCTGTAGGCGAGGGAAGTTCGACAGCGTCCCGACCGATTACGACATCTACCTGGACAACACGCCGATCCGCGATGCCACCCAAGATTTTCGGGCCTTGATCTGGCCGTGGCTCAACCGGCATTCGGCGGAAGGGGTAGGCGCCGTGGACTACAGTTGTCCGATGCGCAGTGACCTGGAGGCAATGAATGTTTGATCGATATCCTGAGCAGAAGCAGAGCAGGAAAGCGCTTTGCGCACTTGGTGTCGCGGTCATGACGCTGGGAATATTTTTAATCGTCATCAAGGGAGTGGGCGGGGTTCTATTCACCGTCATGGGAGCGGGGTTGGTTTTAACCTGCTTGGCGAGTGAACGAGCATTCGCGAGGGTACTTCGCCTGCTGAGTTGGTTTTGAGTCGACACCCTTTTCAGGGCCGTACACCGGCAGACCTTGTGGTTTATGAGAGAAGTTAAGGAGAGGTTGCTATGGAAAAGGCGTTTCGAGATCCATTGTTTTTGACAGGCTTACCGTTGGCTGTTTGTGGTTTCGCCATCACGGCGCCGGCCTTCTGGATTCCGGGCTTGGCCTTGATGGTGTGCGGATGGGCCAAGAGTAAAAAACAAGCCTGAGGCCGTCACCGCGGCCCCTTGTAGCAGTATATACGCATGGCGACCCCCATGTTTGGGGGCACACGGCCTCACAAAAGCATGAAGGGCTCCAGTTGCACGAGTCGTCAGCCGGAACGGGGATCAGGGGACGAGCTTCAGAGGCAGTCGGACTTGCCTATCTGAAACTCGACTATCGGTGAGCTGGTTGAATCGTTGTAGAGGTAGTTATCACTAATCCGTAACACCCGATCCCGTCTTGCCGTAACCGCTCCCGGCCTCTGTCAAATTCGAGTAAAAGATGCACCCGATAAGTCTCGCGAACAGGCCTAAAGTGTCGGCCAGATCCGGGTCGTCGAATATCACCGCCCTGGAATCCAAAGCACACAGCGCACCCCAGAGTTGTCCGTCGGGCAGGAAAACAGGTGCACCGGCGTAGCTTTCAATCATGTATTGCTTCACAACCGGGCGTGTAGCGAACCTGCCGTCTTTACTTATTTTCGGGACGAAAAGCACTTGGGGATCTCTTCGGAATTCACTGCAGAGCGTGGTCTCCAGTTCCAGCGTATCGCCGGTGTGGATGCCCAGCTCGATTGGGTCGTACGCGGAGCAGACTATCCATTCCGTTTCCGTGAATTTTGCGATCGCCGCGAAGCGCGTTCCTGTCATGCGTGTGACGAGCTGTAAAATGTTGGTAGTTGCCTCAATTTCGGCGATAGAGGAACGCTCTTCCGCGCTTAGCAACGCTCTGTGAATGGTGTCACTAAGAGGCATGCAGTTTTCTCCAATAATCAAATGATGGGCTGGCAGCGATACACGCGCTGGACGCTGCCCCTATTGATTCTAGACGGAGCTGATTCGTTCATTTAATTGGTTGCGAATTGCCATCAGCGAAGAAAATGATTGGCGCCAAACTCGATGCGTCGTCAGTTGTATAGGCAAGAAACGGGTTCGTTTGTGCAAAAACAGCACAGAATCTGTGCTGTACGTGATGTGTTCAAACAAGGCGTACCTTCCTAGCATTCCCTTTCTCATCAATCGAAAAGGAAATGCCCCATGCCACGTTTGACTCGTCGTTTTCTTGCTGCCTGTGCATTTTCTGGCATAGTTGCCAGCGCGGGTGCCTTGGCCGAAGGCCATCCGACCATTCGCGCCATGTCCGGCGCCAAACCGGTCAGCGAGTTGCCTGCCGGCAAATCCGCACTGCTGGTGATCGACTTCCAGAACGAATATTTCACGGGGCGCATGCCGATTCCCGACGGCGCCGAGGCGTTGGCCAAGACGCGTGAGCTGATCAAGTTCGCCGACAGCCACAAGATGCCGGTCTATCACGTCCAGCACGTTGCACCGGCAGGTTCCGCGGTGTTTGCCATTGATGGAGAAAGCGTGAAGTTCCACCCGGACATGCTGCCGCGGGCCAAGGATTCGGTTGTGCAGAAAACCAGCGTCAGCGTGTTCGCCAGTACCGACCTGGATCAGCGCCTGAAGAGTGCAGGCATCAAGACCCTGATCATTTCCGGTCTGATGACCCACGCTTGTGTTGCCGGCGCCGCCCGTGACGCTGCGCCCCTTGGCTACAACGTCATCGTCGCCTCCGATGCGTCGGCCACTCGCGACATTACCCGGGTCAACGGTGACAAGATCGACAAAGATGCATTGCACAAGGCCGCATTGGCCGAAGTCGAGGACACCTTCGGCGATGTGCTGACCACGGCCCAGATCGTTAAATTACCGGTGCGCTAAACCTATGAATCAGATGTTCGCCATGCGTGTATTTCGTTGCATTGTCGAGGCCCAGGGTTTTTCGGCCGCTGCCGAGCGGCTGGACACGACTCATTCCTCGGTGTCGCGACACTTGCAGCATCTGGAGTCCACGCTCGGCGTGCGTCTGATCAACCGCAATACCCGGCGCATGAGCCTCACCGCTGCGGGCGAGCGTTATTACGCGGCGTGCGTGGACATTCTGGATCGCGTCGATGCGGCGGCGCAGGCCGTCACTCTGGAGCAGGAACGACCTTCCGGCTTGTTGCGCGTCAGTGCTCCTCTGGTGGTCGGTACGCTGGAGCTGGCCCAGTGGTTGCCAGCGTTCCAGCAGCGCTACCCGGATATCCAGGTCGACCTGTCCTGCTCGGACCCTTTCGTCGATCTGGTGGCCGATGGCTTCGATGTCGCCATTCGCATTTGTGGCCCGTTAGCCGACAGCAGTCTGGTCGCGCGGTTACTCACGGTTTCGCCCATGGTCCTGGTCGCGTCGTCGGCCTATGTATTCAGGCACGGCTTGCCGCGTAGCGTCGCCGAACTGGGCGAGCACCGGCTGCTGACATTTGCCGGCACGGCTCAATGGTCATTGATCAATGAGCGGGACGAGCCGATATCCGTCACGCCCGACAGCAGCTTTCACACCGATACCATCGCCGCGTTGCACGCTTGTGCACTGGCGGGCGGCGGCATCGCGGCTTTTACGTTAGCCACAGTGCAGGACGACCTGCAGGCGGGGAGGCTGGTGCGGATTCTTCCGGACTACACCCTCGGCGTGCGCCATTACTACGCGTTGTATCCCCATGCCCGACATTTGCCCGCCAAAGTCAGGGCATTTGTCGATTTCATGGCCGAGTATTACCGGCTCAAGGCGCAAGGTTGAGCAACGTCAGAAACGAACAAATCGTGTTCATCGACTGAATTCAACAGGGGCATTGAGGGCACGCGTTGCCTCTGCGGAGGGGGGTATGGGCGGCTGTGCAATTTGAGACAAATCCTAGGGATCGCTCGCAATGAAATCGATAGTCTGCGAGCAACCAGAATGCAGGTCAGCCGGCATTCGCTTTTTTTTGAGAGCGCCTTTCGAGAGACTCCGAAGATGCTTCGAACCATTTCTGTCATCTGTCAAACGACCCATCCTTCCCCACGCCAAGGGACAGGCTGCTTATCGGGAAAGGGAATCAAGCCGTGTTGAACACTATCAGGGTTGGGGTGCTCGATGAGCAGGAAGTCGTGCGTTACGGCCTGTGCAACCACCTCGCCAGTCAATCGGGCATGATCGTGGTGGGTTCGTATCGCAGCGCCGGGCATGCCTTGCAGGCTGCCGATCAAGGCGAGCTGGACCTGTTACTGATGGACCACAGGCTGAATCACAGCGATAGCATCGGGCTCATCAAGACGCTGAACAAAGACTATCCGGCCTTGAAAGTCCTCGTCCTGATGGCGCAGCCCAACACCGCCGTGGCGAGCCTTCTGTTAACGGCCGGCGGGCATGGCGTGGTCAGCAAGACCCAGCCCCTGGGTGTATATGTCGAAGCGGTCCGCGCGGTAGCGGCCGGAGAATCGTATTGCTGCACCGGCTCCGTGGCCGACGCTAGCCAGTGTCAGTCGGTTTCCGGCGCAGGCGCGCAGGCCGATCATCCTGGCACGCAGCTACTCGGTCATCCGATGCTATCGCTGCGCGAGCGGGAAGTGCTGCGGTTGTGCATCAGTGGAATGACCGTGACCCAGATTGCAATCATGTTCGAGCGCAGCGTCAAAACCGTGAGTGCGCAGAAGCTGACGGCTTACCGCAAATTGGGTTTGAAAAACGACATGGAGCTGTTCAAAAGGCTCTCGCGACGCGGGACCTGAACTGCCTTGCCATCAGGTTCCTGGCAGGTTCAACGACAGTATCGCCGACCGACGAAACTCGCGCATGCCAGATCCGGCAGCTCAGAACCGTCTGTTTCCGAGTGTGCTCTCGGAAATTTCCTAGACACTTCGCTACCCCCGATCCCGATACTTGTTTGTATTGCGCCGAGGCCTTGGGAAGCTGCTTTTTCAGTTGATTTTCCGATGGCCCGCCGCGCCGCGACAGCATGAATCTTTTACTTTGCCGATTCCGGGAGAAGCGAAAATGAAATGGTCGAATCTTGCACCTCTGCGCGTGGCCATTCTGGACGATCACCCGTTGGTTCGCCGGGGCTTCGGCTCGCGGATTGAATCGGAACGCGACCTCAAGCTGGTTGCGATGTATGCAGGCAGTCGTGAGCTGTTGGCTGGCCTGCGCGATGAAGCGGTGGATGTGCTGGTCCTCGACTATTCTCTGCAACAGGACGAATTGGACGGTTTGAACCTGATTCGTTTGCTGCGCGTGCGCCATCCCGAGGTCCGGATCCTGGTGTCTTCTTCGGCTGAAAGCCTGGCGACCATCTCGTTGGCCCTGCGTGCCGGGGCCAGCGGTTTTGTCGGCAAGTCGCAAGAGGTCGACGATCTGCTCGGAGCGATCCGGACGGTGGCGTGCGAGCGTGTCTATCTGGCACAGGAAGTGGCATTGGAGCTGGGGCATGTGCCGTCCCGGCAAGGGGAAGATGAAGTCGGCAAGTCGATTCGCGTCGACTCCGATTCTGCCCTTGTCAGCCATCCGTTGCTTTCCCCCAAGGAACAGGAGGTCCTGCGATGCTGCCTGGATGGTATGTCGGTGTCGCAGATTGCGCACAAGTTCACCCGCAGTCGCAAGACCATCAGCGGGCAAAAGCAATCTGCCTTTCGCAAGCTCGGGGTGAGTTGCGATTCCGAGCTGCACAAGATTCACGGCGAGCTGAGCCTGGCTTGATTCGGTTGTTCAGAGCGCTGCTGATGCTGCTGTTCGGCATCGGTTACCTACCGTTGTGCGCCGCGCAAGACCCGGGGTTCACCGAGCAGGAGCAGGAGTGGATCGCTTCGCATCCGGTCATCAACGTTGCGGTCGGTGCCGATTGGCGTCCCTTGGAATATGTCGAAAACGGCGTCTACAAAGGGCTGAGCGCCGAATACCTGAAGGCTATTTCGCGGGTCTCGGGCCTGCAGTTCCGCTGGGTGCCGGGGGCGAGTTGGAGCGAGGCCCGGGAGGCCTTGAATAAAGGCCAGGTCGAGCTGCTGCCAGCGGTTTCCGAGGCGTTTTCCACGCCGGCACTGCGCGACAGAATTGCCTACAGCCAACCCTATTTTGCCGGTTCGACGCTTATCGTGACCCGGGCGAATTCCCCCACGGTGTACGACCCACGGCAGTTATCCGGAAAAAAAGTGGCGATCAAGGGCGGTGGCGGATACGAGCGCAGCCTTCGCGAGCATTACCCGGGCATCCAACTGCTGACTGTCGTCACACCTTCCGAGGCCCTTGATCTGGTGGCGACCGGCGAGGCGGAGGCGGCAATCGATGTCGATACCGCCTTGCTGCCTATCATGCAGCGGCGTTATCTCGGCGCGCTGCACATCGCCGGGACGATTGTCGACATGCCGGCCGTGGTCAGCATGGGCGTCTCCAGAGACCAGCCGTTGCTGCTCTCCATCATCAACAAATCGATCGGTTCTCTGACCGCGCTGGAAACCGACCAGATGATCGAGCGCTGGGTGGTGCCCACCGATTATGGTCTGCCGTCCTGGCCGATCGTGCTGCATTACTACCGCTGGCAGGCACTGGCGGCGGCGTGTTTGTTCGCACTGTTTGCGGTGCTGGTCTATCGGGCGCTCAAGGCCCGTCGGCGGGCGGAGCGCAGTGAGCGTGACAAAGCCATGTTCCTGGCGGTGATGAGCCACGAAATCCGCACGCCCATGAGCGCCATCCTGTCCTCCATCGAATTGCTCGAACGCGCGAAGCTCGCGCCCGAAGAAGCGCGACTGGCCAAAGTGGCGGCATCCGGGGCCAATGGCTTGCTCGAACTGCTCGATGATGTCCTCGATTTTTCCAAGATGGAGGCCAAAAAAGTCACGCTCGATTGCAAGGCCAGCGACATTGCCGGGCTGGCGCGGGAGGCCGTCAGCATTGCCGAAATCCGCGCCCAGGAAAAAGGCCTGCCGCTGATGCTCAAGTTGCGATTGGAGGAGGGCGTCTGGCCGGTCATCGATGCCCAGCGCGTGCGCCAGGTGCTGAACAACCTGATCTCCAACGCCGTCAAGTTCACTGCGGCGGGGCGGGTCGAGGTGAGCGTCGACCTGTCGACGGCTCAGGAGGATTCGGCGCTGGGCGTGTTGTCGATCAAGGTTGAGGACAGCGGCATCGGCATTGCCAAGCGTGCGCAGAGTCGTCTGTTTCGAGCGTTTGCCCAGGCCGATCAATCGACCACACGCCAGTTCGGCGGGACGGGGCTGGGGCTGAGAATCTGCAAGGACCTGGTGGAGCTGATGCAAGGCGATATCCAACTGCATAGCCAGCCGGGGAAGGGCACCGTGGTCGAGGTGCGGATTCCGGTAGCCCTTACTCGGCAGGCCGCGAGTGCCGCGCCGTTGGAAAGCCTCGACGACAGCGCTCGGCAAGCGACTGCCGAGCAGCATCCCGAGGATTACCAGCCCGCATCCTTGACGGTGCTGGTGGTGGAAGACCATCCCCAGAACCGCTTCGTCATCGAGCGCCAGTTGCACGCCTTGGGCTATGCCGCGGTGCTGGTGGAAACAGGGCAAGCGGCGCTCGACAGCATCGCTGAAACGGCATTCGATATCGTCTTGCTCGATTGCAATCTGCCGGACATCGACGGTTATACCGTGGCGTCGAGGATTCGCCAGAATGAACTCGGCAGCGCCCGGCATGTGCCGATCATTGCCATCTCGGCCATGGTCGGGCCGGAACATCTGGACGCCAGCCTGTCGGCGGGTATCGATGGGGTTCTATCCAAGCCCCTGCGCCTCAACGAACTGCGGGCGACCATCGAAATGTGGTGCGACACCGGGCAATCCCTGACCCCCGCTGTCATGGACGAGCCCGCCACCGCGACCAACCTCCACGAAGAATTTCTGCTGACCAGCGAAGCCGACCTGGCGAAGTTGCGGCAAGCCGTCAGTGCAGCGGATTGGCGTCAGGTTGCACGCACAGCGCACCGTATCGTCGGTGCCGCGCTGAGCCTTGGCAGGCCGGACATTGCCGGCTTCGCCAGAGCCATCGAGCAGGAAGCGTCCGCGCCCGGACTGTCGGCGCTCTCGGTTGGCGCGGTCCAGCGCCTGGAAAGTGCTCTGCGCAACAGCCACGGTCCGGAGCAGGCCGACCACCGCAGTTGATTAATCAGCCGCCCGTTCGCGGCGGCTGGCTGCCTCGCAAATCCCGAATGGTTGAGCTTTTGGGACAGGTCTCATATCGGCGGACCGCCTCCTTCAAGAGAATTCTTATACCTCTAAGGCCCCCCAAAAAAGCGGAATGCCTTGGTTGATTGAAGGCGTGCCGGGCACTCCCGGTGTGATGAGCAACCTGACTAATTGAAGGCAGAGCACGTGAACCCAAGTGCAGTGAATATCGCCGTAGTAGACGGCAAGACGATTACCCAGACGCAAGAGCTTCGCAGCGCCGCGGCGGGTGAACCGGTACGAATCAAAGCCGTGCGCGGCGGCAGCTATATCCTCGCCGAAGGCGAGAAAGGTGTCGCGCCACAGAACATCACCGTCAAGCGGGTCGGCAAAGACCTGCACGTCAGCCTTGAAGGCGCCGAGCTGGATCAGCCGCAACTGATCATCGAAGACTTCTACGGCAGCGACAGCCAATTGGTCGGCATGGCCGAAGACGGCGAGTACCACGAGTACGTTGCTTCCGACGCTGACGCCGAACACGAAGCCGCGTTCCTGATGGATGGCGACTCTTCGGCCCAGGTGCTGGCTTCGGATCAGTTGCCGGGCTTTGGCACTGGTCTGGTCGCGGGCGCTGGCGCTGGTCTGATGGGCATGGCCGGCATGGGCTTCATGCCGGCCATGCTCGGTCTCGGGGCGTTGGCGCTGGGTGGCGTGGCGTATGCCGTCAGTAACAAAAGCGACGGCGGTAATGATCACGCCCCGGGCGTCCCGCCAACCGCGCCCATCGCCGGTGTTTATGACAACGTCGGTGACGAGCAGGGACTGATCGGCCACGGTGGCGCCACCGACGACCGCACCCCGACCTTCACCGGCACCGGCACCCCGGGCAACACGGTTGTCATCAGGGACAACGGTGTCGTCATTGGCGAAGTAGTGGTTGGCGAAGACGGCAGCTGGGAATTCACCCCCACCACGCCGCTGCCTGAAGGTGCGCACAACCTCGTCGTCGTTGAAAAAGACCCTGCCGGCAACGAGGGCATCCCGTCCGAAGGCTTTGAGCTGATCGTCGATGTGACCGCACCCGGCAAATCGACAATTTCTGCTGTGATTGACAATGAAGGCAACGACACCGGCCCTGTTGCGAATGGCGGCTACACCGACGACAACCGTCCGACGCTGACCGGCACCGGCGAAGCCGGCGCGCGTATCGACGTCTACGCCAATGGTGTGAAAACCGGGTCAACCATTGTCAATGCCGACGGCACCTGGAGCTATACGCCGGAAACCGCGTGGGGCGATGGCCAGCACGTGCTTACCACTGTCGCGGTCGATGCCGCTGGCAATGCCGGCCTGCCGTCCGATCCGTACACCATCATTATCGATACTGTAATACCGGGCAAAGGCGTGATCGGCGAAGTCGTTGACCAGTCCGGTGATCCTATCGGCAACGGCGGCGCCACTTCGGACAAGCAGCCGATCTTCAATGGCGGCGGCCTGGAACCGGGCGATACCGTGATCATCAGGGACAACGGCGAAGTGATCGGCGAAGCCACCGCCGATGGCGACGGCAATTGGTCATTCATTCCGGTCCCTGCGCTGGACGACGGCAACCATGAAGTGGTGGTCGTGATCAAAGACCCTACCGGCAACGAAGGTGATCCTTCCGATCCGCACTTGATCATCGTTGATACCCAGGCGCCGGTAATGCCGGGTGACGGCAGCATCGGGGAGGGTAAGGCGTTTGAAGGTGCGTGGGATGACCAGGATCCGATTATTGACAAAATCAAACCGGGCGATGAAACCAATGACGCCCGACCGGAGTTCAAGGGCGTCGGCCTGGAGTTTGGCGACACCGTGGTCATCCGCAACAAGGGCGCCATTATTGGTACTACGCCCGTAAAAAGCGACGGTACCTGGTCCTGGACACCAGAACACGACCTTCCCGAAGATGCGTACAGCGTCGATATCGTAATCCGCGACAAGGCGGGCAACGAGAGTGATCCGAGCGGTGCGCTGGATTTTGTTATAGACCTCACGGCGCCTTTGGCACAGGCCGTGGTTACCAGCATGGGCAAGGACAGCGGTGCTGACAGCAGTGACTTCGTTACCAATGACGGTTCGGCGGGGCGTTTGATTCAGGGCACGTTGAGTGCTGCGTTGGCGGCTGGCGAAAAAGTGCAGGTGTCCACGGATGGTGGTGTCACTTGGCTGGATGCTTTGGTTGATGGTGCTGGGGGCTGGAGCTTTATTGACCAGAATAGCCACAGCAGTAGCTGGGAAATTCAAACGCGCGTTACCGATTTAGCGTGTAATGCAAATGCTTCCAGTCAGACCGTTACCGTGAACACCTCTGTCGCTGTGCCCGATACGGTGAAGTGGGATGGTACGAATGTTGAAATTGAGTTCAATGGTAGTGGTCTGACTGTAGGCAGCAAGATCCATTTGATAATCGACGGTTTCATTGTCGAGCAGTCACTAAGTCAGGATGATATTGACGCGGGGGCTGTATCGGTATCGTGGTCTTCTGCAGATAAGGGAAATTCAAATGTTATCGCGGCTGCTATCGTTGATACGGCTGGCAATGTCTCTTCTTATGTAATTTATGAGAAAACCGACTCAAATATAATTGTTGAAGATTTCAATTCGCAGTCACCAACGACCATGGCGGCAGGCGATGTGATTGCGCTCTCCAATTTCGACTTTCGAGCTATCGCTGTCGGCCCTGATCTGGGTTGGGGTACAACGGGCTTTGGCGACGGACGGGGATGGACGACACCTTCGCCCAGCATGGCTATGACCATTAGCGCAGGTTCGAAAATCCAACTTGATATGAAAAGTCATGACTTTAGTTACATGTCTATGACGATAGGTGACTTAAATTTCGGTGAGCAGGTTACCGCCGTATTCTATGATCAGAACAACACAAAAGTTTATGAGGAGAGTTTTATTGATGATTCTCCTGGTGGCACCCCTTACGTCATTACAGCTGAATTACCATACGGACTAACTTTTTCATCTGTAACTTTGGAGGCTACCGGCCGAACAATAGGTGCATTCTGGATAGATGATATTCAGATGGGGGTCGAGGGGTACTCGGCTACTGGGGAAACTGTCGCAGAGATTAACCAAACGATTACTCAAGGCGATGTTCAGTATTACGGTGGCGAAGCTGACAATGTTTTCTCGTTAGCTGACGTCGGCCTATTGGCGGGCAGCGGCGCTATTAACGGTGGTCTTGGGGTCGATACTCTGAGTTTGACAGGCACAACACAGACGCTTGATCTAGGTATTATCGGAAAACTGGAGTCCATCGAAATCATCGACATCACCGGCACCGGCAACAACACCCTGAATCTGTCCCTCGGTGACGTACTGGAACAAGGTGAAACCTCACTGTTCACCAGCGATGAAACTGTCCAGATGATGGTCAAGGGCAACGCCGGCGATGAGGTCAACCTCGACGACCTGCTCGCCGACGGGACCGATCCGGGCGACTGGGCGGCGCAAGGTGCGGTCACGGTAGAAGGTATTACCTACAACGTGTTCCAGCATTCGAGTCTGGACGCTCAGTTACTGGTCCAGGACGGGGTCACCACCAACCTGGTGTAAGGCTAGCGGGGCGGGGCGTTTGCTCTGTCCCTGCGGGTTACCCGTTTATTCGCCAACTTTCCCATACATTCAATACCCGGGTGCCGCTTGAACGGCACCCGTGGTGGAGTCACGACCATGTTCAAACGAAACCACGCGACCCCTTTTGTCCTGTGCGGCGCACTGCTGTTCGCCGGTCTGCCACTGCTGGCACAGGCCGCGCCGGAAACCAAGACCTTTGGCGCGGCCTATCAGCCGGTGGCTCCGGTCGCCAACGATCAGGTTCAGGTGGTGTACTACCGCGCGGCCGAAGCCGGGCAGGCCGACAAGGGCGCGGCCCACGTTTATGTAGACCGCCGCTTCCACACCGGCTTGCTGCCCGGTGGCTACACCGCGTTCTGCGTCAAGCCGGGCGACCATACTCTGGGTGCCTACCTGAACGACGCGCCGCTGTACAAAGGCAAGAACAGCGACACCTATCGGGCTGAGTTTCAGGGCGGCAAAACCTACTTCCTGCGCGTCAACAGCACCAGCACCGGCGCGCCGCAAGTCGTTGCGCGGGCCGACGCCGAGCGCGAGCTGGCGGCGAGCCGCGTGCAAGCCCACGCCTTGTCGCGGGCATCGACGATCGAAGCCTGCCGCTATCAGCAGGGCGTCGCGCAGCAGGACCATACCTTGTCCGGTGACGTGCTGTTCGCCTTCGGCAAGTCGGGTTATCAGGACATCACCGCCCAGGGACGAGCGACCATCCGTGAACTGGCCAGCCAGTTGCGTGGCGACGCCGCTGCGTCCAGGCGCATCCAGGTGATCGGTCACACCGATTCGCTCGGCAGCGAAGCGAGCAATCAGGTGCTGGGCCTCAAGCGCGCGCAAACCGTACGCCGGATCCTGCTCGACGGCGGCCTGCCGGCCTCCGCGGTCAGTGCCAGCAGCGCCGGCAGCCAGGAACCGGTGATCGACGTGTGCCGGGGTAGCAAAAGCGAGCAAGTGCGCTGCAACGCCCCGAATCGCCGCGTAGTGGTGCGCGTCGAAGGTTCTGCGCAAGGCTGATTCGGACCGACCGCGTCAAACCAAACCGCCGCCTCTGATTTTTGGAGGCGGCGGTTTTTTTGTGTTTATCAATAATGTTGAGGCATAGGAAGGGATGCCTATCAGTGAGCCGACTGGCGATTGATCAGGCTGCGGGGATGTTGATTGTGCTGGCCTCTTCGCGAGCAAGCCCGCTCCCACAGGGGAGTTTTGGCTGGATTGAGGTTGGTGGTTCGGCGCAGAACCCAGTGTAGGAGTGAGCCTGCTCGCGATGGCGGTGTGTCAGGCAACGGGGATGTTGGCAAGCGGGTCAAGCCGCCGGTCCGTGCAATGCGTGGCCGCCGGTTTTTGGGACAAGTCTTGTTTTGCCAACAGGGTCCGGGAGTCAGAATTGTCTTAATCGCTTCAAGGCCACCCGCCGCATCGGCTGGACGTTCACATCGCTGAATGGGGCGCCTTGAAACCCTCAAGTCTGTCGATTCGCTCGACCTCGACCCAGGACTCTTTTGATGGCTACTGACATGCCTGTTCATTCAAGCATGGCGGATCAGGCTGTGCCTGCGCCGCCAACCCGTATCCAGGACACGCTGCTGCAAAGCGTGTCGTGGATCTGCGATCACTATGGCTTTGGCAAAAGCCCGGAGGCATTAACGGCTGGTCTGCCCAAGGGTGGCCTGCTGTCGCCGTCGCTGGCGTTGGCGGCGCTGTCCAATGCCGGTCTGTCTGCCGGATTGATCGAGCGCAACGCCCAGTCGCTGCCCAGCCAACTGATGCCGATGGTGTTGCTGCGCCATGAGCAGGGTGGCTGCATCCTGCTCGGTCGTCGCCGTGACCCGCAGGCCGACGACAAGCGCAGCTTCCTCTATCAAGTGGTACTGCCAGAAATCAGCGGTGAAGCGGTCGAGGTCAGCCAGCTGGAGATGGACCAGATGTACAGCGGTTTCGCCGTGCTGGTGAAGCCGCGCGCCAAGGTCGACACCCGCGCTGGCGAGCAGGCCCCGCAGGCCGCCGGGCACTGGTTGCTCAGCACCTTGTGGCGCTATCGCCGTTACTACCGCAGTGCGGCCATCGGCGCGGTGCTGATCAACGTGTTGGCGCTGTCCAGCATCTTTTTCACCATGAACGTTTACGACCGCGTGGTCCCCAATCAGGCGTTCGTCACCCTGTGGTCGCTGGGCATCGGCGTCGCCGTGGCCATGGTGTTCGAGGCGGTGGCGCGGTATGTGCGCGCACATTTGCTCGATGTCGCGGGTAAGAAAGCCGATCTGGTGCTGGGCACGATGTTGTTCCGCCAGGCGCTGTCGATCCAGATGGAACACAAACCGGCGTCGTCGGGCTCGTTCGCCAACCAGTTGCGCGAGTTCGAATCGGTGCGCGACTTCGCGACGTCGGCCACTCTGGCAGCGATCTCCGATTTGCCGTTCGTGCTGATGTTCGTCGGCGTGATCTTTGCCATCGGCGGGCCGCTGGGTTGGGTGCCGTTGCTGTTGATTCCGCTGATCCTGTTGGTCAGCGTAATCATTCAATGGCCGTTGGCGCGCACCATGAAAGAAAACCTGCGCGAGTCGTCGCTCAAGCAGGGTGTTCTCGTCGAGTCGGTTGAGGGCCTGGAAACGCTCAAGGCCGTCGGCGGCGAAGCGTACATGCAGCGGCGCTGGGAAACCTTCAGTGCGCTGTCGGCGGCAACGTCGTTGAAGTCGCGCCAGCTCTCCAGCCTGGCGACCGGTGTGGTGGCGTTCCTGCAGCAATTGCAGACCGTGGCGTTGATCATCATCGGCGTGTACCTGATCGATGCCGGGGACCTGACCATGGGCGCGCTGATCGCCACGGTCATGCTCGCCGGGCGTGCTACCGCGCCATTGGGTCAGGTGATCGGCCTGGCGGTGCGTTTCCAGCAGGCCAAGGCGGCCTTGCAGTCGCTCAACAAGCTTATGGCCATGCCGGTGGATCGCGATTCGGATCGCGAATATCTCGCCAAGCCAACACTGTCGGGGCAGATCGCGCTCAAGAATGTGGCCTTCGCCTATCCGGCACCGCCGATGCAACCCAACCCGCCAGTGCTGCAAGGCATCAACCTGTCGATCCAGGCCGGTGAGCGTGTGGCGATTCTCGGCCGTATCGGCAGTGGCAAGTCGACCCTGTTGCGGGTGATGGCGCGTCTGTATTCGCCGGTCGAGGGGCAAATGTTCACCGATGGTTTGGACGTCAATCAAATCGACCCGGCCGACTGGCGCAAAGCCGTGGGATACGTCGGTCAGGATGCGCGCCTGTTTTACGGTTCGCTGCGCGAGAACGTGATGATCGGCCGCCCCGAATCGACCGCCGAAGAGTTTTTGCGCGTCTTGCGCCTGACCGGCCTGGACCGGGTGGCGGCCCGTCACCCCCAAGGCATCAACCTGCCGATCGGCGAGATGGGTGAGGGCCTGTCCGGCGGACAGCGGCAACTGGTGTCGCTGGCGCGCAGCCTGCTGGCACGGCCAAAACTGCTGCTGCTCGATGAGCCGACCAGTGCCATGGACACGCAAAGCGAAGCGCAATTTCTCGAACACCTCAAGCACGCCACTGAGGGCCAGGCCGTGGTGGTGGTGACGCATCGTCCGTCGTTGCTGGCCCTGGTCGAGCGCATCGTCGTGGTGGATGACGGCAAGGTGGTCGCCGATGGACCGAAGGACAAGATTCTCGCCAGCCTCGCGGGCAAATCGGCCAACAGCGCCGCGCCGGCCCAGCCGACGGCACGGACACAGAAGGTTCGAGTGGGGCCGCCGCGCCCGGTTGCCGTACAAGGGGAGGCAGCACAATGATCGGTCAATTGCTGCGCGGTAAAGGCGCTCCGGACCTCAAGCCGGGCGATGCCGCCTTCATGAATGATGTGCAAGAGTCGTTGCTGACCCAGACGACGCCGGGTTCCAAACTGGTGCTGTATTTGATTGCCGCGGTGTTGGTCGGTGGCCTGGTCTGGGCGTCCTTCGCCCGGGTGGAAGAAATCACCCAGGGCGAGGCGAAGATTATTTCCCTGAGCCGCGAGCAAGTGATTCAGAGCCTGGAGGGCGGCATTCTCGCCGAAATGAACGTGCGCGAAGGTGCCATCGTCGAGAAAGGCGAGGTCTTGCTCAAGATCGACCCGACCCGTGCGCAGTCCAGCTACCGCGAGGCACTGTCGAAGGTGATCGGCCTCAAGGCTTCGATTGCACGGCTGCGCTCCGAGGCGTACCAGCAACCGCTCGAATTCGACGAAATGGTCAGGCAGGACCCGACCGTCGTCGCCCAGGAAACCCGCGCCTACAACGCCCGTAAACGGGCGCTGGATGAAAGCATCAACGCGTTGCAGCGCAGCTATGCCTTGTCCAGTCGCGAAGTGCGCCTGGCCCAGCCGTTGGCCGCCAAAGGCTTGATGTCCGAAGTGGAGCTGCTGCGCATTCAGCGCCAGGCCAACGAGATCAAGTCGCAGATGGTCGAGCGCACCAACAAATTCCAGGCCGATGCCAACTCCGAGTTGGCCAAGCTTGAGCTTGAGCTGTCGCAGACCAGCGAGAACCTGGTCGGGCGGGCGGACATCGTCGAACGCACCACCATCACCGCACCGGTACGCGGCACGGTGAAGAATGTGCGGGTCAATACCATCGGCGGGGTGATCCAGCCCGGCGAGCACATTCTGGAAATCGTGCCGCTGGAAGAACAACTGCTGGTGGAAGGCAAGATCAGGCCTTCGGATGTTGCGTTTCTGCACCCCGGTCTGCCGGCAACGGTGAAGATCACAGCCTATGACTACGCCATTTATGGCGGCTTGAAAGGCACAGTCGAGCACATCAGTCCCGACACCCTGAAGGATGATCAAAAGGCCGCCGCCGGGCGTCCCGACGATACCTATTACCGGGTGCTGGTACTGACCGACAGCAGCGAACTGAATGCCGGCGGCAAAGCCTTGCCGATCATCCCCGGGATGGTCGCCTCGGTGGAAATCCGCACCGGCGAAAAAACCATTCTCGATTACTTGCTCAAGCCCGTGCTCAAGGCACGCGAAGCCTTCCGGGAGCGATAACCATGACTCAGATTCAACCGTACTGCGCGCGCTCACGCCGCGCCGCAGCAGGACCTTTTGCGCGTTTTTTTCGTCTGCCCACGCTGTGGCTGGTGGTCGTGTGGCTGCTCGCTCAGGCCTGGTCGATGCCGGTGCATGCCGACACGCTGACGTTTACCGCGACCGGAGCCAGCACCGCAACGGACGCGGTGCCGGGTGTGTCAGCCCTGGCCACTGCGGCGTTGCCACCGCGTCTGGCCGCGAGGACAGCGGCCGCCGCCGGTCCCTCGGAAAAAGAACTGCGCGACATGTTCTACCGCGCGGTACAAGCCGCTGCCGAACGCAGCCCCCAGGTGCAACGGGCGCTGGCGGAGCATGAGGCAGCCGAAGCCGACGTCGACGAAGCCAAGGGGCAGCGTTGGCCCCAAGTCGATCTGGGAACCCAGTCGAAGGCGGCCAGGTTCGGTTCCGGTGCTGACGGTGAGTCGCCGAGCAGCAGCGGCATCAACATGAATGTGACCACGCCGATCTATGACTGGGGCCGGATCAGTAAAACCATCGAGAGCCGCCGGCACCTGTCCAAGGCCGCGAGTTCGGGTATTGAAGCGGAACTGGAAGCGTCGGCGTATGACGTCACCACCACGATGGTCGAGTTGGGTAAGCAGCGCATCATCATTGATATCAGCCAGCAGTTCGTCGATCGCATGGACGAGCTGGTCAGGATGCTCGCCGGCATTGTCGCGGTGGACAAAGGCCGGGCCAGTGAATTGACCCAGGCCAAGGCGCGTTTGCTCCAGGCCCAGGCGGCACGCGATACGGCCCAGACCCGCGCACGGGATGCGGAAATCAACCTGCGCAAACTGGTGGGAGAACGGCCGCTGCTGATTCCGCGAACCAGAGAATGGAATATCCGCCTGGCCAACCTCGATAACCTGCTGGCGCGGACCGAGGATCACCCCACGATCCATCAGGCCAAGGCACGCACCGAGTCGGCGGAACTGCAGGCACAGGTGGTACGTTCCTCTTCGCTGCCACAGCTGAACTGGGTGATCAGCAAAACCACCGCCGATGACGCGCTGGGGCGGGAACAACCATGGCAGACCTCGCTGGCGGTCACTTGGGGCGCTTTCCGTGGCGGTTCGGCACGGGCGTCGGAGCGCGCGGCGTTGCAACGCGCCGAGGCCAGTCGGCAGGAGACCGAACAACAACGTCTGGACCTGGAATACCGCGTGCGTACCGCCGACCACGACGCGCGCACATTGCTTGAGCGTGCCGAACTCTATCGTGACCTCACCGTCGAGTCGGAACGGATTCGCCTGGCGTTCTATGAGCAGTGGTATCACTTGGGCAAGCGCACCTTGCTGGATGTATTGATCGCCGAGAACGATCACTACGGTAATCAGGTGAGCGAAATCACCAATCGCTTCGATGGCTACCAGGCGATCTTCCGTCAATACGCCGGAGCGGGTGTGCTGGCCGGCTGGCTGCGCGGTTCGCAGCCATGACGGCGGCGCAACGGATCGCAGGGCAAGGCAGGGCTCATTGAAAAGAACGGGGCCGCCGCCGTTGGCGCAGTCAGCTATGATGCGTTCGCGGCGTCCCGGCAAACATCCCTTTCGGCCTGGGCGATGGGGGCGCAGCCTCGCTCTATAATCGCGTTCGAGGCTGCGGTTTTTGGACGCTGCTCAGGATCAACAAGAAGCAGGAGCAGGAGCGTTTATGTATCGGGTATTAATTGCCGATGATCATCCCATCGTCCGTTGGGCGGTAAAGACCTTGCTCACCAGAGACGGCCATAAGGTGATCGCAGAGGCCGGAAACGGTGCGGATGCCATACAAATGGCCCTGGAACTGAAGCCCGATCTGCTGATTCTCGACATCGGCATGCCGCGGCTGGACGGGGTCAAAGTCATCACGCGCCTGCGAAACGACCTGCCTTCCCTGAAAATCGTCATGCTGACCTCGCAGAAACCGGATCTCTATTCCCAGCGCTGCATGCACGCCGGTGCTGCCGGTTACGTGTACAAATCCGAGGAGCTTGATGATCTGTTGAGCGCGGTGCGGGCAGTCATGAGGGGCTATAACTACTTTCCCAGCGTCAGCGCCGATTCGGTGCGCAAATCGGACATCGAGGCCTCCGAAGCGGACCGGGTCGCCAGCCTTACCGATCGGGAACTGGCGGTGTTGCAGCAGTTGGCTCAAGGGCTGAGTAACAAGACTATCGGCGAAACCATGATGCTCAGCAGCAAGACCATCAGCACCCATAAAACCAATATCCTCGCCAAGCTGAGAGTTCGCAGCGTGGTTGAACTGGCCGATCTCGCCAAGCGCAACGCGCTCATCACGACGCCCTGAATGATGCTGCCGGGACGGCCTGTCCTGGTATTTTCCGCCCAAGTGACCTCAAGAATGGTCCAACCACAGTCTTTGCCGCGGGGTCCTATGTCGAGTCGCTGGTGTGTGTGTCTGCTGTTGTTCTGTTCGCAGTTTCTGTTTCAGGCCGTCTGGGCCGCAGAACCTGAGCCACAGCGGCTGAAGCTACTTGGCCGTTCCAGTCTTGCCGGTCTGGGCAACCAGACGCTGCCATTGCGCAGCGAAGACCAGCAGTGGCTGCGAGACACGAAGGTGCTCAGGTTAGGCACTTCTGCCCCGGACTTTTTGCCTTTCGACATCACCAGCAGCGGGGGCGAGTACGAGGGCATCACGGCCGACTACATGGGCATCCTCGCCAAGGCGCTGGGCGTCGACGTCGAGGTTTATCAATATGCCAATCGGCAAGCGGCGATCCAGGCACTGCTTGAGGGGCAGATAGATTTGCTGGGCAGTTCCGGCCGCTATGAAGCAGCCATCGCCGGAATCAGCATGAGCGTGCCCTACACGGACGATCAGCCGGTGATCGTGACGCGAATCAATGAGGCAGGCCCCGAGCAAGAGGCATTGTCTGGCAAGCGCCTGGCAATGCACGCCGAGTACCTGCCGCTAGAGGACGTCCGAGCCTTGTATCCCCAGGCCGATATTTGCCTTTACTCGTCGATCCAGAGTGCCATTGCTGCGGTGGCATTCGGTCAAGCGGACGCCTTCTTGGGGGACATCATCAGTGCGGACTATCTGGTCGGGAAGAACTTCCTTAATACCCTTCAGCTCTCACGCTTCTCCGGGATGGCGTTGCAGCATTTTTCTCTCGCCATGCTCAAGGACAATCAGACGCTACAGCGCGTGATCGATTCCGGCATAGAGAGTATTCCGGAGAGCGAACGGTTGAGCATTCTTCAGCGTTGGAGTGGCGGTGGCGTCAATGAACTGTTCCGGCAGACCCGACTGCAGTTGACGCCCGCCGAACAACGCTGGATCGCAGAGCATCCGGTGGTGCGGGTGGTGATCAATGAAAGCTACGCGCCACTGACTTTTTTCGATTCGCAAAAGCGCTTTCGCGGGGTCACCGCCGACGTGCTGAAGCAAGTCAGCTTGCTCACGGGGTTGAAGTTCGAAACGCAAGCCGTCGACTCGGTGCAAGAGATGGTCGAGGACATACGACAGGGGCGCGCCGACATGATCGGTGCGTTGAGCCGCAGCGATTCCCGCGAGCGGGTGCTGGCCTTCACCCGGCCCTACCTGTCCAGCTCGTTTGTGCTGGTCAGCAGTTTGCGTGCGGGAAGCCCCAACGCCCTCGAAGAACTGTCGGGCAAGCGTCTGGCGTTGATCGACGAGACGCCGCTGTCTGAATATTTCAAGGCGCACGTTCCGGCGATCACTTTGGTCAGGGCCGACAATGCGCTCAATGCCATGGAATTGGTGGCCCAGGGACGCGCTGATGCGGCGGTCAATTCGCTGATCAGCGCGAATTATTTCACCAGCCGTTTTTTCCGAGACCAGTTGCGGACGGTCTCAACCGTCGGCGAGATACCCGCCACCACGGCATTTGCCACCGACCGCGGGGCGTTGGAGTTGCGCTCGATCCTGGACAAAGCGCTGCTGAGTATTCCGCCGGATGAAATGATGAGCCTGGCCAACCGCTGGCGTACCAACGCGGTCATCAGCGACGGCTACTGGCAGAACTACCGGGCGCTGATCATCCAGACGCTGATTGGCGCCGCGGTGCTGTCACTGGCCTTTGTGTTCTGGATCACTTACCAGCGTCGGGAAATTCGTCGGCGCCTGCGTACCGAGCAGGCGCTGGAAGACCAGTTGGCATTCATGCATACGCTGATCGATGGCACGCCCCATCCGATTTATGTCAGAGATCGCCAGGGCGCACTGCTGATCTGCAATAACAGCTACCTGGAGGCGTTTGGCGTCAGCCGCGAGGCGGTACTGGGCCAGCCGGTCACGGCGAGTCTGCTGCCTGATCCGCAAGAAATCGCCACCTACCAGTTCCAGTGCCTGAGGGTCATGACGACCGGCGAAGCCCTGATTCAGGACAGCCAGTTGCACATCGGCGCCAGCGGCCAATTGCACAGCCTGCACCACTGGATCCTGCCTTATCGCGACGCCAGGCAGGACGTCAAAGGTATCATCGGTGGCTGGATCGACATCAGCGAGCGCAAGCACTTGCTTGAGCAATTGCGTAATGCCAAGGAGCAGGCAGAAGCGGCGAGCAAGGCCAAGACGACCTTCCTGGCAACCATGAGCCACGAAATCCGCACACCGATGAACGCGGTGATCGGCATGCTGGAAATGGCCCTGGAAAAGGCCGATCAGGGGCAACTCGATCGTTTCGCCCTGGAGGTGGCGTTCAGCTCGGCCAACAGCATGCTCGACCTGATTGGCGACATTCTCGATATCGCCCGTATCGAGGCTGGAAAAATGAGCCTGAGTCCGGAGCGCGCCGATGTGCGCGAGCTGGTCGAATCCGTCGTCCGTGTATTCGATGGCGTCGCCAGGCAAAAAAGCGTGCGGATCAAGATGCAGATCGATCCTGGCATTACCGGCGATGTGCTGATCGATCCTCTGCGGTTCAAACAGGTCCTGTCGAACCTGGTGAGCAACGCCATCAAGTTCACCGAGCAAGGGCACGTGCTGATCAGCCTGCAGGGTGAGCCGTCCGACACGCCCCGCGAGTTGAAAATCCGCTTGCGGGTCGAGGACACCGGGATCGGCATCTGCGCCGAGGACCTGCCGCGGTTGTTCAAGCCGTTTGCTCAGGCCGATAGCGGCCAGTCCGCTCGCCAGGGCACCGGACTGGGGCTGGTGATCAGCCGCACCTTGTGCGAAATGATGGGCGGACAGCTCGAACTGCACAGTACTCAGGGGCAGGGCACGACGGTCACCGTCCTGCTCAGCCTGACGCGACTGGACGACATCGTCAGGCCGGTCCGCAACGATGAAGAGTTGCCGGCTTCTGCGTCACGTTCACTGCGGGTTCTGGTGGTGGACGATTACCCGGCAAACCTGTTGTTGCTGAGTAAGCAACTGACGTTCCTCGGGCATAAGGTTCGCGAGGCTGAGGAGGGCGCCAGCGGGTTGCGCCTGTGGCAAACCAATCGATTCGATGTCGTGATCACCGACTGCAACATGCCGCTGATGAGCGGCTACGAGCTGAGCCAGGCCATCCGCCAACAGGAACAGCAACGTCAGTTGCCGGCCTGCCTGATCTTCGGGTTTACCGCCAACGCCCAGCCGGAAGAGCGTGAGCGCTGCAAGGCGGCCGGTATGGACGATTGCCTGTTCAAACCGATCAGCCTGGCCGGGCTGAACCAGCGTCTGCTGGGCTACGCCGACAGGCTGCCGGCAGCCATTACCGAGCGGGAGGATGCAGCCTTGGGGCTCGAACGGCTGCGCTACCTGACGGGCGATGACCCGCAACTGATGGTGCAATTGCTCAAGGATCTGATTCAAAGCAATCAGGATGATCTTCACAGCCTGCGTGCGCTGGCCCTCAGCGCTGACCTGTCGTTGCTGGCAGAGATGGCCCATAGAATCAAGGGCGGCGCCAAAATGGTCAATGCCCGGACGGTGGTGGAACAGTGCGACGCGCTGGAGGACGCTTGCTCGCAGGGGTTGCCGGACACGGACATTCAGGCGCGGCGGGTAGCGCTGGAAAGCGCCATCCTGACAGTCGAAGCAGAGCTGGTTGCCCTGCTGGAGCAGGCCGAGCGAGAGCCTCAAACAGACGCCTGAATCACCTGCGTGCCAACGGACTGAACGTTGGCCCCGCGCCCTGAAAATCAAGACAAGTCTCATAGTGTTCAGGTGCCGCTCAAGCTGAAACTGAGACGACATTTACCGCGTCAAGCACGGCGGTCGGTGTCCGTCTTGGCTAACACGCTGTCGTCTTCCCCGACGATGCCTGCAACGGACTCATGACTGCCTCTTTTGCACATATCTGGTCAGAAGTCTGGAGAATTCGATGAGTATCCAACACCTGTGTCGGCGAACCCTGCGCTGGTCCTCCCTGCTCGCAGGCACTGTATTGATGAGCGCCTGCGCCAGCGCACCCGCACCGGACGAGCAGGTTTCCCTGGCTAGAAACGCCCTGAACCGGGCGGTTTCGGCAGGGGCAACGCAGTACGCACCGGTGCCCATGCGGACCGCGCAGGACAAAACCATGCAAATGGAACGCGCGCTCGGCGAAAAGAACTACGGGCAGGCCAGAGGACTGGCCGAGCAGATCGAAGTGGATGCGGCGCTGGCCGAGCGCATGGCGCGCACGGCGAAATTGCAGAAGGAATTGCAGGCTGCCCAGGCCGGCATCCAGGTGCTCAAGCAGGAAATGCTCCAGGCTCCCAATGCTGGCCTGACACCCGCCACCACGCTTTCCAACTGAGGACTGTTCCATGCGTATTCTGTTTCCTGCCGCTTGCGTATTCGCCCTGGTATTGACCGGCTGTGCGGCAACTCCCGAAAACCCGCAATTGGTCGAGGCACGCCAGCGCTTCTCGGACCTCCAGAGCAAACCCGAGTCGAGCACTCTGGCCGCGCTGGAAACCCAGGATGCCTTGACCGCCCTGGGCAAGGCCGAGCAGAAATCGATTCAGGACCGTCGTGCACCCGAGATCGACCAGCTCGCTTATCTGGCCAGACAGAAAATCGCCCTGGCCGAGCAGACCATTCTCGGGCGCAAGGCCGAAGCGGGCCTGAGCACGATTGATGTGCAGCGTACCCAGGTGCGCCTGGACGTCCGTACCCAGCAGCTCAAGGCCCTGCAAGCGATGAACGCCAAACAGACGTCGCGCGGCGAGGTGATCACCTTTGGCGATGTGCTGTTTGACACCGGCAAGGCCAGCCTTAAACCAGGCAACCAGCGCAACCTTCAGCGCCTGGCGGATTTTCTGCTCAACAACCCCGAGCGCAAGGTGCGCATCGAAGGCTTCACCGACAGCGTGGGCAGCGATGTTTTCAACCAGACACTCTCCGAGCGCCGCGCCGAAAGTGTGGCTTTCGCCTTGGAACGCTTGGGCGTCGGCATGAATCGCATGGCGACCGAGGGCTACGGCAAGCGTTATCCGGTGGCAGATGACACGACGGCACAGTCGCGCCAATTGAATCGTCGGGTTGAAGTGATCATTTCCAACGGTGCGTCGGCGGTCGAAGGCCGCGGCTGACTGCGCAAGCGATAGAAGAGTATTGAACATGAACCAGAACCGAACGCTTACCACCGCCAGTGGCGCACCTGTCGCTGATAACCAGAATTCTCGCTCCGCCGGCCCACGTGGTCCGCTGCTGCTCGACGACTTCCATCTGATCGAGAAGCTTGCCCACTTCAACCGTGAAAACATTCCCGAGCGTCGTGTCCACGCCAAGGGCTCGGGCGCTTATGGCACGTTCACCGTGACCCGTGACATCACGGCCTACACCAGCGCCAAGTTGTTCGAGGCGGTAGGCAAGCAAACGCCGACCTTTCTGCGCTTTTCCACCGTCGGCGGCGAGCGCGGCTCGGCGGACACTGAGCGTGACCCGCGGGGCTTTGCGCTGAAGTTCTACACCGAAGAAGGCAACTGGGACATCGTTGGCAACAACACCCCGGTGTTCTTCATCCGTGATCCGCTGAAGTTTCCTGATTTTATCCACACGCAAAAGCGCCTGCCGCAAAGCAACCTGAAAAGTGCGCAAATGATGTGGGATTTCTGGTCGCATTCGCCCGAAGCACTGCACCAGGTCACGATTCTGTTCTCGGATCGCGGCATTCCGGATGGCTACCGCCACATGCATGGCTTTGGCAGTCACACCTACAGCCTGATCAATGCCCAAGGCGAGCGCCACTGGGTGAAATGGCACTACAAGACCAAACAGGGCATCAAGAACCTCGCGCCGGCAGACGCTGCACGTCTGGCGGGCACCGATCCGGATTACGCCCAGCGTGACCTGTTCGAGGCGATCGAGCGTGGCGATTTCCCGAAATGGCGCGTTTGCATTCAGATCATGACCGAAGCCCAGGCAGCGGCGCATTACGAGAACCCGTTCGACGTCACCAAGACCTGGTCGCAGAAAGAGTTTCCGCTGATGGAAGTGGGTGAGCTTGAGCTCAATCGCAATCCGCTGAACTACTTTGCAGAAGTCGAGCAAGCCGCGTTCGGCCCAAGCAACATGGTGCCCGGCGTGGGCCTTTCGCCGGACCGGATGCTGCAAGGGCGTGTATTCGCCTACGCCGATGCCCACCGCTATCGTGTCGGTACCAATCACCAGCAGTTGCCGGTCAACGCTCCGCGCAGCCCGGTAAACACGTACCAGCGTGACGGTTCGATGGCCTTCGGCAGCAATGGCGGCGCAGCGCCGAATTACGAGCCGAACAGCTACATCGAGGCACCCAAACAAGCGCCGCATTACGCCGAGCCTGCGCTGGCTTTGAGCGGTGCCGCTGATCGCTACGACCACCGCGAAGACACCGATGACTACAGCCATGCCGGCGCGTTGTTCCGCCTGATGAGCGACGAGCAGAAGGCTTTGTTGGTCAGCAATATTGCCGGTGCGATGGCAGGCGTTTCAAGCGACGTTGTCGACCGTCAGTTGCAGCATTTCTACAAGGCCGACCCGGCGTATGGCTACGCGATTGCACAGGCTTTGAGGGTGCCGCTGGACTGAACCCACTGCATAACCCTGTGGGAGCGAGCCTGCTCGCGAAGGCGGCAGCACAGCCAACAACCCTGTCGCCCGACCCAGCGCTTTCGCGAGCAGGCTCGCTCCCACATTGGCTATGCGCCACGCCGAAAATCCTGCCCCCATGCCCGAAACCCTGTGGGAGCGAGCCTGCTCGCGAAGGCGGCGACACATCCAACAATCTGTCGCCTGACCCAGCGTTTTCGCGAGCAGGCTCGCTCCCATGTTGATTAGCACCGCTTTGGCCGGTTTCCACAGGAGGCAAACTGCTGGCCCCCGCCGTTTCGCTTCCTCGGCAAAATCGCCTTTTTTCAGAAGGTTAGGTTGGCTATATGCGGACGATTGTCATCACCGTTGCGACGCTTTCCCTGGCTATTCTTGCCTCGGGAGTGCAGGCAAGAGAATTGAGCAAGAGTCATCGATTTGCCTGCACATGGGGTTCGGATATCGCCGCCGGTGCGCAGCGATCGAAGCTGTCCGGAGTCTCGCTGTACGGTGCGCGCAAGCAGTTGCAGGTGCGCAAGTTTCAGCAACCCTGGATGCGCATGACGGCGATGGGCATCACTGAACAGACGTACAACAGCAGCTCGAAACTCAAACCGGCAGCGGTGAAGCAGACCTATTACGAGCAATGCGTACGCCATGAGTTGGCCCAGCGTTAACGCGGGTTGGCACATTCAGTCTTTTTCGTGAACCAGAAGCGGGGTGCGAGTACGCCGATGCCCGGTCACGACTCGTTTGAGCTTTTCAGCCTCGCAGGCCCTGCGATGCGAGGTACCGGCTGGCTCTGCATCAGGGCGTCAAGCGCCTTGCGGTAATTCTGCCCGCCGAGCGCCATGCTGTTGTTGTGCGTGGCGCCCGGCACCAGCAATAGGCGTTTGGGGTGTTGCGCGGCGTTGAACAATTGTTCGCTGAAGCGCGAAGGCACAAACGTATCGGCCATGCCATGCACCACCAGCAATGGCATATGAATGTCGGCGATCTTGTCGATGGAATCGAATTTCTGCGACAGCAGCCAGCGCACGGGAAGTGAGGTGTTGGCGACGGCGGCGGCGACATCGGCCAGGGAAGTGAAGGTCGACTCGATGACCAGTCCGCGCACCGGCAAAGGCGTATGGCTGCGGACGGCGTTCTGCCCCAACTCTGCCGCCAGATCAATCGCCACCGCGCCGCCCAGGGAATGGCCGTAAATCAGGCGTTTGTTCGGGTCCGGCTGTAGCAGTTTGAAGCGTTCCCAGGCCACGCGAGCATCTTCGTAGACGCTGCTTTCCGACGGCAGATCGCCTTTGCTCTGGCCGAAGCCGCGATAGTCGATGGCCAGTACCGAATAGCCCGCTGCACGCAGTTGTTCGATACGGAACAATTGCCCGGTGAGGTTCCAGCGTACGCCGTGCAGATAGAGGATCGCCGGGGCGTTCGCGCGTTCTGCCGGCCACCACCAGGCATGAATGTTCTGGCCGGCCTTGAAACTCTTGGGTTGCAGATCGAGTTCCTGAACGCTGCCGGGCAAGCCGCGATACCAGCCGGCGGTACCGGGCTCAATGCGAAACAGCAGCTTGCGTTCGGTATGTTCCAGTACGGCACAACTCGTCGGCACGCCAATCACCAGCGCGGCCATGAAGGCGAACGCCAGGCGGCGACGTCTCAAATGAGTCATGAAGGACAGGAACATTAAACGTTTCACCACGGCGCAGACAAAGAACGCTTTTTACCAGATGCCTTGGTCTGCGCGTGATTATTTTCGACCACCGTACACACGCAACGATTACAAGATGCTGCAATCAATCACGCCACGTGCAGCACGATCTTGCCGATATGGTCGCCGGCCTCCATGCGTGCATGGGCTTGAGCCGCGTCAACGAGAGGGTAAACCTTGTCGATGATCGGCAGGCAGCGCCCGGCGGCGAGCACTGGCCAGACCTGCTCGCGCAGTTGGTCGGCGATCGCGGCTTTTTCAGCTGCGGTGCGGGCGCGCAGCAGCGAACCGGTGACCACGGCGCGTTTGCCAAGGATCGCCAGCAAATCAACGTCCTTGGCCCGAGCGCCGCCGAGGAACCCGAGCATCACCAGGCGTCCGTCCATCGCCAGCGCGCTGACGTTGCCGTTGAGGTACGAGCCACCCATGATGTCGAGAATCACATGCACACCTTGATCCGCCGTTTTTGCAGCGATCACGGCGGCAAAATCTTCTTCGCGATAATTGATTGGTTGCCCTCCGAGCTGGCTGATCGCTGCACATTTGTCAGGGCTGCCGGCAGTGGCGAAGGCCTCAATGCCGAATTCGCGGCAGAGCATCAGTGCGGTCGTGCCGATGCCGCTGGTGCCGCCATGAATCAGCGCGCGCTGGCCACGGCTGGCACCGCCGAGGCCGAACAGATTGGCCCAGACGGTAAAGAAGGTTTCCGGAATGGCCGCCGCCTGTACCCAGTCCATCCCATCGGGGATCGCTAACGTCTGGCCCGCCGGCACTGCGCAATATTCGGCATAGCCGCCGCCATTGGTCAGTGCGCAAACCCGGTCACCGACGGCAAAACCACTGACATCGGCACCCAGCGCAACCACCTCGCCAGCCACCTCCAGGCCTGGAATCGGGTCCATGCCAGGCTTCATCGGGTAGAGGCCGGCGCGCTGCAAGGCATCCGGACGGTTGATGCCGGCGGCGTGTACGCGAATCAGCACCTGCCCTTGAGCAGCGGCAGGCAGCGTCACGCGCCTGGCTTGCAGAACTTCGGGACCGCCGGGTTGGGTGATTTCGATACGGGTCATTTCATTGGGCAGGGACATGTCGATTCCTCTGATAAAGGTCGTGTAGATGGGAGCGCAAGCAACACGCAATGATTCCGTTCAGTTCGCACCGCAGCGCGTTTCGATGGACGAGGGCAGCCAGCGCAGGGCTTGCTCCAGCAGCAGGGCGACGACGATGGCGCCGCCGGCGATCACGAACAGCAATGCGTGATGGCCGCCGGTGGCATTGAACAGCGCCGAATAGGCGAACCCGGCGAGCGCCTGGAATGTCGCGAACGATACCGTGGCGCGGCTCCAGGCAATCTGCTGGCGGTGGTGGGTCGGCACCAGCTCGTGCACCCGGGCCAGGGCCAGGGGCACGATTCCCGGCGGGAACGATCCGAGGATCACGGCGAGCAACGCCAGCGCCAGAAAGGAATCGGCGATCGACAACAGACCGAGGGTAATCGCCTGCACCACCAGCACCACGCGGATACCGATGCGTGCGCCAAGCTGATCGGCGAGAGATCCGTAACTCACCGGCCCGACGATGGCGCCCAGACCGTACATCGCCCAGACCATGGCGCCGACATGAGCACCCGCACCCAACCCGCGGGCGACGTAATCGACGAGGAACACCATGGCGGGCACCAGACCGGCGGCCATGAACGCGTATTGGCCAAACAGCAGATAAACCCCTGGCGGTGTCGGCTCAGTGGTCGAGTCGGCGCTCGCCGCCATCGGGTGTGCGCTGTCGGCAGGCCATCCGAACCAGCTCAATGCGGTCAGTAGCAGCGCCAAAGCACCCAGGCCCAGCCAGGTCGCCTGCAGACCCAGGCTCAGCAACGGTGGCACGATGGTTCCCGAACCGGCAATACCCAGGCCGATGCCGAGAAATATCGCACCACTGGCCAGACCTTTGCGTGACGCCGGCACATGGGGCAGCACGGTCGCGGCAACCAGCACCATGATTGCGCCGCCGGCAACGCCCGAGAGCAAGCGCCAGCCGAAAAACCAGCTCACCGACAACGGCCAGGCACAGGCGAAAAACGCCGCCGTAACGGCCAGCATCATCAGGCGCAAGGCATTGCGGTTCCCCCAGCGCTGGGCCAGCGGCCGGCCGAGCAGGGCGCCAATCAGATAGCCAACCAGATTCGCCGCACCGAGATAGACGACGTCGCCGGCAGAAAACCACTGCGCTTGAATCAGCGCAGGAATCAAGGGCGTATAGGCGAAGCGCGCCAGACCGATGCTGACGAGGCTGGCGCAAAGTCCGGCAAAGATCGGCAGCCAGATGTCGGAGGTTGATGATGTACGCATGCTAGCGATCTCGTGGAAGGTTTATGGCGTCCAGCATATCGGCTATCGTTGCTGCGTTCGCGCAGCGATTAAGCGGCGCGTCGATGCAAAAGTGCATCATCTGGAGGCGCTATGAATTGGGATGACGCGCGGGTGTTTCTCGCGGTTTGCCGAGAATCGACATTGCGCGGAGCGGCGCGGGTTCTGGGCGTGGATCAGGCGACGGTGGGCCGGCGTATCACCGCGCTGGAGAAGTCCCTGAGCGCGACGTTGTTTCTGCGCACGTCGGACGGCTACGCATTGACCGCCCTGGGTGAGGCGGCGCTCAAAAGCGTGCAGAAAATGGAGCATTCGGCGCTTGAACTGGAACGCCAGATCCACGGCCTGGACGACCGCCTGACCGGTAACGTGCGGGTGAGTAGTACCGACTCGCTGGCGATTGACTTCCTGATCCCGGCGATCGCCCGTCTGCACGAGCTGCACCCGGATGTGCAGGTGCAGTTGGATGCCTCCACGCAGATTCTCAGCCTGGCCAAGCGCGAAGCGGACATTGCCGTGCGCAACACGCGACCGGATAACCCGGATCTTATCGCCCGACGGATTGCGCGTTGGCCTGTAGGACTTTTCGCTGCGCAGGACTATGTCGACCGCCACGGCGAACCGCAACCGGGCACGGCGTTCGAGGGCCATGATCTGGTGGTCTATCAACCGTATCTGCAGAGCAAAAAAGACTTCACGCTGGTGTCCGAACCCTTTAACCGTGGGCGTATCGTCGCCAGTCTCAGTTCCAGTCTGCTGGTTCGCCGCTCGATTGCAGCCGGTTTGGGGATCGGTGAAATTCCGCTGTACATGGGCGAGCGCGACGGTCTGGTCAGGCTCTGGCCGGAGCGTACCCGACCGTTGCCGTATGAAGTGTGGCTGGTCACCCATGCGGATCTGCGCCATACGGCACGGGTTCGCGCGGTGATCGAACAGATCGTCGAGGCGTTTGCGCTGGAAAACCAATAGTCGATTCAGCGTTTTTTCGGGGCTACAACGTCTGACGAAACGGCCTACGTACGAGGCAGAATGTGCCGGCTTGTCGGCCGTGACGTTGGATTCTATTGTGACTGCAGTTCGGTGAGGGCCTCGAACCCGCACTGAAATGATGAGCCAGGGAAGGTCTCGGTAGCCGCGAAAGGTGTCGAATTGGAAATCAGGGAAGTCAATCAATATGCAGTCAGGGGCATATCGGGCACAGGTCGGGATAAGCAAACCATGGGCGCTATAAGTCGTGAAGAATTCGATGCGAAGATAGAAACCATCGAGACGAGGATGGATGGTCGTGTGGCAGAAATGCGCGCCGATATTCGCGCATTCCTGGCTGCTCAGGCGGAGCGGGACAAGGCCTACCTCGAACGAGAAAAGACTCAACAGGAACGAGACAAGCGCTACGATTTGATGTGGGCGGGGGTGCAGAAAATTGCCGATGACTCACGGGAAGCGATTAGACAAGCGTCGACCGTAAAGGCTAATTACTGGGCCGCCACCACTGTTCACTTTCTCGGCGTAGCCTCCTTGCTGGTTGGCGCGCATTTCGCTAACCAGGCGGCCGTTTTGACGACCATACAGACAACGCTGGCAGCGATTCAGATTGGCAAAGAGGTCGCGACACCCAAACCAGTCGAGCGGCCGCCGACGGTGCAACCGCAATAAAAAACGGCCTTCAAAGGAAGGCCGTTTTTGCTGGCGACAGAGCGTTGCCTCATGGCATTTCCGGCAACTCCTGAGGGCGCAGGTCAAACACCAGCACTTCGGCATCGACACCGTTGCTCAAAGTGAGCAATTGTTCCTCACGAACCCGCACACCGTCGCCTTCCTGCAATAACTGGCCATTCAACTCTACGCTCCCGCGCGCCACATGGACGTAGGCGTAACGGTTGGCTGGCAGCTCCAGCGTGGTACTTTCCTTGCCGTCGAACAGCCCGGCATAGACCCGTGCGTCCTGACGAACTTTCAAGGAACCATGGCTGCCGTCCGGTGAAATGATCAACTGCAGGCGACCACGTTTTTTCTGCGCGCTGAAATGCTCCTGCTGGTAGCGCGGTTTGGCGCCGGCGACCTCCGGCACGATCCAGATTTGCAGAAAGTGCACCGGCTTGGTGGCCGAGTGGTTGAACTCGCTGTGCGCCACGCCGCTGCCGGCGCTCATCAACTGCACATCGCCGGGGCGGATCACCGAGCCGGTGCCGAGGGTGTCCTTGTGTTCCAGTGCGCCTTCCAGCACGTAAGAAAAAATTTCCATGTCCCGGTGCGGGTGTTGCCCAAAACCTTTGCCGGCGGCGACGCGGTCATCATTGATCACCAGCAGGTCGGAGAAACCCTGCTCACGCGGGTTGCGATAACTGGCGAAGGAAAAGGTATGAAACGATTTCAACCAGCCATGATTGGCGAGACCACGGTCGGAGGCTTTGCGAAGAGTCAGCATGATGAAATCTCCTGGCGGGACGTGAATTCGTCCGAGTGAGGAGAAGGTTACTGTTTATTGAAATGCGCAATAAGTAGGTGAAAATTGAAAGACTGTCCTGATCAGGTTGACAGTTTTGCGCTATGGTTCACGCATTCTTTTGCACTGATCACGCCACCGTTGGCCATAATGGCGCGTTTGCAGCCTGCGTATTGACCTTCGAATGTGATGCCTCCCATGAAAACTGTGGCAATGGTGCTGTTCCCTGATTTCCTCATGCTCGACATGGCCGGGCCGCTGGAAGTGTTTTCGGTTGCCAATCGTTACCTCAAGCCAGAATGGCATTATCAACTGACCACCCTCGGCACCGAGCGCGGGCCGTTACGAGCGTCCAACGGGGTGCAGGTGCAAGCGGACCTGCACATTGACGACGCCGCGGCCCGTTATGACCTGCTGCTCGTTCCGGGCGGGCCCGGTGCCTACAACGAAAGATTTCCGCCGTTGTTCGCCTGGCTGAAAGGCGCCGTGCCGCGCGCCGAACGATTTGGTTCAATCTGTACCGGTGCCTTTATCCTCGGTCATGCCGGATTGATCGACGGTTATCGCGTGACTACCCACTGGAATTACACTGAGCGATTGATCAAGGCTTTTCCGCTGGCCACGGTGGCCACCGATCAGATCTATGTCGAGGACCGCAACCTGATTACCTCGGGCGGCGTCACTGCCGGGATTGATCTGGCGCTGGCCGTGGTCGCCCGCGATCATGGCAAGAAAATCGCCCAGGACGTGGCCAAAGTCTTGTTGGTGGTGATGAAACGCCAAGGCGGGCAGGCACAGTTCAGCCCCTTGATGGCCGCCGTTTCACCGCAGGAAACCGCGATCACGCGAGTGCAGAACTACGTCCTGGAGCATCTGGACGAAGCCTTCACGGTCGAGCGCATGGCAGGGCTGGCGAACATGAGCGCACGGCACTTTGCCCGCCTGTTTATCCGCGACATCAACTTGACACCGATGGCGTTTCTGCAGAACGCGCGGGTCGACTGCGCGCGCAACCTGCTGGAAACCAGTGACCTGCCGCTGAAAACCGTGGCCTATAAAAGTGGTTTCGGCAGTGTTCGACACATGCGCTCACTGTTTGCCGAAAAGCTGGGTCTGACCCCGGCACAGTACCGGGAACAGTTCAGCTAGAGCGGTTGTGTCCGTCTGGCGCAGTGGGATGTCCGTGCTGCGCCCGGCGTGGTGGTTGTAGCGTCATCGGAGCATGCCAAGATGACTGCCATGAATAATCACAACGATTTGACTCCGGCGCCGGTGCTGCGTTTTGGCCCGTATGCCTTTCATGTGCGCCAGCGCCTGATTCTTCAGGGCGACCGGCCATTGCGCATGGGCGGGCGTGCGCTGGATATTTTGCAGGTGCTGGTCGAGCGTGCGGGGCAGGTGGTCAGCAAAGAGCAATTGATCGCGCGGGTGTGGCCAACCTCCGTGGTCGAGGAGATCAACCTGCGGGTGCACATCGCAGCGCTGCGGCGTGCACTGGACGACGGCGGTAATGGTCAGCGTTACATCGCCAACGTCCCGCAATGCGGTTACAGCTTTATCGCCCCGGTGACGTCGGACGAAGCTGAAGCGCCGCTGGCACCTGTCGCCGCGCTAACGCATCAACACAATCTACCGGCACGACTGACGCCAGTCAGCGGGCGCGATGCACTGATCGGTAGTCTGGTTCGTCAGATGCCTGTGTGCCGGTTGATGACGATTACCGGTGCGCCGGGTGTCGGAAAAACTACCGTGGCATTGCGCGTAGCGGAATTGCTGCTGCAGTACTTTCGCGATGGCGTCTGGTGGGTCGACCTTGCCGATCTCGAGGAGAACGCGTCGCTGCTCGACCACCTGCTGCACAGTCTCGCGACTGACCTTTGCACTCTGAACGGTCGCCACGCCTTGCTGGTACTGGATAACTGCGACCACGTTCGCGGTGGCTGTGCGGCGCTGGTCGAAACCCTTCTGCAAGCCGCGCCTCGTCTGGCCATCCTGACCACCAGCCGGGAAGCCTTGGGCGTTGAATCAGAGACTGTTCATTGCGTGTCGCTGCTGGCGATTCCCAAGCGCTCGACACTGGAAACCGTTGAAGAAGCCATGGGCTATCCGGCGGTGCAGTTGTTCGTCAGCCGTGCGCGGGCGCGGCAACATGGCTTCAGTTTGCGTAAACAGGATTTGCCCGGCGTACACGAAATCTGCCGTCAACTGGACGGCCTGCCGCTGGCGATCGAACTTGCGGCGTCGCAGATCGACGCGCTGGGCTTGATCGGGTTACAGGCACAGGTTGAAAACGGTCTGCAGTTGCTTGGCCAAGGCCGGCGCACTGCGGTGCCGCGCCATCAATCGATGGCTGCCGCCATCGATTGGAGCTATCGGTATCTGACGGCACTGGAACAGCGCGTGCTGCTGCGTCTCTCAGTGTTCAGCACGGGGTTTACGTTGGAGGCCGCACTGAGTGTGATCAGTTGCGCGGACCTGGCCGGCTCCAGGCTGACCGCGATAATCGAAGGCCTGGCGCGCAAATCGTTGCTTATTCAGCAACCCATCCGTGCAACGGTGCGCTATTGGATGCTCAATACCGTGCGCCGCTACGCTCGTGATCAGTTTGAGTGCAGCGACGAGAAGCTCGATCTGGAGCAGCGCCATGCGCGCTATCTCAGCCGTACGCGCAGCGCTTCAGGCCGGGCACTCGTCGTGGAGGCTGTCGAGTAGCAGGCGCACCTTGCGTAAGTCCGCAGTGGCATAGCCTTCGGTGAAGCGCTGATAAATCGGGGTCAATAAATCGAGTGCCTCGCGATGGCGGGACTGGCGTTGCCATAAGTGAGCGAGGTCTGTGGCACTGCGTAACTCCCACGCCAGTGCGCCCTGGATTTTGGCAACGCTCAGAGCGTGTTGCAGTGTTTGTTCGGCTTCCCGGGTTTGGGCGGTGTCTGTCAGGGACTCTTCGCGAGCAGGCTCGCTCACACAGACGGAATCTGCGCCCGACATAAGACCCTTGTGGGAGCGAGCCTGCTCGCAAAGGGGCCTTTCGAAACCCTTCAATAATGCAACCGCCCGAGCCCGCAATATCTCTGCCGAGCTCCATCCCGCATCGCCGTTGCGCGCCCGTTCCACCAGTGCGTCATCGACAAAACGCTCATCCAGCGTAACCATGACTTCCCGGATCAAACCGCTGCTTTGCGCTGACACAGGCGTGGCGTTATCAGGGTCGATCACCTGCGCGTAATGCCGGCCCCAATTGTTGAACAACAGCACCGAATGCTTCTGCGACTGTTCCAGCAACAACTGCAACAGGGCCCGGGCGTTCTGCCGGTCACCGTTGTAATGCGCAATCAGACAGCTGGCCAGCGCCAGGGTGTAGCAAATCGAGGTGCCATGGTTGATTTGCACGGCAATATCCAGCGCCTGCCGTGCGGTGCGCCACGCTTGCTCGGGCAAACCTTGCAGCCACAACACCCGCGCGAGCACCGTCAACGAGGCGACGCTCTGGTCGTACTGCACGCCAAAGCCATGGGTGAAGCGATTGAGGTGGCCGCTGTGCGCCATGCGCTGCAGCACTTGCTCGGCATGCACACGAGCCTGGGGCTGGTCGCCGGCATAATGCAGGGCCAGCACGCGCAAGCGATGTGTGCTCAGTGAAAGCAGTGGTTCGCCGTGCACGCCAATGCGGTCGAATTGCTCGCTTTGCGCCAATGCCGCGCGGTAGTGCCCGCAACTCAGATTGACCGCCATGTGCCCTGACACTGCACGCAGCTGCCCAGCGAGATCGCCGTGTGTCTCGGCCAACTGGCAGGCGTCGACGAAGGCCTCGATGGTTTGTGGTGTGCCGCCCCAAGTGTGGTAGCTGGCGCTGCCGAGCGCCAGTTTCAACCCGATTTGCAGGCGAGGGCAGGGCTCTGCTGTTTCCTCGAGCAGACTCAGCGCCCGGCGGACATAACGGCTGTAATCGCGCAGCAATGACAACTCCTGCCACAACGGTGCCGAAGCGGCTGCCAGTTGAATGCCCAGCTCATCCGGCCCCGGTCCGTTGAGGCTCCAATCCAGCGCCGCGCGTAAATCCTCCAGGCCCCGGGCATAGCGCTCCATCCACAACACGGTCGGGGTGTTGTCCCAATCCGCTTGTGCCTGCTGCATCAAGGTCAGGCAGCGTTCGGCGTGACGCTGGCGGGTTGCGCTGAGCTCGTCGGCCTGTTCGAGTTTTTCCAGGGCGTAATGGCGCGTGGTGTCGAGCAAGCGATAGAAAACATCTTCGTCGCCCACTTCTACGGCAAGCAGAGATTTCGCCACCAACTGCGTGACAGCGCTGAACACGGCGCCGGGATCGATCTGTTGGCCAATCACCACCGCGGCTGCAGAGGCGAGGGTGAAGCTGCCGCGGAAAATCCCCAGCCGGCGCAGACAGGTTTGCTCGCAGGGGTTGAGCAGGTTGAAACTCCAGTCCATCGTGGCGCGCAAGGTCAAATGGCGTTCGGCGCTACTGTGTTGTCCGGCCGACAGCGGCGGCAAACCTTCGCGCAACTGCTTGAGCAGGCCGTCCATGCCCAGTTCGCTGACCTGCGCGGCGGCAAGTTCCAGGGCCAGCGGAATACCGTCCAGGCGCTGGCAGATCTCGATCGCTTGCGGCAGTTCGGCGTGGCTCAGTTGAAAGCTTTCCCGGGCTGCCGTCGCTCGCTCGACAAACAATTGCAGCGCAGCAAAACCCAGCGCCCGGGCCGGATCCATCGGGGTCAACAAGGATGGGCAATCAAGCGATTCCAGGCGCTGCACGAACTCGCCCTCAGCGCGCAGACTCTCGCGGCTGGTCGCGAGGATATGCACCTTGGGCGCGCCGCGCAGAATCTCCTCGCTGAGCGACGCGACCGCATCGATCAGGTGCTCGCAGTTGTCGATTACCAGCAACATTTGCCGTTCCCGCAGGCCATCGACCAGACAAGCTTGCGCATCGCCGTCCGGTGCGGACAGATCGAGCAGCGTCGCCAGATGCGAGCCGATCAGCCCTGAATCGGCGATGGGCGCCAAATCCACCAGGCGGATGCCGTCGCGATAATGCCCGAGCAATTGTTCCGCCACACGCAGGGCCACCGTGGTTTTGCCGATCCCGCCGGGGCCGACCAGGGTGATGCAACGTTGGCGCGGCAACTGCGCAATCAAGTGATCGACCACGGCTTGGCGGCCGATCATCCGCGTACGCCGCAGCGGCAGGTTGTGTCTGGCGACGGCAACCGCAGGCTTTTGCTCGATGTTGTCGAGCACAATCGGGGCGACAAAGCTGTAGCCGCGCTGCGCCACGGTGACGATGTAGCGCTGCCCGTTCTGCCCGTCGCCGAGGGCCTTGCGCAGCGCCGCCATGTGCACGCGCAGGTTGATGTCTTCGACCACACTGTCCGGCCAGACCCCGGTCATCAATTGCTGCTTGCTGACCACTTCACCGGCATGCGCCAGCAAAATCAGGAGGATGTCCATCGCCCGCCGTCCCAGGCGCAAAGGCTGTTGGCCTTCAAGCAGCAATCGTTGCCCGGGATGTATCCGATAGGGGCCAAAAGCGATGGCCTGATTCGGGGGAAAACTCAACAGCGCGCTCCTGCGGTGATGCGGCGGACAGGTCGAACCAGTGCCTGGCGCAAGCGCAGGCCATCTGATCCGGGGTGTCCGGGCATAATCCTCAGGTTTGAGCATCAGTGCAACGGGTGGCGTAACGGCAGCAGTCAAAACACCGCAGGCAGCGCAGCGCTGCTTTTCAGCTTGCCCATGACCCGACAGCGCCAGGCAAACGGATTGATGCCTTCGCTGCGGGTGAACATATGGCAGAAATGCGCCTGATCGCAGAAGCCGCACTCCAGGCTGATCTGGGTCAGGCTCAGGTCGGTGTGCTGGATCAACAGCTTGGCCCGCGCCAGGCGCTGGGTGCGAATCCAGTCCTGTGGCGAGAGGCCGGTGCTGCACTTGAACGCGCGGGAGAAATGGCTGCGTGACAGTGAGCAGGCGCGGGCCAGCTCCGCCACTTCCAGGCTCTCGCCCAGGCGATCGAGGATCAGTTGTTTGACGTGGCGTTCGCGCTGCGGACTGAGTCCGCCACTCGCACTTTTATGCGGTTCGCAGGCAGGGGCGAGGGCGACGGTTTGCTGCAAATAAGCCATGGCCAAGGTCCGTGTCGGTGGGGAAGGCACGGTCAGCGCATTCCCTCAGGTCAAAAAAGCAACGCTGCGCAGAGGGCTTCATTGTTGGGTGAGGGCGTAAGGCTGACGAGTTAATCGTTGTTAATTCCATCGCCGAGGCCTGAACTGAGCACATCCCTGCAAGTCTGCGCCCGCCGAGTTGCGGCACGATCACAGCAAGGGTGGCCGCTGTCGGCCAGATCAAGGGGAGATCCAATGAAAGGCATGTTTAACGCAGCGACGGCCCTGGCGGTCGTTCTGGCCACATCCAGCGCCATGGCACAGGCGCCGCAGGTCGGCACCCAGGCACCGGGCTATTTCCGCCTGGCCGTGGGCGATTACGAAGTCACCGCGTTGTTCGACGGCTATAACGACTTGTCACCAAAGCTGTTGCAGGGCATGAGCCAAAGCCGGATTCGCGCGTTGCTCGCGCGCCGTTCGATTGAAACCCCGGGCGTGCAGACTGCGTTCAATGCCTTTCTGGTCAATACCGGCAAGCAACTGGTTTTGGTCGACACCGGTGCGGGGCAGTGCATTGGCGCCACGGCGGGGCAGCTTTCGGCCAACATGCAGGCCGCCGGTTACAAGCCTGAGCAGGTCGATGCGATTTTGCTGACGCACCTGCACCTCGATCACGTTTGCGGCCTGGTCGATGCGAAAAAGCAGCCGCTATTTGCCAACGCCACGGTGTACGCCGCCCAGGCAGAGGCCGATTACTGGCTTGATCCGGCGGCGTTGGCCAAGGCGCCGGCGGGTGCCGAAGCATTCTTCCAGATTGCCCAGGACTCCACGGCACCCTACGTTGCCGCCGGGCGCTTCAAGACGTTCGCTGCGGGGCAGTCGCCGCTGCCGGGGCTGGTCGAGGCGACGCTTGAGGCCGGACACACGCCGGGCAGCACGACCTATCGTTTTACCTCGCAGCAGCAGAGCATCGTGTTCATGGGCGATCTGGTGCACAACCTCGCCGTGCAGTTCCTCCATCCGGAGGTGTCGATCGGTTTTGACGTCAACAGTCAGCAGGCGATCAACAGTCGTCAGGCCGTGTTCAGCGCGGCCGCGACGAGCAAGACGTGGGTGACGGCGGCGCACTTGCCGTTTCCGGGGATTGGTCATATCGCCGCCGAAGGCAAGCACTTCCAATGGGTGCCGGTGGAATATGGCCCTTACAAACGCGCGGCCAAGGTGCCGTTGATCGAGTAAAGTGCACAGCGTCCCGCCTGCCTGAAACCGCTGACACCGATAAGGAAACCTCGCCCATGAACCGTAACGATCTGCGCCGCGTCGACATGAACCTGCTGGTGATTTTCGAAGCGCTGATGTTCGAAAAGAACCTGACTCGCGTCGCTGAAAAACTGTTCATGGGCCAGCCTGCGGTGAGCGCGGCGCTGGGGCGGTTACGCGATCTGTTCGATGATCCGTTGCTGCTGCGCAACGGTCGCGGCATGGAACCGACCGCGCGGGCGCTGGCGATTCTCAAGGAGCTGCAACCGGCGATGGACGTGATTTCCGGTGCGGTCAGCCGGGCCAAGGAATTCGAACCGGCGAGCAGTTGCGACGTGTTCCGCATCGGTTTGTCGGATGACGCCGAGTTCGGCCTGTTTCCGCCATTGCTGCGCCAGCTCCAGCAAGAGGCGCCGGGAATTGTCGTGGTGGTGCGCCGCGCCAACTATCTGTTGATGCCGGCGCTGTTGGCCTCGGGGGAAATTTCCGTGGGCGTCAGCTACACCACGGATCTGCCGGCCAATGCCAAGCGCAAAAAGCTGCGCGATATTCCCTGCAAGGTGTTGCGCGGCGACGACCGTCCGGGGCCGCTGACGCTGGACGAATATTGCGAGCGTCCGCATGCGATGGTGTCGTTCTCCGGCGACCTGAGCGGCAATATCGACATGGACCTGGCGAAGATCGGCCGCTGCCGCCGCGTCGTGCTGGGCGTGCCGCAGTTCAGCGGCTTGCGCGCCTTGCTCGCTGGCACCGAGATGATTGCCACCGTTCCGGATTACGCCGCTTGCGCCCTGGTTGAAGGCTGCGCCTTGCGCGCCGAAGACCCACCGTTTCCGATCGATGCCGCGCAATTGTCGATGGCCTGGAGCGGGGTGCATGACAACGATCCGGCAGAAAAATGGCTGCGCTCGCGGATCAGCCAGTTCATGGCCGCGCCGATGGATATCCCCACGATCTAAGTCCCGCACCGAGTTACTGATCGTTCCCATGCTATGCGTGGGAATGCCTCAACGGACGCTCCGCGTTCGGCTCTGGAAGGGACGCGGAGCGTCCCGGGCTGCATTCCCACGCAGAGCGTGGGAACGATCAATCCCGGTCCACCGCAGAACTAAGCACACCCATCCAATTTCTCGCGCCGCGGCCTTGGCATGATCCCCTCAATGACATTCAAAGGGTCGGGTCATGATTGCTTCGAGGGATGAACAGGCGCGCGACGTCGGGTTGCTGTTCCTGCGGGTCAGCGGCGGGTTGTTTCTGTTGTGGGTGCACGGCTTGCCCAAGCTGCTGGACTTCGCGGCGCAACTGCAACTGATCGAAGACCCGTTTCACCTCGGTGCGCACCTCACCCTGATTCTGGCGATCTTCGCCGAAGTCCTCTGTCCGCTGCTGATCGTTGCCGGGGTTCTGGCGCGTCTGGCCTGCTTGCCTATTCTCTTTGTGCTGCTGGTTGCGTTGTTGGTTGTGCATCCGCAATGGAGTGTGGCCGAAGGGCAGTTCGGCTGGCTGCTGTTGATCCTCTTCACCACTGTGTTGATCGCCGGGCCCGGACGGCTGGCGATTCCTGTTCGTTTGCCCGGAGTGCTGCGTTATGCCTGAAGTCCTGAATCAACAAGCACCGGGGGCCGATGAGACTGTCACGTTGATCATCAAACACTCGGTCAAGGCCGGTTTCGAGTCGGCCTATGAAGCGTGGTTGCGCAATATCGTGCGCGTGGCCGGCCAGCGCGAAGGGCATCTGGGCGTGGACGTGGTGCGCGGCAAGCGCGGGCGTCTGGATTTTTACACCTGCGTGCTGCGCTTCAGCTCCACCGAAGCGATGCAAGGCTGGCTGCAATCGTCTGAGCGTCAGGCACTGGTCGCCGAAGCCGCGCCGATGCTGGCTGACGGTGATCAGACCGAAGTCGCGCCGGTCAATGAATTCTGGTTCACCCCGCTGGCCGAAGCCGGCTCGCCACCGCCGCGCTGGAAGCAGGCTGTCGTCACCCTGCTGGTGATTCTGCCGCATACCTTGCTGGTGCCGCTGATCTGGGGACCGTTGCTGGCGCTGCATCCGCTGCTGTCCAACTACGTGGTCGCGACGTTCCTGATCACCCTGACCATCGTGCTTTCGGTGGTCTACGTGGTGATGCCGCCAGTCACGCGTTTGTTCACCCCATGGCTGGAAGCCAGCCAGGCCCATGAACACCTCGATTCCCAAGAAACCTCGCCGCGTTGAGCGTGAGGTTTGCTGACTTTTACTTTTGCTTGAGGAACTGCGATGAGCGCCGATCTGATTTTATTCAATGGCCAATTTCATACCGTAGATCGCGAAAAACCACTGGCCAGCGCCGTGGCGATCAAGGACGGGCGCTTCGTCGCCGTCGGTAACGATGCCGAGGCCATGGCCCTCAAAGGCAGCGCCACGCAGGTGGTCGACATGAAAGGCCGCTGCGTCATTCCCGGCCTCAACGACTCGCACTTGCACCTGATTCGTGGCGGCTTGAACTACAACCTCGAACTGCGCTGGGAAGGCGTGCCGTCGCTGGCCGATGCACTGCGCATGCTCAAGGATCAGGCCGATCGCACACCGACGCCGCAGTGGGTGCGCGTGGTCGGTGGCTGGAACGAATTCCAGTTCGCCGAGAAACGCATGCCGACCCTTGAAGAAATCAACCAGGCCGCGCCGGACACCCCGGTGTTCATCCTGCACCTGTATGACCGCGCCTTGCTCAACCGCGCTGCTTTGCGCGTGGCCGGCTACACCCGCGACACGCCGAACCCGCCGGGCGGTGAGATCGTTCGCGACAGTAACGGCAACCCGACCGGCATGCTGGTTGCGCGGCCGAACGCGATGATTCTCTACTCGACCCTGGCCAAGGGGCCGAAGCTGCCGCTGGAATACCAGGTCAACTCGACCCGCCAGTTCATGCGCGAACTCAATCGCCTCGGCCTGACCAGTGCGATCGATGCCGGCGGTGGTTTCCAGAACTACCCGGACGATTACCAAGTGATCGAGCAACTGGCCAAAGACGACCAGTTGACCGTACGCATCGCCTACAACCTGTTCACCCAGAAGCCAAAAGAAGAGCTGACCGATTTCCAGAACTGGACCGGCAGCGTCAAGTTGCACCAGGGCGACGACTTCCTGCGCCACAACGGCGCGGGCGAGATGCTGGTGTTCTCCGCCGCCGACTTCGAAGACTTCCTCGAACCGCGCCCGGACCTGCCGCAGACCATGGAGCAAGAGCTGGAGCCGGTGGTGCGTCACCTGGTCGAGCAACGCTGGCCGTTCCGTCTGCACGCCACGTACAACGAATCGATCAGCCGCATGCTCGACGTGTTCGAGAAGGTCAACCGTGACATTCCGTTCAACGGCTTGCCATGGTTCTTCGACCACGCCGAAACCATCACCCCGCAAAACATCGAGCGGGTGAAAGCGCTGGGCGGCGGCATCGCGATTCAGGACCGCATGGCGTTCCAGGGCGAATACTTCGTCGATCGTTACGGCAAGCAAGCCGCCGAAGCCACGCCGCCGATCAAGCGCATGCTTGCCGAAGGCGTGCCGGTCGGCGCCGGCACCGACGCGACCCGCGTCTCCAGCTACAACCCGTGGACTTCGCTGTACTGGATGGTCAGCGGCCGCACCGTCGGCGGTCTGGCCCTGTACGAAGAAGGTTTGCCACGCGCCACCGCGCTGGAGTTGTTCACCCACGGCAGCGCCTGGTTCTCCTCGGAGCAGGGCAAGAAGGGCCAGATCCGCGTCGGCCAACTGGCAGATATGGCGGCGCTGAGCGCGGACTTCTTCAGCGTTGAGGAAGAAGCGATCAAGTGGATCGAATCGGTCATGACTGTGGTGGGCGGCAAGATCGTTTACGCCGCGGGTGACTTCGAAGACCTTGGCCCGCGCTCGATTCCGGTGCTGCCGGATTGGTCGCCGGTGGTCAAGGTCCCGGGCCACTGGCGCCCGAACTCGCCGCTGCAGGCGCAGGTTCATCAGTGCAGCGGGCCGTGCGCCGTGCACACCCACAGCCATGAAAAGGCGCGGATGTCGAACGCGCCGGTCAGCGACTTCGCTGGTTTCTGGGGCGCGTTCGGCTGTTCCTGCTTCGCATTCTGAGTTTGAAAAAAGCGTCGGCCAGCGGGGTCGGCGCTTCCCGCAACAACCATCCCTCCAGGAGTTTTGCCATGAGCGTTCCTTACAAGCGTTTGAACAAAGATGATGCCGTCGTACTGCTGGTCGATCACCAGACCGGTCTGATCTCGCTGGTCCAGGATTTCTCGCCGAACGAGTTCAAGAATAACGTGCTGGCACTGGGCGACATCGCCAAGTTCTTCAAGCTGCCAACCATTCTGACCACCAGCTTCGATGCCGGTCCCAACGGCCCGATCGTGCCTGAGTTGCTCGAGCAATTCCCGGACGCACCGTTCATTCAGCGTCCAGGCCAGATCAATGCCTGGGACAACGAAGACTTCGTCAAAGCGATCAAGGCCACCGGCCGCAAGCAACTGATCATCGCTGGCGTAGTGACTGATGTCTGCGTGGCATTCCCGACCCTGTCGGCGATTGCTGAAGGCTTCGAAGTGTTTGTGGTGACTGACTCGTCGGGCACCTTCAACACCACCGTGCAGCAAGCGGCGTGGGCGCGGATGTCGGCTGCCGGTGCACATTTGATGAACTGGTTCGCCGTGGCGTGCGAGCTGCAGGTCGACTGGCGCAACGACATGGAAGGTCTGGCGCATCTGCTGTCCGAGCGTCTGCCTAACTATCGCAACCTGATCAACAGCTATACCAAGTTCACCGCCAAGTAATAAGTTGAACTGAAAGTGCCCGCTCGTTTGCGGGCATTCTCAGTGCAACTGAACGAGGGGCAGCCAACGATCCCCTGTGGCGAGGGAGCTTGCTCCCGCTTGAGTGCGCAGCACTCACAAAATCTTCGCGGCATGGACGATGTTGGGGCTGCTGCGCAACCCGGCGGGAGCAAGCTCCCTCGCCACAGGTTTTGGCGTTTGCAAAGGGGTGGGTTAGCGTTTTTGCAGCCACCCCAAAAAACCGCCTTTCTTCACCGCCACCGGTTTGGCCATCAACGCGAGGCGACTGTTCTGCTGACGCACCGCCTGCAACTTGTTCAAGGCCCGGCCGACTTCGCTGCGCTTGTCCATGCACTCACGGGTCAACTGTTTGTCGAGGCGATAGATGATGCTCGACGTCAGCGCCGTGAACGTCGCCTGCGACGGTGTATCGGCAAGAATGCTTTGCTCACCCATGACTTCGCTCGGGCCCATGCGCCCGGCCTCGGTCTGGTCGTTACCGTCCGGCACCGTCGCGCTGACCACACCCGTGGCAATCACGAACAGGCTATCCGGCACCTCGTCCAGACCCAGCACCACCTGGCCCGCCGTGTACTGCTGCGCAACCATCGATTCGGCGAGGCGATCGCGTTCTTCGCTGCTCAACGAACGGAAAATCTTCACTTCATCCAGCAACGCGCGGGCGCGGCTCGACGGTTCGATGACGCCGTCGGGATGCCGCGAAATCCCCGCCGCTTCGAGATGACGGTGGGCGAGGTCGAACAGCTGATTGCGCACTTCGCTTTTCTTGCCCAGCTCGGCGATAAAACCGCTGGCAACGTACTCGGACATGGTTTCGCCGGCTTCTTTGAGCACCGCTTTCGGCGCGGGGCTGAGCAACAACGAACTGCTGCCCTGCAAGGTCCGATCAAGGGCATCGAGCACCCGACGCGGACGGATATGGTTCGGCACCTGGATGCTGATCGACACACCGTGCATGTTGCTCGGCCGGCTGAGGTTGACGATCTTCGCCTTGGCCGCCACCGAGTTCGGTACCACGGCCATGGTCCCGGCGCTGGTCAGCAGGTGGGTGGCGCGCCAATCGATATCGAAGACCTTGCCTTCGACGCCATCGATCATCACCAGATCATCGACCTGATAGGGCTTGGTGGTGTTGAGGACGATGCCGGAAAACACATCGGCCAAGGTGCTTTGCAGCGCCAGACCGACAACGATCGCGACCACCCCGGACGTTGCCAGCAGCCCTTTGACCGGCAGTTCCAGCACGTAGCCGGCCGCCGCGACAATCGCGACCAGAAACACCAGCGCGCCGATGACATCCTGCAGCAAGCGACCGCTGTGACCGATGCGGCGCATCAGCGCAAGGCCGATCACTTCGGTCAGCACCCTTGCGGCGTACAGCCACCAGAGAATCCCCAACGCCGTCGCGCCCAGTTGTGCCACGCGATCATCGGCGAACAGCGGTGCCTGCAACGGGCTGACACCGGCGTTGATCACCAGCGCGCTGAATGCCAGAAACAGTGCCAGACGCACGCCGACTCTGGGGGCACGGTGGGTGAAGGGCGAGAAGTGCCAGAGTGCGGCGTCAAGCAGGAGCAACACGGCGCTCCAGGACAGCAGGTGGGTGAGGAAGAAGGACATGACAATCTCCGGCGTTACATAAGTATTGGCGAATGGCATTTGTGGCGAGGGAGCTTGCTCCCGCCGGGTTGCGCAGCAGCCCCAAAGTCATCCATGCCGCGAAGATTTTGTGAGTGCTGCGCCCTCAAGCGGGAGCAAGCTCCCTCGCCACAGGGCGTCGCCTCAGTTCAGATGAGTCTTCAGTTCCGCCGCCGCCTGACGCACCGCCGCTTTCACTTCGGGAATCTGGCTCAGCGGATTGAGCAGGCCAAAGTCATGAATCATCCCGTTGTAGCGCACCGAGGTCACCGGTACGCCAGCGGCATCCAGATGCCGCGCGTAGCCTTCGCCCTCGTCGCGCAGCACGTCGAACTCGGCGGTCTGCACCAGCGCGGCGGGCAGGCCCTTGAGCTGTTCGGTAGTGGCGTTGAGTGGCGAGGCATGGATCTGTGCACGCTCGGCCGGGTGGGTGGTGTAGTTGTCCCAGAACCATTGCATCATGCCCTTGGTGAGGAAGTGACCCTCGGCAAATTGCTGGTACGAGCCGTCATCGAATTGCGCGTTGGTCACCGGCCACATCAACAGCTGGAAACGCAGCGCCGGAGCTTTCTGCTCCTTGGCCATCAACGCCACGACCGCCGCCATGTTGCCGCCGACGCTGTTGCCGGCTACCGCCAGACGCTTACCGTCGACACCGATCTCCTTGCCGTGCTCGGCCACCCATTTTGTCGCGGCGTAAGCCTGGTTGATCGCGGTCGGGTACTGCGCTTCCGGCGACGGCGTGTAATCGACATACACCGCAACAGCGCCCGAGCCGACCACCAGATCACGAATCAAACGCTGGTGCGTCGGGAAATCCCCCAGCACCCAGCCGCCGCCATGGAAAAACATGAACACCGGCAATTCGCCTTTGACCTTGGCCGGGCGCACCACTTTCAGATTGATCGTCTGGCCATCAACCTGGATCGCCTTGTCGCTGACTTCCACGCCGGAGAGATCAACCTTCACCGAAGCCTGCGCACCGGTCAGCACTGCACGGGCGTCTTTCGGGCTCAGTTGCTCCAGCGGGCGGCCACCGCCGGCGGCGAGGGCATCAAGGAACGCTTGAGTGTTGTGTTCCACGCCAGGGCTGCCGGCGGCAAAGGCGCTGCTGACGGACAGAGCGAGGAGGGACGCGGCGAGGGTTTTCTTGATGTTCATGTTCAATTCCATTTTTAGATGTGATGCAGGAGCTGCCGAAGGCTGCGATCTGATCGTTCCCACGCTCTGCGTGGGAATGCAGCCGGGGACGCTCCGCGTCCCGACGATCAGATGGCAGCCTTCGGCAGCGCCTACCTGTTCAGGGTTGTTTTCAAACCGTGAGCACAGATTAATGGGCTGCTGGAAAGCGAAAAAGCGGCTATAAAGCGTTTAACTGTCCACCAGAGAGCGACAATGAACCCGTTCGAAGACATGCGTATTTTTTGCCAGGTCATGGACTCCGGCAGCTTTACCTCCGCAGCCGACCAGTTGGGTCTGTCCAAGCAATTCGTCAGCCGTCGCTTGATGCAACTGGAAGAACGCCTCGGTGTGCGTTTATTGAACCGCTCGACACGTCGCCTCGACGTCACGCCGCTGGGGCAGAGCTATTACGAGTCGGCGCTGCGTTTGCTTGGCGAGGTGGAACAGGTCGAGCAGGGCATCGCCGGCGAAACCGCCGAGCCACGCGGGACAATTCGCCTGAGCGCGCCGCTGTCGTTTGCCGTCGCGCACCTGGGTTGCCTGTTGCCGTTGTTCTTGCAGCGTTACCGCGAGGTCACCGTCGAGGTGGACCTGAGCGACCGACCGGTCGACCTGCTTGGCGAGGGCTACGACCTGGCCCTGCGCATCGGTGTGCTGGAAGACTCGACGCTGATCGCTCGGCGCCTCGCCAGCATCGAGCGGGTCTATTGCGCCAGCCCGGCGTACCTCGCCGAACGCGGTACACCGCTCAAGCCTGAAGACTTGCACAGCCACGACTGCCTGCCTTACGGCCATGGGCGCTCGGTGCAATGGCGCTTTAACGAAGGGCCGGGCAAACCGGTGCTGGTCAACGTCACCGGACGCATGCGCGTGAACAATGGCGAACTGCTGCGGGACGCGGCGGTGCAGGGGATGGGGATTACCTATCTGCCGACGTTCATCCTCGGCGCGGCGCTGAAAGACGGACGGCTGGTGCCAGTGCTGGATGATTTGCGCCCGGAACCGCTGACCCTGTCGGCGGTTTATCCGCAGCATCGTCAGGCCTCAAGGCCGGTGCAGGCGCTGGTGGAGTTTCTGCGTGAACAGCTTAATCAGAGCCATGTGAATCTTTGATCCTGCGGCTTCTCAGGCAAGCGGTGTGTTATCGAACGAGCGAACATCACACCGTTTTTTCCAGCGACGCCGTTATGGATATTCCTGTCGAGTATGCAAAACGCTCAGAATCTCGATTCGGTCCGTCACCTCATAAATCACCACGTAATTAGGATGTACAACGATTTCCCGAGTGCCGGGAGATCGACCTTTACGGTAGAGGCGGGGATGAACAGAGAGTGAGGTTGTGGATTCTTCAATGGATTTCGAGAGACTCACTGCGGCTGCAAAGTTTCTCTCGCCAATGTATCTGAGGATGTTCGATAGATCGGCCTGGCTTCGGGCCGCCATTTAATCTGCATCGGCCTTTTTTCGCATGGACTCGATCAACGCATGCATTTGCGCCATCACTTCGTCATGCGCGAAGCTCGGACGTGGGTCATCTCTTGACGCCTGCACTTTGGCTCGCAGCCAGCGATCATGACTGGCAGCCTGCTCTTCGCTTTCAAACTCTGAATCAGCGGGGAAGATTTTGCTGTCCATAGTGCCTCCGGGATCAATGCCTGGCAGTCTATTCGGTACAGGGATTGCTGTCGTCGTTGTCTGGATGAATTGCATCTTGGTCGAGCTCCATGAATATCTGTAGTTCGACAAATCCTAGTCTGAGCGCTTCCGACGGCCAACCGACGGGAGATGTAGGAAAACGGTTCGGGTTTCCCGTGTGCCTTCCTTTTTCTGTAGGACTCGCTGTTTCGCGCCGTGTGGCGGACTTACAACATTGCAACAACCGCCACCCCGCGTCTGTTCTAGACTCATGCTGCTCAATCACCCGCTATCCGCAATATCGAGGAGTCAACTGACATGGCCACGGCAACGAAACCCCGATCCGTGACCGCCCATGTACCGGTGCAACTGGCCGAGAAGGTCGATCTGATAGCCGAACGTCTGGAACGCTCGCACAGCTGTATTGTGAAGCAGGCATCGAGCGCCTGGATTGATCAAGAGGAAGAGCGCAGCCGTTTGACGCATGAAGCCTTGGCTGACGTGGACGCCGGGCGCGTCATTGATCATCAATCAGTGCAGATATGGGTCGACAGCTTGAGTTGCGATACGCCTCGCAAGACACCACTTTGAAATGGAGGCGAAGTGGGCGAGAAGGACTTTCCGATCTGAGCACGTAGCCGATCGCGCGAAGGAACTCTTCGCTGTCTCCGTCTGCTAGCACCTGAGACAGGTATTCGCTGATGGCTTCGTCACTGTCCAGCAGCGCGACCATGTCGAAATTCGTCAAAGTCTGGCTCATGGTTAAACCTCCTTTGCCATTTTTTGTGCGCGTCGGATGTCTGCGCTTTGTGAGGATTTGTCGTTTCCGCGGTTGCGTAGCTGGTCGACTATAAGCAGGTAGCCACGGATAAACAGTCGGCCAAGTCTTTACTGGATGTTGGAAGTGTCGTCAGTGGCTGTAGGCAAGAAGCCAATCGATTGTGAGAGTTGCGGTGCAGCTACTGGCCTCATCGCGAGCAGGCTCACTCCTACAATGGATAGGTGTAAGGCGACTATCCAGTGTGGGAGCGAGCCTGCTCGCGATGGCGGTATCAAAACCGCCTCAAGTATCCAGTCTGAATCAAGCCTGCGCCGCCGCCGTCGCTACCGGTCTTTCCGGTTTGCGCAGCGCCTCCAGCCTTGAGTCGCTGTAGCGTGTTTCGCGGAAGAAGCGCCAGTGGCCGAACAGGTCGTAAACGTGGGTAATCCGCCCTTGCTCTTGATAGCCCAGGCGCATGTGCATCTTCAAGGCCTGCACATTGGCGTTGTCGCAGATATCCACCACTTTTTTGAACCCCCGGGCGTCCATGACTTGCCAAAGTGCGGTCTGTGCGTCGACGGTCAAGGTGCTGCCGAAATAGGGCCGGGCAATTTCGGCACCGAACTGGAAGTATTCACCGGGCTTGACCGGGAACGTGCAGCGGTAAAAGTGGCGGTCGAAATAGTCGCGAGTGCTGGCCCAGACGAACCCGACGGTGTGATCGTCCTGGTCCAGGTACATGTGCCCGGTATGCCCTTCAGCGGCGAGCTCGGCCATGGTCTGCACGCGGTCGCCAAAGTGCTTGCTGAATGCCTTGGCGTTTTCCTCGGTGATGTCGACTCTGCGCAAACCTTCACAGGGGCGCAGTTTGTTGGGGGCAATCGGCGTGACCAGATCGCGCTCCATCCAGAGCAATTCACGGTGAGCGAATACGTAGCGTTTCCACAGCGCGCCAAGGGTGCGGCGCAGACCTTTTTGTTTGATGCGCAGAAGCAGTTCTTCGATGACGTTCATGATGCTCTCCGAGGCCCTAGCCCAGGTGTGGTGGAGGATGTTGCCGGTTGAGTTACGGATGTATGTGCCGCCGCCGGGTTGCCGGCACGCTGTGCGCGCCTTTTTTGCAGGGCCGGTTTGACGTAGTGCCAAAGACGTAGCCCAAGGCCCAGCAGCAAGCCAGTGGGGCGCCATGAGTAGAAGCTCCAGCGCCATTGTTCGATCTGGCCGGTCATGCGCTCGTGCAGTTGATGGCTGGAGTTATCCAGGCTGACCCGCGACGCATCGATCCAGCGCCATTGCTCGTCCAGGCCCCAGCGAATCCACTCCTCCAGCAGCACCCGACCGCTGCCCAGATCGGCATGCTGCGGCAGGAACGCAAGGTTGTAGTCGTAGAGTCGACCCTGCTCGAGCAGGCCCAGCCGATAGCTGATGCAGCGATCGTCCAGCTCCAGCGTCACGACCCGCACCAGGCCTTGAGCGGCGAGGGCGGTGAAAGCGCTAGCCATCCACTGACGGCTGCGTTCGGTGGCGAAAATCCCGACGCCCTCGTCACCTTTCCAACTGACCGACTCGACTTCCTGCAGCGCTTGTAGAACCGTAGGCATCGACAGCGCATCGGGGGTGATTCGCCGTATTTGGGCGCCGCACGCCGCAATCCGTTTGCGCGCCCGACGCAGTTTGTAGCGCGGATCGCCGCAAACTTCCTGATGGTCGGTTTCGCTGATCAGATGCACCGGCACCCGGCAACTCAGGCGTCGTTCAGCAGTGGAGCTACGCGCTATCCATTCGGTGAGGGCACTTTCTTCACCGGCAGGTTCCGACAGTTCATTGAGTTGCAGCAGCGCATGGGGCAGGCGCTGGCGGATCAGCACCAGCGCAGCGCGCATGTCCTCGCCGCCGAGCAGCGACAGCAGGGCCAAGCGATCGGCCAGCGGATAACCCAAGTGATGCAAGACGCGAAATGGCAGGCCAGCGAAGCGTTCGCGGCTGGACACCAGTGGCAGGCACAGGCGTAATGCCTCTGCATCCCAACCGAGCAGAATCTGCAGGCGCTGATCCTCGCCCAAGGCCTGCTCGGCCGCGCACATCCAGCCAAGGTTGTTGAACGGCGTGTGGTCGGTCACGCGCAGGCGCAACGCTTCGTACGCGGTTGCCGGAAAGTCGGCGGTGCACAGGGACGTGCGCCATTCGAATCGCATCGCCATAGGTTCAGGTCGCCGTGGCTGTGACAGGTGGACGGGAGGGTTTGCGCAGCGCTCCGAGGCGTGAACCGCTGTAGCGGGTTTCGCGATAGAAGCGCCAGCGGCCGAACAGCGTGTAGATATTCATGATCCGCTGTTGTTCGGTATAGCCCATGCGCAGGTGCAGCTTGAGCGCCGGGATGTTGCTCGAGTCACAGACGTCGACCACTGTGCTGCAACCCTGAGCGGCCATGGCTTTCCACAATTGCAATTGCAGGTCCACCGACAACTCTGTGCCCCAGTAGGCGCGGGCCAGTTCGCCACCGAACTCGAAAAACTCGCCGGGTTTTACCGGGAACCGACAGCCGTAGTAATGCCGATCAAAATAGTCGTGCGGCGTGCCCCAGATAAACGCCACGGCATCACCGTGCTCGTCGACATGCATATGCCCGGTGTGCCCGTCATCGGCCAGCTCGGCCATGACGCCGACGCGGTCGCCGAAGTAACGAGTAAAGGCGCTGGCGTTGTCTGCAGTGATCTTCATCACACGCAGTGGCGGGTAGGGTTTGAGGCTGTGCGGCGGCACCGGGCTGACCAGATCGCGCTGCATCCACAGCAGTTCCTGATGGGCAAAAAGGTACATTCTGCGGATCTTCGCCAAGGTCGCTCGCAGACCTTTTCGACGGATATGTCCGCGCAGTTTTTGCAAAACTTCCATGGTTCTTTCTCCTGATGAGGGTGCCACGCACAGCAACCGGTTCGCGGGGCAGAACAGCGCAGGCCGGTTCATGAAGCGCTCCAGTCCAGGGCAAACAGGGTTTGCCCTGGCAATTGGAAACGCACGCGGCCGTTTTCGCAGGCAAACGGTACGTCGCGGCTGCGATTGTCGGCGCCGAAGAAACGCAGGGCGCCTTGGTTAAGAGGGCACTGGGCGCCGCTCAGATCAACGCGTTGCAGGCGTGTGCCTTTGTTCACCCCGAGCAACGTGCGCTGCTCGCCGCTGGCCATCGCCAGCACATCCACTTCGAAAGCGTCGTTATCCAGTTGCAGCACGTGCGGCAGCCAGTGCCGAGCGATGAATTGCTGGGCAAGGCCCACCGGTTTCAGCTCGACGCGGCCGTTGTCCAGAATCCGCACCATGCCCTTGGCATACGGCGGCTCATCGGCTGCCTGAAACCAATTGAGCATGGTCAACAAGCCGTCCTGAGAAGCATTGATGACGACCGAGGCCCACCACAGCGCGGCGTAATGGGTTTCCTGATCGTAGGGGCTAAGGCTGGAGCCGCTGGACAGGTTGGTCTGGTCCAGCAGCAAGGCCTTGCGCGGTTGACCCTGACTGTCGAGACCGACCAGCTCGGCGGCACGGCGCACGCTGTCGCGGTAGACCCGGGTCGCGAGCAAGTCGCGCACCATCCATTCGTGCCAGGCCAATGCGTCGACCTGATCGGCGGATTCGTTGAGCAGTTGCCGGGCCCAGTCGATCCCGCGTTTGCCCGCCGCGTTGCGGGTGAACGGCCCGTTGACCAAGCGTGAGCTGGCGGGCATGGCGATGCGCACGCCGGCCCTGGCATTGGCCGGATCGCTGCGCACCTGGCGGGCCATGCTGAGAAAAATCGTTCGATAGTCTTCGAAGCTGGAATAGTTGAGGTTCGGCTCGTCGGCAAAGCCGATGTAATGCGTGCCTTGGCCGCCCAATGCCCGAGTGCTGGCGAGCCAGGCTTCAAGGCCGTTGCTGCTTTGCACATCGGCGCGCAAATCGGCCCGACGCCCGGTGCCGGCGAGCAGGGTGATGTCCTGGCGGATGCCGAAGCGAGTCTGATAGAGCTTGCGAACCGGGTCTTCGAAACGGGCATTTTTCGAAGTGACGTCAACGTAGCTGTAATAACTCGCCGCACTGGGTTTCAAGGCATCCAATGCAGCATGACTGGTCGCGGGCGGCATGAGATTGGGCAAGGCAATGCCCAGATCCGGCGTGCGACCGAGGACTTTATCGTGCAGGGCCAGTCGGGTCTGGCCCGGGTCTTCGCGCAACGGCTGCAAATGCTGCTGATTCTGCGCAAACAGATTGGCCGTGCCGTCGAGCCAGAATGCCGCTCTGCCGCTGCCCTGCAGGCGCAACCGCCACGTCTGTTCGCGGTCGCTGACCGGCAAGGCCACTTGATCGAATTGCCAATAGGCACGGTGGGGCTTGAGGGCCAGCGACAGCTGTTGTCCATCGTCCACGCGCTGTGCTTGCAGTGCGTTGACGCCGCCATGGTATTTGCCGTTCAGCACCGCGTGTTCGCCCGGTGCCACCTTGAAAAACAGCTCATCGCCATTGCGGGTTTCGACACTGAAATGCACTTTGGCCGGACTGAACAGCGCCACGGTCTTATCGTCATGCTCGACGCGGTAACTGCGGAAACTGTAGCCGGGAATCTCCAGGCGATAGCTGGCAGCCCCCGGCACCAAGGGCCAGCGCTGCGAACCGCGGGTTTCACTGGCTTTGATCGACCGTTCGCCCTGCAAACGGCCCTGACCGTCGAGCAGATAGATATGCTCTTCATTGGCGTCAGCCTGCCACGCCGGAACCCAGCGCACGGTGACTGTATCCGGGCGATCGGCTCGCAGATACAGGCTGCCGTCGCGGATCTCGCCCCACTGCATGGGCGCCGCGAAGGCGTGCAGCGTCATGCCCAGTCCGAGCAGCAAGGCCAGGCGCTTCATGCGGCTTTCCTGCGGTGCAGCATCAGCCACATCGGAGCGATGTCACCGGGCAGGATGAACAGCGTGTGCCAGAACGGCACGCCGCTCAGTCTGCAATAAAGCACCAGCATCGCCAGGGTCACTGCCAGATAAGCAATCGAAGACGCCGCCGCTGCGCCGACGATGCCGTGGCTCGGGATGAGCAGCAGGTTCAGCCCCAGATTGAGCAACGCGCCCACGCCCATCATCAGCGAGACGGTCGCCGGGCGATTCTTGCCGATCAGGTCCAGGCGCAGAATGCTTGCGTAGCACAGGCCCAGCAGCCCCGGCAGCAATGCCAGCAGCGCCGGATAAGCCGGTTGGTAGGCGACGCCGAACAGAGTGACAATCAGCCATTCGCCGATCAGCGCCATGGTGACGCAGGCGCCGAGCATCACTGTGGCGGTCAGGCGCAGCGCCAGCGGAGTGACCTTGTCCATGCCTTTGTCCTGTTGCAGCAGGCGCTTCATCAGCGGTGTGGTGACCGCTTCCGGAACGATCAGCAACAGTTCGGCGGCGGCGCTGGCCATGGCGTAATGGCCGAGCGCGGTGCTGCCCAGCAGGGCGCCGATAAACAAATAGTCGGAGCGCAGAATGACCTGTTGAAACAGCAGGTCCGGATGGCTGCGCGCACTGAATCGCAGCAGCTCGTTCTGGCTCGCACGGTCCCATTGCAGTTGCAGCGGTTGTGCGCGTTTGAGCCACATCCAGCCCACCAGCACCACCAGGCTGATACCGGCCAGCCAACTGATCAGTGCGGCTTCGAGTGCCGCCTCTTTCCACATCCAGAACAGAGCAACAAACAGCAGCAGCGGCGCCAGCGATTCGATCAGACGCAAGACATTGAACGCGACCACGCCGCCCGACGCGTTGTGCAAGGTCAGCAGGCCGCTTTTGAGAACCGTCAGCGGTACTGCCAGCAGCAACAGCCACGCCAGCAGACCGAGCTGCATCGTGACATCGAGTTCACTGCCAAATTCTCGCGCCAGCGCGACCACCAGCAATGTCAGCAGCCCGGCCAGCAGACAGCCAAACACCAACACCTGAGCGAGCAACAAACCCATCGGCCGCTGATTGGCCGCTTGATAACCGACCGCCGAGTTCAAGCCGCCGCTGGTGGCCGCACTGATCAGATCCGGCAGGGTGCTGAGCAGGGCGAACAACCCGCGTTCGCTCGGGCCGAGAATCCGCGCCAGCAACACATTGCGCAGCAGGCGCAAGGCGATCATCGCCAGTTTGGTGCCCATGCTCAGCGCCAGATGCCTGAGGTAGCTGCCGCGACTCATGGCCGTGCCCCGCGAAAGATCCGTAACGACAGCAGCTCCGGATTGCGCGCGGTGCGTTGGCTGACGCCGAAGCGCGGCAGGTTCAGAGGGTCGCCGGCGCCGCGATAAAGTCCGGTGGTCGTGCCAAGGGCAAACGGATAATCGTGGTTGGCGACCTGCTCGCGCACCCGCTGATCGTTATCACCGTTGGGGTAGCAATACACCGGCAAGGGACGATTGCAGCCGTTGTGCAAGGCATCGCGGCTACGGCTGATTTCTTCGTGCAGACGCAGGTCGTCCAGTCCGGTGAGGATCGAATGACTGGCGCCGTGTGGGCCGAAACGCACCAGACCGGAGGCTTCCATGGCGCGTACCTGATGCCAGTCCAGCGCTTGCGGCAAGGATTCCGGCGGACACTCATCGGTCAGACGTTCAAGTTCCTGCGGATCGAGGCTTTTTAACCCTTGCAGATAATGCAGCAACGCCAGGCTGCGCCGGTCGACGTCGATATCGTCGAGCAGCACCGGCAGCGGGTGACCCGTGATACGCAGGTATTCGATCAGGTGCATCCGGGCCTTGTCGCCATGACTGCCCCACAGCGTTTCGCCAACGCTTTCCCACCAGAACCGCTGCCGGCTGCCAATAAAATCTGTAGAGAGAAAAACGCTCGCCGGCACTTGGTGTTTTTGCAGCAGCGGATAGGCGTGCACCGCGTTGTCCCGCCAGCCGTCATCAAAGGTCAGCGCCACTTGCGGGCGTTCGGTGCGCAGGGCGTTGGGCTGGAGCAGTTCCATCAGTGGCACGCAATCGAAATGCTTGCGCAGCCACATCAGCAGGTGTTCGAACGCCTGCGGGCCGACGCACAGCTCATTGCGGTGCGGCAGGTTGGCGGCGCGGTCATTGGCCAGCACGCGGTGCAGCATCAGGATCACGCCTGCGCCGTGCAACTGGTTGCGCCCCACGGATGAGTTGAGATAGAGCCAACCGCTGGTGCGTTTTATCAGCTGTTTGATCGCCATGGCATGCGTCCTCTCAACGATTCTGGTCGGGATTCCATTGTGCGTACCGCTGCCCGCGAAGGAACTGCCACAGGCCCGCGCTCATGCCGGCCAGTGTCACCAGCAGGAATGCCGCGAGGCGAAACGGTTTGGGCAAACGATGTTGCGAATCCAGCAGGCCGGCGATGGCAATCGAGTAACCGGTCAATTGCCCGATAAGGCTCAAGCGAAAAAAACCGTGCTCGTTCCACAGCCAGAAATTGCTCAACAGCAGCGGCAGCAGGAGTACCGGCGCCAGTCGACGGATCAGCTTGTGGCTGATCAACGCGATCGAATACAGGCCGTGCTTGAATGGATTGAGCAGTTCACTGCGTTGCGCCAGGCTCTGCAGGCCACCGACCGTGACCCGCTGGCGGCGGCGCCACTGCTTGTCCGCTTCGTCGACGCCCTGGTCGATCACCTGGGCCTGGGGCACGTAGACGATGCGTTTGTGCGCCACCGGCGCGCAGGTACTGATAAAGAAATCGTCGTTGACCTCGGCCGGCACGTTCTGGAACAACTCACGGCGCAAGGCGAGCAGGGCGCCATCGGCGGAGACCATGCAGCCGGTGCGATTCTCGACCCGGCGCAACCAGCCTTCGTAATGCCGATAGAGGCTGTCGCCGATGCTCAGGCCGCCACCGGTGACCGGGATCACCATGTGCCCGGCGCAGGCCCCGACCTGCGGATCGCTCAACGGCGCGAGCAAGTGGCCGAGGGTGTCGCGCGACCATTGGTTGTCGGCATCGGTGAAGACCAGAATGTCCCCGGTGCTCACAGCGACGCCGGCATTCAGCGTGGCGGCTTTGCCCTGGCGCGGCAGGTCGAGCACGGTAATGCGCGGGTCAACGATCTTGTGCGCGCAGGCCACGGTGTCATCGGTCGAACCGTCACTGGCAAGAATGATTTGCAGTGCGGCCGCTTGATAATCCTGGGCAAGCAGCGTGCGCAACTTGTGCTCGATGTGCCGCGCCTCGTTGTGCGCGGCGATGACGATGCTGACATTCAGCGGCGGCGCCGGGTCATGTCGCCAGGCCGGGAACAGCGGCGCCAGCAAGGTCAGCAGCAGCGGATAGCCGATGTAGGCATACATCGGCAGCAACAGGCACAGGCAAAAAATGAGTTCAGCCACGGGCAGGCCTCCTGGCGTTCCAATGACACAGACCGAGCATCAATGCCGCGCTGGCCAGGTGCAGACGCACCCAGTGCAGGCCCCACAGTTGCAGCGTCAGGCTGACGTTATGCTGGCGAATGCTTTGCCGCACGCTGAGCAACAGACTCGGCAGCAGGCCCAGCATCAGCAGCATCAATGCCTGATGGGCGTAGCCCGTGAGCAACGCAAGGATGGCCAGCGCATCGAGCAACCACACCAGCACTGACAGCAGCGGAAAACGCAGCAGACGCAGGCTCATGCCGTGGGTGCGCAGCAATTGCAGGTGACTGCCCTGACGCCACAGTTCCTTGCCGACCCATTCGCGCCAAGTCATTTCATAACCCCAGTGCAGGGCGATGCTTCGGTTGACCGACAGCAGGCGCGCGCCGTGTTTGTGCAGACGCAGGGTGTATTCCTTGTCCTCACCGGTGCGCAGGGTTTCGTTGAAACCACCGACCTCGTCGAACCAGCGCCTGCGCATCAACAGGTTGGCGCTGGGCAGCCATTGCACGCTACGGCTGACGTTGCGCGATGGCCGCAGGTTGCGTCGCTGCCAGGCGCTGGCGTACCACGGGGCGGCGGCCGGGGTGTGCAGGTCGAGGCCGAACACATCGCCCTGAGCCTCCCTCTCAAGCGCGAACAAAGCGAGCAGCCAGTCCTCGGGCATTTCGATATCGGCATCGATGAAGGCCAGCCATTCGTGGCTGGCAATCGCTGCGCCGCGATTGCGCAAAGCGCCGATCAGCAGGCCGGGCAGCACCAGCACCCGAGCGCCGAATGCGCGGGCGATCTGTGGTCCGTCGTCCGTGGACCCGTTGTCGACGACAATCAATTCGCAGTCCATGTCGGCGGCGTTCGCGGCTTTGCGAGCGGCCAGCAGGGTGCGGCCGATGTGCCGCGCCTCGTTGTACATCGGAATGACAATGCTGATCTGGCTCATGCCCTGGCCTCCGTCAGCGCTGCCTGCTCGGCTTTCAGGCGCAGCACCCAGGTCAGCGCAAGCATGATCCACAGGTACTTCAGGTTCGGCGCGCTGAGGAACATCAGGAACAGCGTCAATGAGAGAAAACTCATTCCCAGATGGGTAATCAAATCCGCCTGCTGCCATTCGCGCCGCTGCAACCACGCGCTTCGTGCGCGGATCAGGTTGAAGAAACCCTGTCCAAGCAGGCCAACAAACAGCAGCCCGGCGGGAATACCCAGCTCGCTGAAAATCTCCAGATAGGTGTTATGCGCCCGACGATACAGATCGCCGATCTTGCGATTGGCCGAAAACGCCTTGGCATAACCGGTGGTTGCGTAGTGCAAAGGGAAGGTGCCGGGGCCGGAGCCGAGCAGCGGATGCTCGCGGATGATCTGGCTGCCGACGACAATGTACGAGGCGCGACGGCCGAGGGATTCGTCCTGGGCCTTGGCGCCGGCGCTCAAGATACTCAGCGACTGAATGCGGGCCAGATAACCGGCCGGCATTGCGTAGATCGCCAGGGGAAGGATGATCGCCGCACCGAGCATGGCGAAGCCGAAATGCCGGGGGCGGATGTGGGTGAGCTGCTGACGGTAATGCCAGACACCGATGGCCAGACTCAAGGCCAGTACCACCAGCCCCGAGCGCGACTCGGTTTTGGTCATGCCGCCGAGCAACAACAGGCAGCAGGCCGCCCAAAACAAACGGTGCAGCAGGTTCGGGCTGCGAATCACCAGCAGCAGGCCCAGCGGCACGGCGAAGGCGATCAGCAGGGCAAAGGCGTTGGGGTCTTCGAGCAGGCCGGCGGCGCGGCCCTTGTCCTGGAATCGGCTGGAAAACATCGCCATCGCGCAGGTCGCGCTGACGCTGAGAGTGACCAGTCGGGCGAACAGATCCAGATTCAATTCACGACCGACCAGCAAGGTGATCACGAACAAAATCAGGCCCACGCTCAGCTCACGCAGATGCGTTTGCGACATGCCCAGGTTGTCGCTGGCGAGCAGGCTCAGCAGGTACAGGGCCATGAAGCCGATCAGGTAGCGCCACAGGTTGCTGCGCAGACGCTGCGATGGAAGCTGATGCAGTGCCAGTTGCAACGCCAGAATCAGGGCCAGCGAAACACCGATCAATTTGCTCCCGGAAAACGCAGTGTCCTTGAAGAAACCTTCAAACGGCACCAGCGCGGCGATGCCCAACAGGCCCCACGACGGTTTGCGATACAGCACCGTGAAACCCAGCAGCCCCAGCACCGCCCCCGGGGCCAGGAACGGATAAGGACTGACCAGCAAAGCCAGACAGACCAGTGCCAGCAGACTGACGATCGAGAGCGGGAAAATCATGCGCGTGCCTCCCGTGCCGTGTGGATGTACAGCTGCGACCAGCGTTCGGCCAAAGCCTTGAGGTCGTAGCGCTCCTGTTGTGTGCGTCTGGCGTTGTCGCGCAACTGCGCAGCCAGCTTCGGTTCGGCCAGCAAGGTGTCGAGCTGGCGGGCGAGGGCGGTGGTGTCGTTCGGCGCCGCGAGCAGGCCGTTGTGGCGGTCCTGCAAGACGTCGGGAATGCCGCCGACCGCGAACGCCACCACCGGCACGCCGGCCTGCATCGCTTCGAGCAAAATCATCGGTGTGCCCTCGGTGCGCGAGCTGATCACCAGCGCATCAAGTTGCTGCCACCAGCCTTGCATCGCGGTCTGATAGCCGGGCAAGCGAATCCGCTCCTGTAAGCCGGCAGCGTCGATGCGCGCCTGCAACGCCTCACGTTCCGGGCCGTCACCGAGCATCACCGCGTCCAGTTGCGGGTGCTGGTGACACAGGGCAATCAGCGCATCGAGAAACAGATCCGGGCCTTTTTCGCTGCTCAACCGACCGACGTAACCGGCCAGCCAGCGTTGCCGGTCTGCCGCCGGCTGGAGGGCCGGCGCTGTTGGCAAACCGTTGGGAATGACCTGCAACTTCTCCGCCCGCACGCTGGCCTCAAGGTGCAGCGTGGCAATGCTCTGCGCCACGCAGACCACTCGCTTGACTGACGCCGTGCGGCACAGTTGCAGGCTCAACCAGGTGTAAAACTTCTGCTTGCGACTGCGCGGAGTGAAACCGTGCTGGGTGATTACCAGCGGCAGGCGCAACAGCGTTGCGCCGATCCAGCCAAACAACAGCCCTTTGAAGTTGTGTGTGTTGAGCAACGGCCGATCACCACGGCGCCGATGCAAATGCCGCAGCAGTCGACCAAGCCCGGCACAGCCGCGAGCGTCCACCCCGGCGTTGCGAAAGCGCTCGATCAATTCTGCCGGGGCGTCGAGAAACAGCACTTGGTGCTGCCCCGACGTCGCCAGGCAATGATCCAGCAACATCCGCTCGGCCCCGTAGAAGCCGCCGCTGCTGAGCAAATGAATGATCGGCAGCGCGGCGCACGGGGTGGACGCGGCGTTCAATTGCGCACCCAGTGAACCAGGCGTGGCATGGTCCAGTGTTTATGCGGATTGCCAATCTGCGGCGTTTCTTCGTTGAGCACCAACAGTACCGGCAGGCCCAGTTCATGGCTGATTTGCGCCGGATGCTTGAAGCGGTGATCGAAGAACTCACGCACATAAACGAAGGCAATTGCCAGCAACAGTCCAGTGAACAGCCCGAACGGAATGATCAGCAGCGGTTTGGGAAAAGCCGCGGCGGTCGGTTCAAACGGTGGACTCAGTACACGAGCATTGGACAAGTCATTATCCAGCGCGCGCGTCGTGCTGCTTTCAGCGAAGCGTTGTGCATAGGTCGAAAACGCTGCGTGCAACGCGCCGATTTCGGTGTCCATCTGGCGCAGCTTGCTCTGGGTTTGCTGCAATTGATGGATGCGATTCTTGAACTCGGCAATGCGCGCGGTTTTCTGCTCGATGACCTGGCTGACCACCGACAGGTCGATCGTGCGTTCCTGGATGCGGTTATTGACCACCTTGAGGAACTGCTGGCGTGTGCGCGCGATTTGCTCGCGGGCCAGCAACATCGGTTCGCTGCCGGGCTGAAATACCGCCAGGTCGTTCATGTAGCGGCTGACCTGCGTGGTCAGTTGCTCGCCCATCTGGCGGATCTCGCGGTCCTCGAACGCGATGTTGTCCACCGTAGTCGTGAAGGTAAACGGAAAGGTGTAGTCATTGAGTTTGTTGGTGTTGGCGGCGGCCAGGCTGGATTTCAGGTAATCGAGCCAGCGCTGGCTTTGCAGCAAGCGATCACGATACAGATTGAGTGCCTGCTCTTCGGTGTTGATCGCATTGAGGCGAAAGGTGATTTCCTCTTTCGGATCGGACGAACCGACCCTTTCCAACAGGCTCAGCCGCGCGCCTTCCAGACCATCGAGTCGCACCTGGTATTGATGCTTCTTGGTCTCGTAGAACGAGTGCGGCAGCTCGATCGATTGCAACGCCTGACGATCGACCAGATAGTTTTGCAGCAATGCGGCGACGAACGCCGTGCCTTGAACAGGATCGGGGAAGCTGTAGACGATCGAGATGACATTGGAACCTGGCAGGGTTTCGATCTTCAGATTGTCGATGGCGTCCTGGGTCAAGCCGTCCAGTGCCGTGTCGCGCACCGGATCGGTTTCCATGCCCAGTGCATCACGCAGCGGATTGATCACATATTCGCGCAGTGGCGTGCTGACGTAACGCTTGAACGGTTCGCCGGCCAGCTTGCTGAGTAAGCCCGGTGGCGGGTTGTACTGACCGTTGTCACGCAGTTCGCTGACGGTCTGGCGAATCAGCGCCGGCGAACGGAGGATATTGCTTTCGGTTTCCATGTCCGCCAGCGATGGCGGAATGAACGTGGCGTTGTCCTGGGTCAGCGAGGTCGTCGCATCGCCCTGAGAGAGCTTTTTCGACTGCACGATCACCTGCGCAGTGATATCGAAGCTCTGTTTGAGCAGCAACGGCAGGAGCAGGGCGATCACTGCAAAGGTCAGGAAGATGCGCTTCACCGTTTGCTTGTTGGCGAAGAAAATCCTGAAGAACTCGTGCAGGTAATTTTCTTTTGGGTTCATGTCGTTCACCTGAGAGTCAGTTGTCACTGCCTTTGTTGTCGACGCGGTAGCCGAAGCTGAAACCGACGCCCTGGAACAGCACCACATCGGCCAGTTGCCGGGCGAGTTCGCCGGCGCTGGCGAGTTTGGTTTTTGGTACGTAGAGCATGTCGTCCGGCTGCAGATAGGCGATCTGTGGCGCCTCGCCGGACAAGGCTTTTTCGACGTCGTAGTTCATTGCCTGCACCTGATTGCCGTTGCGCCGCATGATCACCACCGAATCGAGGCGCGCCTTGACGTTGGTGCCGCGCGCCAGCGTGAGCGCCTCAAGCACCGACACTGGCCGGCGGATCGGGTACGAGCCTGGTTGAGCGACTTCACCGAGCACGTAGATCTCGTTGCCGGCGGTGGACTTGAGCAGCACGTCCACGGTCATCCGTCCCGGCAGTTGCGCGTATCGCTGATTGAGGAAGGTTTCCAGTTGATTGACGGTCATGCCTTGCAGCGGCACGGCGCCGACTTCCGGAAAACTCGCGTAGCCGTCGGTTCCCACAGTGATTTCGCGGCTCATGCCGGTGGCCGGGTGGTTCAACGCGCTTTTGAGGTTCTGCTCGTTGCTCAGCGGGCTGAGGATCTGCACCGAGAGCTGATTGCGATTGGGCTGGAACAGCTGCTTGCGCTGATAGGCGCGCTGGATTTCCTGGCGGGCCTCTTCGCTGGTCAGGCCGGCGATTTTCACTGAGGTGTTGGCACCCGGCAGTTCGATGGTGCCGTCGGGCAGCACCAGTTGCGTGCCGTTGAGCTGGCTGGCGGCGGTGAAATTCAGGCCGATCTGGTCGCCCGACTGCACGCGGTAAGCGTCCGAGCCGCTGGTGCTGATATGGAAAATCACATCCAGCACGTCTTTCGGGCGCAGGGTCTGTTCGACCTTCGGCATGTCAGTCGCCTGGGCGTTGGCCGGTGCGGCGGTGAGGATATTCACCGGCATGTTGCGGGTCTCGGAAGTGCTGGAGCAGCCTGCAAGCGGCAGCAACAGCAGGACAAGCATTCTGGCGTTCATGGCGTCATCCTTTGCGTTTGCTTACAGGTTTTTGTAAAGCCATTTGGGCATGTAGTACTTGCGCCGGTTGAACACGCTGCCGACCACTTTTGCGCCGGCCTGAGTCAGGCGTTGCACGGCGGCCTGGGCGACTTCCCAACGGGTATCTTCGGCGCGCACGACAAACACCACGCCGTCGACCTGAGTGCTGATGACCAGCGTGTCGGCGGCGGAGTACACCGCGTCGCCATCGATCACCACGAAGCGGTAACGGCTACCCAATTGGTCGAGCAACGGGCTCAGGCGTTCGGCCGTCAGGTGCTCCAGAGTGCGGATCGGCCGGCCGTTGGGCAGCACGTGGAAGGGCAGGCTCGACACCTGCACCACGCAGTCCTGCAACAGCGGCGGGTTGTCCGGGTTGAACAACAGGTCGCGCAGGCCGCGCTCCTTGCCAAGGTTCATCTGCTGGGTGAGGTTGTTGGCCGACTGGCTGGCGTCGACCAGCAGCACCTGGCCGCTGCTCATTTGTGCCAGTTGACTGGCCAGGGCCAGGGCGCTGGTGGTGGTGCCCGCGCCGGGATTGGCTGCGGTCAGGAACAGGATCCGCAGATCGAGGTCCAGCACGGTCGAGGTCAGGTTCGATTCGCTGGGGCTGGCGATGCTCAGGCTGTTATTGGTTGAACCGTCCATTAGCTTGCTCCGTGGCCGCTGAATACTTTGAAGGGGGTTTTCAACAGAATCTTCAGATCAAGCAGAAGGCTCTGCTCGGCGATGTAGCTGAGGTCCAACTCAACGCGCTGGTCGAAGTCGATGTTGCTGCGCCCGGAGATCTGCCACAGGCCGGTCATGCCGGGGTAGATCGCCAGACGCGCGAGATGATTGTCCTTGTAGCGGTAGGCGTTGAACGAGGTCGGGCGAGGGCCGACCAGACGCATGTCACCGGTCACCACGTTGATCAGGTTGGGCAGCTCATCGAGGCTGGTGCGCCTTAAGAAATGGCCGATGCCGGTGATGCGCGGGTCCTTGTCGATCTTGAAATCGATGGCGTCCGCCCCGTGTTTATTCAGGTGGCGCAGCGATTCCTTGAGTTCTTCGGCGTTGCAGACCATGGTGCGGAACTTGAACATGCCGAACTTGCGGCCGCGATAGCCGGTGCGTTTCTGCACAAACAGCACCGGCCCCGGGCTGGTGTGCTTGATGATCAATGCCAGGCCCAGCAGTAGCGGCGAGGACAGCAGCAGAATCACCAGCGCGCCGAGGCAGGCCACCACCCGATTGGTCCGCGACAGTTGCCATGGGCGGCCGCCATCGCGGCCGCTTAACCAGCCGCGACCCTGGCGATGAATCGCTGCGTCGAGGCGCATGCGATGTTCTGGGTCGACTCGCTTGTCGCGGCGCATCTCTTGGATCGGTACACCTTTCTCATGTCCAGTCATGGCGTCCTCCGCATTCATTCAGCCGCAAGCGGCGCGCGGGCAGTGGGGTAGTAGTCGCGGAACCAGGCGATGAAACGACCCAGCCCTTCATCCAGTTCAATCCGGGGCTGGAATCCGGTGGCCTGGGCCAGGTCGCTGGCCTCGGCGCAAGTGTTGAGCACGTCGCCCGGTTGCAGTGGCAGCAGCTCGACAATAGCTTTCTGAGCGAGATGTTTTTCCATCAGCGCGAGGTAGGTTTTCAGCGCGACTGGCTGCTGCCCGCCAATGTTGAACAGCCGCCACGGCGCCATGCTGCTGGCCGGGTCGGGCTGCTCGCGATCCCATTGCGGATTGGCTTGCGGTGGCTGATCGATGAGGCGCGCGATGCTTTCGATGATGTCGTCGATGTAGGTGAAATCGCGCTGATGCTCGCCGTAATTGAACAGCTTCAGCGGCTCGCCTTCGCTGATCGCCCGGGCGAACTGGATTGGCGACATGTCGGGCCGGCCCCATGGCCCATACACGGTGAAGAAGCGCAGGCCGGTGCAGGGAATGCCGAAAAGATAGCTGTAGCTGTGCGCCATCAGCTCATTGGCTTTCTTGGTCGCGGCGTACAGCGACAGCGGATGGTTGACGCCATCCTTTACCGAATAGGGCGTGTGTTGGTTGGCGCCGTACACCGAACTCGACGAGGCGTAGATCAGGTGTTCGACCGGGTGATGCCGGCAGCTCTCAAGGATGTTCAGAAAACCGTTGAGGTTGCTGTCCAGATACGCCCGTGGATTGTCCAGCGAATAACGCACCCCGGCCTGCGCGGCCAGATGGATCACCACTTGTGGTTGTTCGCGGGCAAACAGTGCGTCGATGGCTGTAGCGTGGGCCAGATCAACCGTGGCGAGCTGAAAGTCACCCACCTGTTCGCGCACCCATTGCACGCGGTCATGCTTGAGCTGCGGGTCGTAGTAGTGGTTGAAATTATCCAGGCCGACCACCGAATGCCCGTCGCGCAGCAAACGCAGGACGCAATGGGCGCCAATGAAACCGGCTGCACCGGTCACCAGAATCTTCATGGCCGCACTCCTTCTGGAGCGATGTGACGCAGGCCGATGCCGCTGTAGTGCAGACCGGCGGCCGCCACTTGTTCCGGGTTGTAGAGGTTGCGACCGTCGATGATCACCTTGGAACGGAGCTTCTCGGCGAGCAGTGCGAAATCCACCACGCGAAAATTTTTCCATTCGGTGCAGATCACCAGCGCGTCGGCGTCTTCGAGGGTGTCATCGCGGGTCGCGCACAGATGCAAGTCGTTGCGATAGCCATAGAGGCGCCGGCATTCGGACATCGCTTCCGGATCGTAGGCCTGCACGCTGGCACCTTCGGCCCACAACGCATCCATCAGATACCGACTGGGGGCTTCGCGCATGTCATCGGTGTTGGGTTTGAAGGCCAGGCCCCAGACCGCGATAGATTTGCCGGCCAGGCCTTGCGGGAACTGCGCTTGCAGCTTGCTGAAGAGAATGTGCCGCTGACTGTCATTGACGTCGGTGACGCTGCGCAGCAGTTTCAGCGGCATGCCGTTGTGTTCGGCGGTGTGCAGCAGCGCGCGCAGATCCTTGGGAAAGCACGAGCCACCGAAGCCGCAGCCCGGATAGATGAAGTGATAGCCGATGCGCGGGTCGGAGCCGATGCCTTTGCGCACCGCTTCGATGTCGGCGCCCAGCAGTTCGGTGAGGTTGGCCAGCTCGTTCATGAAGCTGATGCGGGTGGCGAGCATCGCGTTGGCGGCGTACTTGGTCAGCTCGGCGCTGCGGTTGTCCATGAACATCAGTTTTTCGCGGTTGCGGCAGAACGGCGCGTACAGCTCGCTCATCTGCTCGCGAGCTTCATCGTCACGGGTACCGATTATGATCCGGTCCGGGCGCATGCAGTCGGCAAGGGCGCTGCCTTCCTTGAGAAATTCCGGGTTCGAGACGACGCGCACCTGCAGTCCGGTTTTGCCGCGTTGCAGCAATTCGCTGTTGGCTGCGGCCAGGACTTGGTCGGCAGTACCCACCGGCACGGTGGATTTGATGATCAGCGTGCGATCGGCCTCCATCAGGCCGGCAATCTGCCGGGCCACGTTGAGCACATGGCTGAGGTCGGCAGATCCATCTTCGTCCGCCGGGGTACCGACGGCGATGAAAATCAGCTCGGCGTGGGCGACTGCATCGCTGGCCTGGGTACTGAACAACAGACGTCCGGCCTTGATGTTTTCTTCAAGCGTTGCCGACAGCCCCGGCTCACTGATAGGCGGCACCGCTTGTTGCAGTTGTTTGATTTTGTTCGGATCAATATCAATGCATAAAACCCGATGGCCGACATCGGCAAGTGCGGCGGCTTGTATAAGTCCGACATAGCCTGTGCCAAATACGCTCACGTCCATCTGCGCACCTCAATAAAGCCAGAAAAGTTAACTACGGAATGAGATTGTTAAAGGGGTATAGCGCAGGGTTTGAAAAGCATGTCAGCAAAATGACATGTTGCACCGGTATAACACTTAAGCGTTTTTTGGCGATTGGCTATCAAGTCATTGCTGCGATTGAGTTTGTTGTTTTTTTGCAGATTTGTTCAGATTTCATCTAAGCGACAAACGGTCGAAAGCCGCGTAATTGAAGGCTTTCAGCGCGGCTGGTGTGTCATTTTTGAGTCATGGTTTTTTTGACGGTTTATCCGGCTATCAGTCAATTCTTGCGATTTAATGGCCGGGTGCTAGTGTCAGCTTCTGACTGACAAACCTTTGACTTCCCGCCTTTTCGCACCGCCGGTATCGACATGTTCAGATATGCCAAGGAACTGCTTTTAGTTATCTATCTGTTGCTTTATTCCGACTATTACATGGATCGGTTAAATGCTATCGGGTGGAGTTTTAATGTACTTTTTTTTGGCGCGATGTTTTTGGCGCTTATCGTCGCGCTCTACCTGACTGCCTATATACGACAGGCGCTCGTTCGACATGCATTCGCATTAACGCTGTTTGCTTCGGCGGTTTTCTTTGATGTTTATACCCGGGTCACCGCGGATTACCTGAGGTACAGCGATTTTGTCTCGCTGGTCTATTCCGGTGGTTTTATCCAGGAAGCGGCGTACCAGTACCGGGGCGCGATCTTGCATGCCGTACTCAATGGCTTGCTGTTGCTGTTTGGCATCGGGCTCAAGCCGCGGCGAGCGCTGGCCCTACCCAACGTATTGCGGGTCGCGGCGCCCGTTGTCGCTGTGTTGGCGCTCAGCGGGTTGCTGTTTCTACGCGCGGGCGAAGGCGCGCGCGGGCTGCCGGTCATGTACACGCCGCTGGCCTATCTGAACCTGTTCGCCTACGAGGCGCTGCACAACACGGTCGGCCCCCGGGAACCGGTGACGCTCGCGCGGACCGCGCCAGCCGTCGGCCACGACATCGTGCTGATCATCGACGAAAGCGTCTCTGGCAATTACCTGGACATCAACGCGCCGTTCGGCGTGCACAGCAACCTCAAGCAAGCGCCGGCCGGCGTCGAAATCTTCAACTATGGATACGCGGCGTCCATTGCCAATTGCAGCGCCGACACCAATGTCACCTTGCGCTACGGCGGTACCCGTGCCGACTACATGCGCATCAACAGCACGCTGCCGTCGATCTGGCAGTACGCGAAAAAGGCCGGTTTGCGCACGGTGTACATCGACGCCCAGCGCACCGGGGGCAACCTGCAGAACCTGATGACCCAGAGCGAGAAAAACGACATCGACGAGTTCGTGCAATTCGACCAGACCCGCGTGCGCGACCGCGACATGGCGGCTGCTGCCAAGCTGATCGCGTTGCTCAAGGACGACCGTCCCGAGCTGGTGGTGATCAACAAGGTCGGTGCGCATTTTCCGGTGCATGACAAATACCCGGACGCCTTCATGGCCTATCGGCCGACGCTGCCACGCGGGCAGTTCAGCGAAGTCGCCGACACCGGCGAACGCACCGGTTTCAACGGTCAGCCGGACGACTGGGTGCTGTATCGCAACGCCTACAAAAACACGCTGCTGTGGAATGTCGGCGAGTTCTTCGCCCGGGTGTTTGCCGAGGGCACGCTGGACAATGCGCTGCTGATCTACACCTCCGACCATGGCCAGGATTTGCATGAGCGCGGCAACCCTGGCCTCAACACCCATTGCGGAGGTGATCCGGTGGAGGAGGAAGGGCTGGTGCCGCTGGTGGTGATTCAGGGCCGCGGGTTACAGGCGCCGGACTGGTCGGCGCATCTGGCGGCGAACAAGAACCGTTCCAGCCACTACAACATTTTCCCGACGCTGCTGCAGTTGATGGGCTACGACCTGGCGAATATCGAGGCGGTGTATGGCAAATCGCTGAGCGTGCCGACGGCGGATGAATTCACCTTCAACTACCGGTTCAATGCGCGGCTGGGCGCCAGGCCCGAGTGGAAACATATTGATCTGGGCAGCATTGTCACGCCGCCGCGGGCGCCGGCGAGTGTGGCGGTTGGTCAGTAAGGTTCTGCGTTG
>NZ_JABWQR010000011.1:0-182291 GCF_014270125.1 Pseudomonas sp. SWRI99 | reverse complement strand
CCACACGGGCCTTAGGGTGCCAGCCGGATCTGGGCCATTTCCCGGATTTTAATGTGGGAGCGAGCCTGCTCGCGAAGGCGTTTCGGTTATCGCGTGCGGGAGCGGGTAAGTGCCAGCAGGCATCCGCCCACGAGCAACGCCGCGCTAGCGACCCACAGCGGTGATGCCTGGGCTTTGGCCGAGCGCCAGCCGCCTTCGACGCGACGCACGCCGCCGGGTGGATTGAACAGGTTGCCGGACGAAGTTGCCGCCGCCGGACTGCGGTTGAATCCCCATCGCGTCAGCCAGCCCGATAGCTGCGGGAAGCCCGGCAGTACGAAGTGCGCAGCCCGCGCCAGTGTGGCTGCGGCGCCGACGGTGGTGCTGGGTTTCGGATGGAGTGCGCAGTGGACCATCGCTCGGGCTACCCGGTGCGGGTCGTAAACGGGAGGCGGGGGCTTGAGCGCGTGGCCGGTAAAATTGGCGCCATCGCGAAAGCCCGGGGTGTCGATCACCGCTGGATAAATATCGCATACGTGAATGTCCGGGCAGCCGCTCAGTTCACCGCGCAGCGCTTCGGTCAAACCGCGCAAGCCGTACTTGCTCGCCGAGTACGCGGCCGCGTACGGCTGCGCCACCCAACTGCCCAGCGACAAGGTGTTGATCAAAACGCCTTGCTTCTGCGCCTTGAAATACGGCCACACCACATAAGCGCCGCGCAGATAACCGAGCAAGTCGGTCTGCAGCACTTGCTCATGCACGTCGAGCGGCGTCTGCTCGAAGCTGCCCACTGCGCCGACCCCGGCGTTGTTGATCCAGATGTCAATCCGGCCATCGCCAAACTCGGCTGCCTGGCTTGCCAGCGCCTGCATTTGCGCGCTGTCGGTGACATCGGTGCGGACCGCCAGCGCCGCCGCGCCGCGTGCGACACATTCGTCGACCACCTCGGCGAGGGCGACCTCGTCGCGCGCAGCCAGGACCAGCCTGGCCTGTTCGTCGGCGAACGCTTGCGCAGCGGCGCGACCGATGCCGCTGGAGGCTCCGGTGATCACCACGAGCTTGCCGGACAGTCGCGTTTTACGCTGTTGATTCGGTGGCAAATCATCGCGGCTGGGCGGCACCGCAGCCTCCGGTTCGGCTGTGGTCGGGTAGGGAATTTCATTGAGCGCAAGGCGCTGACCGTCACCGAGCGTCAGCGCCAGGTCCTCGATCTGGCCGACGCGTCGGTCGGGGTAGATCGGTTCGCCGGTCGGGTCGAGCTGGTCGTAAATGAAATCCTGGCCTTCGAGCCAGCCCACGGCCGTCTGCAATTCCGGGCCGAGGTAATATTTGCCATCGAGAAAAAAACCGGGGAACTGCGGCGCACGTTCAACGCTTTCAATGGCATAGCACGTCCCCGGCTTCATGCCGGTTGCTGGGGCGATCATGGGGCATTCCTCCACGGTTGGTTGGGCGCCGCACACCGGGCGCACAGCGTTGTTCCACCGGCATGAGGTGCGGCTGTGCGCCCTCACGATGCGCACCGAACGTCAGGGTGAGATCGGATCGCTGGCGGGAAAGGTTTCCTCGACCGCTTCGTCGAGTTTCGAATCGCTGACGCTACGCTCGCCCAGCTTCACGCTTCGTTCGCAGTGGCAATCGGCGGCCGGGCAGGGCTGCCCATCCGGGTGCAGATCGGCGCAGGCCTGGCTGCAAAAGCGCTTGCCGTCACGCTCGAATGCGCTGTCGCTGGGACAGCGGCACGTGCATTCCGGACACGCACAGCCAGAGTTTGGCGGGTCGGTTGACATGAGGACCTCCTGATAAGCCGGTTCGGCGGTTTGCTCAAAACGGCAGGGGAGCGAGGCTCCCCTGCAACCGGCGCATCAGCTATTGCTGTTGCGCCCACCCCCATGGCTGTTTTCGCCGCCCTTGCGTCCGGCCTCGGATGCTTTTTCACGGTCATTGGCGAAGTTGCCGCCGCTGTTCTGGCCGCCTTTGCTGCCGGCTTCGGCTGCGCGTTGCGGATCATTTTTGAAGTTGCCGCCACTGTTCTGGCCGCCCTTGCTGCCGGCTTCGGCTGCACGTTCGGGATCGTTCTTGAAGTTGCCACCACTGTTTTGGCCACCTTTGCTGCCAATCTCTTGGTAGAACTCTTTGTCATGGGAAGCCGAAGTGGCTTCGCCACCTTTTTTACCCGCTTCGTTAACCGACATGCCGCCTTGTTTATCTTGTGCCATTTCAACTTACCTCATGTTTGTATGGGCAAAAAGTCGAACTTTGAGTGCTATAAAGATAGCGCCCTTGTTGTTCGCCAAGTGCCATGAAGTTGCGTGTTGCCGTTTTGCTTATAACGGTTGTCGCCAAGTTGTTTTATTGCTGCATAACTGTCTTGCCGTTTGTCTGAGCAGGAAGGTCATGGTTGGCGACGGGCTGGTTACGTTGCCAGCAGTGGCGGCGCAACTCACCACGTTGCATCCGCTACCACCCCATGACCGGGTTCTGCCTATGACCTGTCAGCCATTGATCGCAAAGGGCAGCCAGGCTGCCCCGGTTTCCCTTGCTCAGGATTTGCGACCACCGCCGTGGCTGTTCTGGCCTCCTTTACGACCGGCTTCGGATGCTTTCTCCCGGTCGTTGGCAAAGTTGCCGCCGGAGGCCTGACCGCCTTTTTTGCCCGCCTCGGATGCTTTCTCGCGATCGTTGGCGAAGTTACCCGGATTTTTATTACCAGTAGTCATGATAGTTCTCCAATATCGATTGACGTTTCGCTAGTTGTCCGTTTGTTGCTGCGGACAATTATTCCGATAACGCGACGGTGAGAAACGTTTGAAGATTTTTTATCAGACCCGATGAACGGTATCGGTTGCAGAGAAACTTATACAGCGCACCGAATTCGCTGCCGCTTCGTATAATTTTTTTGATATTAAAATGCTGCTGTCAATGTTATCGCCGCTTCGCTTAATTAACCTTTTGTCGGCACAGGTGACGCTCGGGTGGGGGCGGCAGAGTTGCAGTGCTAGTGTTTTGTGAACGCCCAATGGTCGGGCGTTATAAGCAACTATGAAAGATGAACGGGGGCAACAGCCATGACTGAGAAACATCGAAGCGAGCACTCTTTCGCCGATGATCCGCAGAAGATCAAAGGCGCAGGCAAAAAAGGTGACCCCACGGCCAACGTCAAGCTGGATCGAGCGGAGAAGGCCCGCGTTGGCGGGCAACACAGCCACGGCGGTAGCCGAGCGGGCAAGGGTGATTGACGCGGCGTGCCCTTTGGCGCCTCAACCCGCCGCGGTTTCCTCAAGCAACAGCGCGGTCACCCGTGACAAGGCCGAGCGGGTACCGTGCTGCTTGAGGGCCTGATTGAACACAGCCAGTTGCCGGTCGGCGCTGGTGCCCTCGGCGATGAGGTTGCTGGCGTGTTCGAACAGCAAGGGCATACGCAACTGCCTGGCCGTTTCGGCAAATTGCAGTTGAGCCATCCCTAACCATTGTTCAGCGGTGCACTCGGTGCCGCTGCCCGGCACGATGAACCTGCCATGGATACCAAAGCGTTTGGCGCGCCAGTGGTTCTCTTCCAGTATCGCCCGCGCGCGCAGGTCATAAGTCGCGCCGGGTTGCGCTTGTTCCATGGCGTGGGTGACCAGTACGCGGAACAACCCGGCGAGCGTCAGCGCATCCTCCACCCGCGGGCAGGCGTCGGTCATGCGTAACTCAAGCGTCGGGTAACGCACGGCGGGACGGATGCCCCACCAGCATTCGCTCGGTTGATGAATCGTGCCGATCTCGCTGAGAAACGCGATGTGCCCGTCGTAGTCGCGCTGATCGACAAACATCGGCGGCACGCCCATGCGCGGCCACTCGCCGCAGGCCACTTGTCGATAACTCATGAAACCGCTGTCGGCGCCGTCCCACAGCGCAGAGGAACAACTCAACGCCAGCAGCAGCGGCGTCCACGGCAACACTTGGTTCATTACCTGGATGCGATCGAACGGCGGCGGCACTTCGACGTGCACGTGCAGGCCCGACAGCACGCTGCGCCGCGCAACGTGGCCGTAGTCCTGGAACAGCTGGATAAAGTGCGCTTCGGCGGTGGGCACCTGATCGCGCCAATCCGCCAGCGGATGACTGCCCGCGCAAAGCAGCCCGAGCCCGAAAGGCTCAAGTGCTGCGCTCAGGGTCTGGCGTGCGCCGCGCAGATAGTCGCTGGCCTGACTGAAATCGGTGAACACTGGTGAGGCCACTTCAATCTGGCCCTGAAACATCTCGCTGGCGAATGCGTCTCCCATGGCCGCCTTGCACGCCTCAATCGCCTCGGCTGGAGGACGGCCGACCATCTCGCGGCTGTGCAGGTCGGTGATGAAATATTCTTCTTCGATACCGAATCGTGGATCGCTCATGGGAGGGCTCGCAAGGCTGGAGGGCTGGGCAATGGCGGTCAGTGATAGTCGTTGCCGGCAATGGCGCGCAGGTAGGCCTGATCCGCCTCGATGCGCAAATCGCGCCACTCGCTCCAGGTGACGATGCCGCGCCGATCCATTTCATCGCACTGACGCAGCAACTCTTCGTGATAGCGGTCCGGGCACTCCATGCGCAGGGCCTGATCGTCCAGGGTCTGGTGCCAGGTGTCGAGCGCCTGCAAGCGCGTAACCTGGGCCGCCGTGAGCAGATGTTTGAAGGCATTCATGGTGTCGGCTCCTGGGGTGTTTTCACTGGGAGCCGCGCGCCTCGTCAGTGGTTCAAAGCAAGTGACCAGGCGCAGCGGAGCGGGCCGTTTCGCTTGTTCGGCAGTTCCAACCATTTGTCTTGAAGCGTGATTTTTTTTGAAATTTCCTCAGCGCCCGTGCTTCACAACAGGGTAGGCCGTTGTTTAACCGTGGACAGCGCCGCGCTCAACTCAAGACTGAGGAGATTTGTCATGTTTCTACATAACAAGCGACTTCAATACACCGTTCGTGTTGCCGAGCCCAACCCGGGCCTGGCCAACCTGCTGCTTGAACAGTTCGGCGGTGCGCAAGGCGAACTGGCGGCGGCATCGCGCTATTTCACCCAGGCCCTGTCCGAGGACGATCCGGGACGCAAGGATTTGCTGATGGACATCGCCACCGAAGAGCTCAGCCATCTGGAGGTCATCGGTTCGATCATCGTCATGCTCAACAAGGGCGCCAAAGGCCGGATGGCCGAGGGTGTGGAGGAGGAGGGTGAGTTGTATCGCTCGCTCAACGGCGCGGGCAACGATTCGCACATCACCAGCCTGCTCTATGGCGCCGGCTCGCCACTGACCAACTCGGCTGGCGTGCCCTGGACGGCGGCCTACATCGACACGATTGGCGAGCCTACCGCGGACATGCGTTCCAACATTGCCGCTGAAGCACGGGCGAAGATTGTTTATGAGCGCTTGATGAACGTGACGGATGACCCGGGCGTGAAAGAAGCCTTGGGTTTTCTCATGACCCGGGAAATCGCTCACCAGTTGTCGTTCGAAAAAGCCCTGCATGCGATCCAGCCCAACTTCCCTCAAGGCAAGCTGCCCGGCATGCCTGAATTCACCAACGTTTACTTCAACATGTCGCAAGGCACCGAAAGCATGCGCGGCCCATGGAACCAGGGCGATGATTGGGAATTTGTCGAAAACCCAACACCGGCCGTGGATGGCGGAGACGGGTTGGCCACGGTGCAACTGGACAGCGCTGACGAGGCGCTGCTGGAAAACATGAAAATGCGGACCATGTCCGACCCCAACAGCGAGCCGGTCACCGGTGCGGATCTGGGTTCCGGCACACAGGCCAAACCCGCCCTGTGACCACGCTGAAACCGCAGGCATCGCTGCGGTGTGCCGGGCGCGTCGGCACAAGCGGGCGCCCCGGCCGATCACTGTGAACTCATCAAGAAGAGGATTCGATAATGGCTACTCCACAGGAAAACCTGCTCGACTGGTTGCGTGACGCCCACGCCATGGAGCAACAGGCTGAGCAGATGCTCAAGGCGCAATCCAAGCGTCTGGAACATTATCCGCAGCTCAAGGCGCGCATCGACCAGCACATCGAGGAAACCCTGGGCCAGCAGAAACTGATCGACGAATGCCTGCGACGTCTGGGCGGTGAGGCGTCGACCATGAAGGACCTGGGCGGCAAACTCATGGCCTTCGGTCAGGCAGTCGGCGGCACCTTGATGAGCGATGAAGTGATCAAGGGCGCCATGGCCGGATACGTTTTCGAGAACATGGAAATCGCCAGCTACACGGTGCTGATCGCCGCGGCGCAAGCGGCGGGCGATACCCAGACGCAAAAAGCCTGCGAGACGATTCTGCCGCAGGAAGTCGCCATGGCGCAGTGGTTGCTCGATCATCTGCCGCAACTCACCGAAGCGTTCCTGCAACGCTCGGCCGATCCCGACAAGGAAGCCAAGAAGTAGCGTTGTACCCTGGCGTCCGTTCCTCCCGGGACGGACGCCGCCCCCTTTCTCAACGGCTGTCGCGCGGTTGCCGCTCGATAACCTCCGGTTGTAAATCGCCACAACGGTCCAGGTGATAGCGCTGCAAATCACGGGCGAGAATCAAGTGTCCGTGATAGTGGGCCGCCGCTTCCTGACGAACGTCTTCAATCGACGGACTCAACGCGGGGTTGGCCTGATAGCGCGCACTGAAATGCGTCAACACCAGATTACGCACGCCGACGGTTTCGGCGAAGCCGGCAATTGCGGCGGCGCTGCTGTGCCCGTAGCTGGCGCGGGTGCGGTCGATGGCCGCTTGCACGAACGTCGCTTCGTGCACCAGCACATCGGCGCCGACGGCCACTTCGGCAAGGCGTTCCGGCTGGTCGTTATCACCGCAGACAATGATCCGTCGCGCCGGCCGCGCGCTGAGCAAATAGTCTTGCGCGCGCAACCAGCGCCCGGCGTATTCGACATCCTGACCATGGGCCAGTTGGCCCCAGAGCGGCCCGCGCTCGATCCCGTCGGCGGCCAGCCGCTGTACATCCAGACGCGGCTCGGGATCAGTCTCGGTGAAGACATACCCGTGGCACGGCACACGGTGGGACAGCTCGACGGTGGTCACCTGCACGTTGCGATGGCGCCAGTCGCCGAGGGTCTCGACGGCGTGCAGGTGGATTTCGAACGGCAGGTGCGAGTGGGTGACGGCGAGGCTGAGCCGCAGCCACGGGTGCAGCGCGGCCGGCAGGATCACGTCCAGCGGCCGGGTGCGCCCGGACATGCCGGCGCTGGCCAGCAAGCCCGGTAGACCGAGGCAGTGATCGGCATGCACATGGGTAATGAAAACGGCGCGCAACTCGCTCAGCGATAACGGCGTGCGCAGCACTTGATGCTGGGTGCCTTCCCCGCAATCGATCAGGTACCAGCCCCTGCCCGCGGCTTCGAGCAGGGCGGTGGCGCTGACGTTGCGCTGGCGTGTCGGAACGCCGGCAGAGGTGCCAAGAAACAACAAGTCCACGTCGGTTCTCCATGAAGGGGGGCGGGTGATGCTTGCGCCAACAGCGGCGTGGCGGTGTTTCTGCAAGCGTCTGTCTGCCGTTCGACAACCCGGGCGCCTGTTCGGATCAACACAACATCCATTATCCGACGACGATGCAGGTCGCGGGGCGATCAGCGGTTTCGCCTGTAACGCCAGCAAGCGGCACTCCGGCTGCCGCTTGCGGTCACAACGACACGTGAGCGATATACAAGGAGATTGCCTTGCGCAAACAGCCAAAGCCGGTTCTGAACAGTGCCGATGTGGCCAGTCTTTCGCACAACAGAAAAGGCCTGTTCTTCGCGGCAGTGCAAGTCAGCCGCACGGCCATGATTGTCACCGATCCCGGGCAACCGGATAACCCCATCGTGTTCGCCAATGAAGCGTTCGCCGAGCTGACGGGCTTCGCCCAGGACGAGGTGGTGGGGCGCAACTGTCGCTTTCTGCAGGGTGAGCAAACCGACAGGGCGGTGTTGCAGCGGGTCCGGGAAGCCCTGGAAAACCAGCATGAAATCTGCGTCGAAGTGCTCAACTACCGCAAGGATGGCTCGACGTTCTGGAACGAACTGTTCATAACGCCGATATTCAACGAACACGGCAAACTGGTGTATTTCTTCGCGTCGCAACTGGACGTCAGCCGCCGCCGCGATGCCGAGAACGGCTTGCGCTACGTGCAGAGCATGGAAGCGCTGGGGCAACTGACGGGCGGCATCGCCCACGACTTCAACAACTTGCTGCAGGTCATGATCGGCTACATCGACTTGATCCAGCACACCGCCAAACGCCCGAGCGCCGACCCGCAACGCATTGTCATGGGCGCCGGCCACGCACGCGCCGCTGCTGAAAAGGCCCGGCTGCTGACGCAACACCTGCTGGCGTTTTCGCGCCGGCAACGGCTCGAAGGCCGGGTGATCAACCTCAACGCGTTGCTCGAACGAGCAGCCGTCGCCGGCCTGGACGCGCCCGAGCTGGAGCCGTGTTTCGACTTTGCCGGCGACCTGTGGAACTGCCGTCTCGACCCGGCCCAGACCGAGATGGCGTTGAACCATTTGCTGTCGAATGCACAGGACTCGTTGCACGGCCATAGCCAGCCATTGATCACGGTGCAGACCCGCAACGTCACGGTGTCGACGCCAGTGTACGACGAGCAAAACCCGGGCCTTGCCCCGGGGCGCTACGTCAGCATCGCAGTGATTGATAACGGCGTCGGGATCCCGCACGAGGATCTCGACAAGGTGATGACGCCGTTCTTTACCACCAAGGAAGAAGGCAGTGGCCGTGGCCTCGGCCTGGCGATGGTGTACGGTTTCGCCAAGCAGTCCGGCGGGGTCGCGCGCATCGAATCGACGCCGGGCGTGGGCACGGCGGTGCGGTTGTATTTCCCTGCCGATGACAGTCAGGTCTGGGTCGAAGATCAGAGTGTCGACGGCGCAAGGCTGAGCGGCACCGAGCGCATCCTGATTGTCGAGGACCGCAAAGAGGTTGCGGAGCTGGCCGAAGTGATGCTTGCCGATTACGGCTATCGCAGCGTCATTGTCCACGACGCCGCCGAGGCGCTGGCACTGCTGCAAACCACGCGCTTCGATCTGGTCTTCAGCGATCTGGTCATGCCCGGGTCGATGAATGGCGCGGCCCTGGCCCGTGAAATCGATCGCTTGTACCCCGCGACGCGCATCCTGCTTACCTCAGGCTATTCGCAAGACTCGCTGGAGCGCAGCGACGTTGGCGGCGAGGAGTTCGAGCTGATCGCCAAACCTTACCGTCCCGGTGAACTGGCGCGAAAAATTCGCGCGGTGCTCGACGCACCGAGCAAGCCCGGCTGAATTTTTTCCGTTGATCCGGCCCTAACTTCTGAGCGCTCGGGACAGGCCCGAGGCATCACGCAAGGAGTCAAGGCATGTCGCAGACCCCGACGGACCCGGCACGGGCCGCGTACAGTGCAGAGGAACACGAAGATACCCAGGCGTTGTTACAGCGCTTGCTGATGGCGCGCGGCCCCGGGGGCCAGGAAGACGAGGTGCGGGCGATCTGCCAGGCGCACCTGATGCGCTATTGCGACCAGACCTGGACCGATCCGGCCGGCAACGTCATCGGCCTGCTCAAGGGCCATCAGCCCGACCCGGAGTCCCGGCAGGCGGTGCGCATCATGGGGCACATGGACGAGATCGCCATGGTGGTCAAACGTGTCGAGCCTGATGGCACGTTGCGCGTGGTTGCGCTCGGCGGTGCGAACCCGGTGAATTTCGGTGTCTGTCCTGTCGATATCCTCGGTGACAACCAGACGCTTGCCGGTGTGCTGTCGTTTGGCTCGATGCACGCGACCACGGGTTCGCCGCAAGGCCAGGATGTCATGAGCGGCGCGGTGCAATGGAAGGACGTGCATGTCATCACCCGCAGCGATCCGCAGGCCTTGCACCGGATGGGCGTGCGCCCCGGCACGCGGGTGGTCCTGAGCCAGCATTGGCGCGTGCCGTTTCGTGTCGGTGATGCGCTTGCCGCGCACTTTCTCGACGACCGGGCGCCGGTGGTCGCCATGCTGCAAGCCGTCGCGCAATTGAGCCAGCGTCGCGAGCAGTTGCCGTTCGATGCGTTTTTTGTGTTCACCACCCTGGAAGAAGAGAGCAACGCCGGCGCGATGTACGCCGCCGCGCATTTACCGGGAGACACGACGATCGCCGTCGAAGTGGGCCCGGTCATGAGCGAGTACGGCACGCAGCTGAGCGTCGATCCGATCATTGATACCGGCGATCAGAAGGGCTATTACTCGAGACAGGTGGTGATGGCGCTGGCCGATGCCGCCAGACGTTGCGGCTACGTGCCACAGTTCGCGTTACTGGTGGATTTCGCCTCCGACGCCAGTGCAGTCATGAGCGCCGGGATCAGCGCGCATGCCGGGTGCCTGGCGATACCGACGGAAAACACCCACGGTTTCGAGCTGGTGGTGGACGGCGCAATCGAAGCCTGCGCGGCGACGCTGGTGGCGTATCTGACTTCGGTGCAAAGCGACGCGGCAGGTTAGGGCGGCGTGGTGCCTGATTCTGCGCTTTTGGTTGCCCGTGTATCGCTGATAACCGATTTGCAGTCCAGCGAGAGCAAAGTGGCAGAGCGTGCAGTGGAACGAGTATTGGCCCGCGTTTGCAGGTAATCTTTCGCGTCATCGACAAAAACAAAACAGACAACAGGAGTCACTGATGCAACCGATTCGTCTCGGTCTGGTCGGCTACGGCAAGATTGCCCAGGATCAACACGTCCCCGCCATTCTCGCTAACCCGGCGTTCCGCTTGGTGTCCGTCGCCACTCAAGGCCAGCCTTGCCCCGGGGTGGAGAACTTCCAGTCACTGGGCGAATTGCTCGACAACGGCCCGGCAGTCGATGCGATCGCCTTCTGCACGCCACCGCAAGGACGCTTCGCGCTGGTCCGGCAAGCGCTGGCGGCGGGCAAGCACGTGCTGGTGGAAAAACCACCTTGCGCCACTTTGGGGGAGGCCATGGCTTTGGTCGGTCAGGTTGCGCAGCAAGGTGTCAGCGGCCTGTTTGCCTGGCATTCACGTTACGCGCCGGGCATCGCTGCTGCCCGTGACTGGCTCGCGACGCGCACCTTGCAAAGCGTGCAGATTGACTGGAAGGAAGACGTGCGCAAATGGCACCCGGGCCAGGCCTGGATCTGGCAGCCCGGTGGGCTGGGCGTATTCGATCCGGGCATCAATGCCTTGTCGATTGCCACGCACCTGCTGGCGCTGCCGCTGTTCGTCGCTGCTGCCGAACTGCGCGTGCCGAGCAACTGCCAGTCGCCGATTGCCGCGTCGATCAAAATGTCCGACGCGCAACAACTGGACGTACGTGCCGAGTTCGACTTCGACCACGGCCACGACGAACTCTGGAGCATCGAGATTCGTTGCCTTGAGGGCGTCCTGCGCCTGGACAACGGTGGTGCGCTGTTGAGCATCGACGGGGTGCGTCAGACCGTCTCGGAAGAAGGCGAGTACGCGGCGGTGTACCGTCATTTCCAGCAACTGATCGGCAACAAGGCCAGCGATCTGGATCTGCAGCCGTTGCGCCTTGTGGCGGACAGTTTTTTTGTCGGCAGCCGCGAACCGGTTGCGCCGTTTTACGACTGACAGGGTTGGGTAGAGGGCGGCGAGGGCGTAAACGCTTTCGCCGGCCATACCTCTTCGCTGGCCCTGCAAGCTTGAGCGCATTCGTCGCCGGGCACTGATTGAATTCGAACTCCGGCGCGGCAGGCGCCTCCATTCAAGTGAGGCGTTCGCGCTCCTCGCGCGAGACCGTAATCAGATCGGAGATTTCGACATGGACACTGATGAAAATGAAAACAGCGACGTGCCACTGCCGCCTGACGATGAAGCACCCGTCGACGAGGACATGGCGGATGTAGACGCGACCAATTCGGTGGCAACCGAGCATCCAAAGCCTGAATGATCGCTCGCTGCGGACACTGGGCTTACCACTGCGGTGAATGAGCCGGTCTCTTCGTGAGCAGGCTCACTCCCACAGGGATTTTGGTGGGTGATCAGGATGTGCGCCGCGCCGACGGACCTGTGGGAGCGGGCGGTCAGTTCCTTCTCCCCGCCGGCCGCGGCTAGGGTGAAGGGTTTTCCCTGGTATTCTGATGCAGTTCTGTCACCGACATCGTGAAGACCAGTTTCGATCGCCCGCGGTTGGCATACCCATGCGCCACGTCCGTCCGCGCTACCGCCGAACACCCAGGTCCGACAATCAGTTCAGCATCGCCCACCTTCAAATGCAGCGTGCCTTTCTCGACATGAAAAAGCTCTGTGGTGCCATGCGGATGCCCGGCTGAAGAGAACGACTCGCCGGGAAACAGCTCCCAGCGCCACAGCTCAAGCATGTTCGGGCCGCTGGTGCCGGCGAGCAGTCGCGCCGATCCGCCCAGCTCACCGGTCCACAGCGTCGGAATGTCCTGACTGTCGATCAGGTGCGCTGACGGCGTATCGGCGACGTTGACGAAGTCCGCCACGGACAACCCCAGCGCCGCCGCGATTTTGCACAGGGTCGCGATGCTCGGATTGGCCGAGCCTTTCTCGATCTCGACCACCATGCCTTTGCTCACGCCGGAGCGCCGCGACAGTTCGTCGAGCGTGATGCTCTGTTGTTTGCGCGCCTGTTTGAGCGTGCGGGAAACCGCGGCGCTGACGGTCTGGACATCGGCGCCGGCCTCGGTCGATATATTGACTTTATTGGTCATTGATCGCTAGCATCTTCGCAAATTCAGGTATGAGGGGGATTCTGGGATGCTGTCTGTCGTGCCGTCAATCGATCCGGCTGTTGCGCAACTGGCGCCGGGGTTCAGAGCGCTGAGTATTGTCGTGCAGGCCGCGCCGATTACTCAGGCTTATGTGGCGGGTGAAGCCCTGGCCCAGGCCTGCCAGAGTGTCGCCGCCGGTGGTCCGGCGTGGGCGCCTGCGCACTTGCAGGCCTGGGCCGATGTGTTCCGCCAGTTCGGCGCCAAGCCGCAGCGTACGCCCTGTTCGGCCGAAGCGCTGCGCAAGCGTGTGCTACGTGACGGCAACTTGCCGAGCATCGATCCGGTGGTCGATTTGTACAACGCCATCAGCCTCGAGTACGCGATTCCCGTGGGTGGCGAGAACGCTGAAGCTTACGTCGGCTCGCCGCGCCTGGTCGTCGCCGATGGCAGCGAGCCGTTCGATACGATGAAAGAAGGCCAGCCCGCGCATGAATTCCCGGACGCTGGCGAAGTGGTCTGGCGCGACGATCAGGGCGTGACCTGCCGGCGCTGGAACTGGCGCCAGGGCGTGCGAACCCGCCTCGATGCGCAGGCGCAGCAGATGTGGTTCATCCTCGAAAGCCTGCCGGCCATGCCGCTGGAAGCGCTGACCGAAGCCGGCGACAAGCTCATCGAAGGGTTGCAGCAGATGATGCCCGGCGCTGAAATCGAAAGCATGCTGATCGGGCCGGGGGCGCGTTAGGTCAACCGGCGTGCGAACCCGTTTCGTCAGCAGCAACGCGATTCCCCGTGGGAGCGGGCTTGCCCGCGAAGGTGGCGGCATATTCAACATCTTTGCTGACTGACCCACCGCTTTCGCGAGCAGGCTCACTCCTACAATGGTCCGTGTTGACCATTGATTTGGTGGTGCCACAAAACCCTTGTGGGAGTGGGCTTGCCCGCGAAGGCGGTGGCACATCCGACATCTTTGCTGACTGATCCACCGCTTTCGCGAGCAAGCTCGCTCCCACACTGTTGCGTGTTGACCATTGATTTGGTGGTGCCAAAAAAAACCTGTGGGAGTGGGCTTGCCCGCGAAGGCGGCGGCACATCCAACATCTTCGCTGACTGACCCACCGCTTTCGCGAGCAAGCTCGCTCCTACAATGGTCCGGGTTAATCATTGATCTCGTTTGTGGGGCAGGATCCCTGTGGGAGCGGGCTTGCCCGCGAAGGCAGCACATCCAACATCTTTGCTGACTGACCCACCGCTTTCGCGAGCAGGCTCGCTCCTACAATGGTCCGGGTTAATCAGTGATCTCGTTTGTGGGGCAGGATCCCTGTGGGAGCGGGCTTGCCCGCGAAGGCGGCGGCATATTCAGCGCCTTTATTGACTGACCCACCGCTTTCGCGAGCAAGCCCCACAATGTTCCGTGTTGACCATGATTTCGTGGTGCCACAAAACCCTGTGGGAGCGGGCTTGCCCGCGAAGGCGGCACATCCAACATCTTTGCTGACTGATCCACCGCTTTCGCGAGCAAGCCCGCTCCCACAGATTGACTCCCGGCCTCAGTAAGGGCTAGCCGTCGGGCGCACGATCAGTTCGCTGACGTCGACGTCCGCTGGTTGTTCGACGGCGTAGGCAATCGCCCGGGCGATGGCTTCGGCGGGGATGGCGATCTTGCGGAAGGACTGCATTTCAGCGCGGCCGCTTTCGTCGGAAATACTGTCGGCCAGTTCCGATTCGGTCACGCCCGGGGCGATGACGGTCACACGGATATCGCCGCCGACTTCCTGGCGCAAGCCTTCGGAAATGGCCCGGACCGCGTACTTGGTCGCGCAGTACACCGCAGCGGTGGGGCTGACCGCATAGGCGCCGATCGAGGCGATGTTGATGATCTGCCCGGCGCGCTGGCGCTGCATCAACGGCAGGGTGGCGGCGATGCCGTGGAGCACGCCACGGATGTTGACGTCGATCATGCGGTTCCACTCATCGACCTTCAGCGCGTCCAGCCGCGACAAGGGCATCACGCCAGCGTTGTTGACCAGCACATCGACGCGGCCGTAGTGCCCGACGGCATAATCGACAAAGCGCTGCACATCCTGCTGATCGGTGACATCCAGCGCCCGGAATTGCGCGTGGCCACCGGCGCTGTTGATTTCTTTAGCAATCACTGCCAGGCGCTCGGTGCGCCGCGCCCCCAGCACGACTTTGGCGCCACGGCTGGCGAGCAGGCGCGCGGTGGCTTCGCCGATGCCGCTGCTGGCGCCGGTAATCACGATCACTTTGTCTTGAATGTTCAGCATGATGTCATCCTCTTCAGTGTGCCCGGGAGTGGGCTTGAAAGAAGATTAAGCGGCCTGGCTCATGCCTTATTAATCGATTCCTCCACGGCATTTGCCCAATTCTGCTGCATCGCTTTCAGGCACTGCGCGGGGCATCGCGGTAGGCGCTCGGGGTGACGCCGACTTCGCGGCGGAACACTTGAGAGAAGTGGCTGGGGCTGGAATAGCCGACCTCCAGGCCAATGTCGATCACGTTGCGCGCAGTCTCTACCAACAGATGCCGAGCGCGGCCCATGCGCAGGCGGATGAAGTACTGCGAGGGCGATAAACCGGTGGCGCGTTTGAAGGTGCGGCTGAAATGGTAGTCGCTCAGCTCAGCGATGCCGGCTAAATGACTTAGGCTGAAATCCTCAGCCAGATTCACGTTCATGGCTTCGATCACCCGGCGCAGTTTGTAGGCGGGCAGGGCGTTGTCGCGACGGGGGTTGCTGTCCGGGTCCAGATAATGACGCAGCAGATGGATCGCCAACGCCTGGGCCAGACTGCGCACCAACAGTGCGCTGGGCTGGCGCTGCTCGGTCAGTTCGATGCGCAGCTGATTGAGAATAAAACTGACCTGCTCGTCACGCGCGCCGGACACATCGACAAACGTCACCGCGCCGGCCTGCTCGCCGAACGCTTCACGGGCCGCTTGTTCGATCAGGCCCAGACCGAGGTAAAGGTGCATCACTTCGAAGACTTCGCAGCCTTCGGTCTGCCAGCGCATTTCGTAGGGTTCGCGGGTGTTGGTCAGGAAAAAATCGCCCGCCGTGACCCGGCTCGCCTGCCATTCGCCGCCCAATGAACGTTCCTCGACCCGCGCGGTGCCGGCCAATACCAAAACCAGCAGCGGTTCGGCCACGCATGGCACGCGGATCGGCTCAAGCAAAGTCTGGTGGCGGAACAACTGCACCACCGCATCCTTGATTTGCGGCCGGGGAGTCGTCGTTTCCGCGACACCGGGCAGGTGCGCCGGCATGGCTTCGGCAGCGATGCGTGCGGGTTGGCTGACTGTCGGTGTTGCAGGACTGGCAGAGGGCACAGGACGCTCCATGAAAAGCTTCGGCTGCGGAAGATTTTTGAAGGTCAGGGCGGTTGAAAAACAAACGCCAGCGCAAAACTCCGACAGTCCCGGCAAGCACCCGAAAGCCCGGCACCGGATATTGCGCGACAGTGAAGCCGTGTTGACGACAGCGCCGTATCGGCGCCACACCGATTCGCTATCGAGGAAAAAAACCATGACTGATATCAACCACACCCTGCCACAAGAAGTCGCCGGTAAAGTCGCGTTGGTCACTGGCGCGGCCAGTGGCATCGGCAAGGCGATTGCGCTGATGCTGCATGCCCGCGGCGCCAAGGTGATCGCCGAAGACCGCAACCCGGCCGTCGAAGCACTGGCCCGTCCCGGTCTGGTACCGCTGGTGGCGGACATTACCGAAGATGGCGCCGCCGAACGCGCGGTGGGCCTGGCCGTCGAGCAGTTTGGGCGGCTGGATATTCTGGTCAACAATGCCGGGATCATCATCAACAAAGCGGTGATCGACATGAGCCGCGAGGACTGGGAAAAAATTCAGGCGGTCAACGCCACGGCAGCCTTCCTGCACTGCCGCGAAGCGGTCAAGGCGATGATCCCGAACAAGTCCGGTGCCATCGTCAATATCGCCTCCTATGCCTCGTACTTCGCGTTCCCGACCATTGCCGCCTACACCGCCTCGAAAGGTGCGCTGGCGCAATTGACCCGCACGCTGGCGCTGGAAGTCATCGAACACGGTATTCGTGTGAATGCCATCGGCGTCGGCGATGTGGTGACCAATATCCTCAATGACGTGGTCGAGGACGGCCCGGGATTCCTCGCGCAACACGGCGAGGCGGCGCCCATCGGTCGTGCGGCACAACCGGAGGAAATCGCCGAGATCGTGACTTTTCTCGCCTCCGAGCGTGCCAGTTTCATGGTCGGCTCGGTGGTCATGGCCGACGGCGGCATGACGGTGACGGCGGGCTGATCGCTGCACCAAAAAGCCTTGGGAGCGTGAAGTCGCGCTTCCGAGGCTCTTACGCAGAATCAGGCAAATCTGCAGCATCTTTGATCTAGCCGGCGCTTGGTAAAACTGGCTAATCTTCATCCGCAGTTGACCCACCATCGTCTGCTTTCGAGGCCCTTTGCATGGATAACCACGACGCTTCCATCCTCCACGACACGGCGGTGTATCGCGCCGAGCTGGTGCGCTTGCTGACCCAGCGTTTCGACGCACCGGGCACCTACGAAACCGCGATTGCGCCGCTGCACGTGATCCGTCTCGATGGACCGTCCGAGTTGATCCATGTCGTGCATCGTCCGGCGCTGTGCCTGATTGTGCAGGGGCGCAAGGAAGTCGGGCTGGGTGACGAACGCTTTCTGTACGACCCGCTGAATTATCTGGTGGTGTCGGTGACGTTGCCGGTGTCGGGCCGGGTGATCGAAGCCTCGCCCGAGGCGCCGTACTTTTGCGTGCGGCTGGATTTCGATCCGGCGCAACTGACGCAACTGATTGCCGAATCGCCGCTGACCGGCATCCCGCAGGAAACCGGACGCGGGATGTTTCTCGACAAGATCGATGTAACCCTGCTCGACACCCTGCTGCGTCTGGTGCGTCTGCTGGATAACCCGCGCGACATCGGCATGCTCGCGCCGATGGCGTTGCGCGAGCTGTATTACCGCCTGCTGCGTGGTCAGCATGGGCACTTGCTCTATGAAATCGCCGTCAGCGATTCACAGGCCCATCGGGTCACACGGGCTATCGACTGGCTGAATAAACATTTCACCGAGCCGCTGCGCATCGACGCCTTGGCGCAGGTGGCCAGCCTGAGCAACTCGGCGCTGCACCATCGCTTCAAAGCAGTGACGGCCATGAGTCCGTTGCAGTATCAAAAGCAGTTGCGTTTGCAGGAGGCGCGGCGGCTGATCATCAACGAAGGGCTGGACGTGTCCAGCGCCTGCTACCGCGTCGGCTACGAAAGTGCGTCGCAGTTCAGCCGCGAGTACAACCGCCAGTTCGGTTGCCCGCCGTCGAAGGAACTCAGTCGGTTGCGTCAGACCGGTTGATCACCGCTACGTTGAGGTGCGGATTCAGAACGTCGGTGTGTACTTCACGCTAAACATCACATTGCGCGGATCGCCGAAGTTGTTGTTGCCGTTAAGCTGGTTGTAAGCGGCGGTGTAGTAGCGCTTGTCAAACAGGTTGTTGGCGTTCAGTGCCAGGCCGATTTCTTCGCTCAACTGGTAGCCCAGACGAGCACTCCATACTGTGTAGCCGGCAACGTCATAGGTGTGTTCATAACCGAGCGTATGGCTCTGGGTGGTAAAACCCAGCCCTGTGCTGACACGGTTCCAGTCACCGCTCCATTGGTAATCGCCCCATACCCGCAACATATGCTTGGGCGTCCAGGTGCTGAAGACTTTGCCTTCGTTGGCCGGGTCGTCAAGGTACTGGGTGGTGTTGTAGGTGTAGCCGGCAAACAGTTGCAGGCCCGTCAACACTTCGCCGCTGATTTCCGCTTCGATGCCCTGGCTGCGCACCTTGCCGGCGGCGGTGGAGCAATACCAGCCGTCGCAGGCCATACCCGAGGCCAGGTCGTTGACCGCACGGTTTTCCTGGTCGTAACGGAACAACGCCAGCGAGGTGTTGACGCGGCCATCAAGCAATTCGCCCTTGAGGCCCACTTCGTAGTTGCTGCCGACCACCGGTTTGAGCGTCTGGCCACCTGCATCGCGATTGGTCTGCGGTTCGAACACATCGGTGTAGCTGGCATATACCGCCCATTCGCGACTCAAGTCGTAGACGATGCCGGCGTAGGGCGTAACCACGCCGGTTTCCTTGGCGGTACTGTCAGGGGCGGGGGTGACGACATCGCTGAATGCCATCCGGGTTGCCGACTGATAGCTGAAGTCATATCCGCTGACCCGTGACCCGAGAACCAGCGTCAATGGCTCGATCGGTTTGACTCGCCAGCTGCCATACAGGCCTTTTTGCCTGATCTCGTACTGGCTCGGCGTGGCGCGGCCGCCCGGGGTATTGAGCAAGCCTTCATAGCTGATGGACGGGCGGTCGTGGTTAATGTCGAAGATCGTGTCAGTGGCGCTGTTATTGAAGGTACGGGCGAATTTATCGTCGGAGGTGTATTTGGCGTAGTTGCCGCCAATCATGACTTCATGAGCCATGGACAGCGCTTCGAAGTGGCCGATGAGGTTCATGTCCAGACCGAGCTTGCTCGCGTCGAAATCCGTGACGAAGTCGGCGTATTGAATGCCGCTGCCGTCGGCCTTGAGGCCATTGCCGCTGGTTTGCAGCCGCTGGTTTCTACCCTGGTTGGTTTCGCTCATGTGCACCGCGCCGGTCTTGAAGGTCCAGTCGTCGTTGAATCGGTGCTCCAGATCGGCATACAGCGTTGTCACCTCGATGTCTTGATGGTTCCAGCGTGCGCCGGTATAGGTCGAGCGTGGCACGCTCACAGGCTTGCCGTCGCTGTAGCGGGGCAGGCCGCGGATCATCGGGCGGGACTCGTTATCGGAATGGCTGACGGCCAGGCCAAGGGTCGTGTCGTCGCGCAGGTCCATATCGAGCGCGCCGTAGAGCGAATGGGTTTTGCTCCATTCGTAATCGATGAACGACTGGCTCTGGTCTTCGTCGGCGACGAAACGCCCGCGCACCGTGCCGCTCTGGTTCAGCGGCCCGCCCGCATCCAGTTGCAGGCCGTAATGGTCCCACGATCCGGCCTTGGCGGTGACGGTCACGGTCGGCGCGTTTTGCCCGCGCTTGCGCACCAGATTGATTGCGCCGCCCGGGCTGCCGGCGCCCTGCAACAGGCCTGAGGCGCCGCGCAGCACTTCCATGCGGTCGAAAAAAATCAGGTCCTGGGTCGCCCAATTGCCCAAGGCGTAGGTGTTGCGCGGGATCGGCACGCCGTCGTATTGCCAGTCATCGATCTGAAAGCCGCGCGAGGTGAGGATCATGCCTTGGCCGACACCCTGAACGCCCACCAGGCCGGTGGTCTTGTTGGCCGCGTCTTTGAGATCGGTGAGGTCCTGATCGTCCATTTGCTTGCGGGTCATCACCGTGACCGATTGCGGAATTTCCTTGAGCGTGTGTGTGCCTTTGCCGAGGGTCACGGCCCGTGCGGCGTACGAGCCGGAGTGTTCGGTGGTGGCGTCGTAGCTGCGTTCGACGATAGTCGTCGCACCCAATTGCAGCGCATCGCTGGCGGCCACCGGTTCGACGCTGAAGTTACCTTGCCCGGTGATGCGCAGTTGCAGGCCGCTACCTGCCAGCGCCTGTTCCAGCGCCTGCTGCGCCGGCATCCGGCCGATCACCGCGGGCGCTTGCTTGCCTTGTACCAGCGCAGGCTCCAGCGAAATGATCTGCCCGCTCTGGGCGGCAATCGCATTGAGCGTGCGCGCGAGTGGGCCGGCCGGCAGGTTGAAACTCAGCTCCTGGGCCTGTACAGGGCTCACCAGAGCAGCGAGGGCGACGGATACGCAGAGGGAACGGGGCCACGTGTTGAGCACAACAATCTCCTGATTATGTGGAAGTGTCAGGAGATAGGTGCGATGAGAAATGAAAACCGGACACGAACAGGAATGATTTTCATCAAAACGTTATTTCCGGTCACTTTTTGCTGATCAACGTCAGCCAGGGCCCGTAGTGATCGACACGAATCGGCAGGGTTTCGGTCAAGGCGACAAACGACCGGTCGGCGTCGTCCAGCGGGAACACACCTTGTACGCGTAACCCGCGAATCTCCGGTGCCACACGCACGAGACCGCGACGGTAGGGGCGCAAGGCATCGACCACCTGCTCGAGGGATTCGTCCAGCACACTCAATCGCCCGTTCAACCATTCGACACGGTTGCGCTGTTCGTCGCCCGCCAGTTTGAGACTGCCGGGGTAGAGCAGCGCTGCCTGGCCCTCTTTGACTACCTGCGTGGTGCCGTCGAAGAGCCGCGCCTGGACCGAATGCTGCAAGACCACCAGGCGACTGGCGTCGGGCTCCTGCGCGACCAGAAAGCGCGTGCCCAGTGCGCGCATTTCGCCTTGGGCGGTGCGCACGATCAGCGGCCTTTGCGGATCGGGTGCGACATCGATCACCAGTTCGCCATGGCGCAAAATGACCAGTCGCTGTCTGTCGTCGAAACGCAGGTCCACAGCACTTTGAGCGTTCAGGCTCAGGTGACTACCGTCTGCCAGATCGAACGTCTGACGCTGGCCGCGTCCGGTGTGCAAGTCAGCCAGCAGCGACTCGCCGAATCGACTGCGGGCACCGAGCCACAGACCGCCGCCGACCAAACCCAGCCCGGCGAACACGCGCAAGACGTCGCGCCGCGAAGTGTGCGGTTGCAATAAGACGTGTCGGGCTTCGCTGGCCTGTCCAGGCAAGCGCCGATCCAGCGCGCGCACGGTGCTTAATGACGGGCCAAGCCGCTCCTGCAGGTTTTTCCAGGCCTGGCCGTGAGCGTCGTTCAGTGCCAGCCAGGCGTCGAAGCGTGCCTGTAGCGCGGCATCCGGTGTGCCGGCGTTGAGCTTGACCATCCAGTCCAGGGCTTGCTCAATCACCGGGTCCAGGCGCGGCTTGCTCATGGTTGCACGTCGCTCAGGTAGCATTGGCGCAGGGCCTGTTTCATATAGCGGCTGACGGTACGCTCCGACAGTCCGAGTTTCTGCGCAATCGCGACGTAACTCATACCGTCCAGCTGGCTATAGAGGAACGTTGCTTTGACCAACCTCGGCAATCCGTCGAGCGCGCGGTCGATGGCGACCAGTGCTTCCATCAGTTGCAGTTGTTCTTCCGGGGAGGGCGCGAGTGCCTCGGGCAGGGCGGACAGGCGCTCGAGGTAAGCCAGTTGCAGTTTGCGCCGCCGGTGACGATCGAAGATCAACCGGCGCGCGATGGTCGACAGGTAAGCGCGCGGTTGCGTAATGGTGTCGGGATCGACCCGCGCGGCCAGCAATTGGCAAAAGGTATCGGCGGCGGTGTCCTCGGCGTCGGCACGATTGCCCAGATGCCGGTTGATGTGCTGAAGCAGCCAGCGATGATGGTCGCTGAAGAAGAAACCCAGCTTGCTGGACGGAGAAGATGGCACTGGTGGGCTTTCCAGATGTTAGTGAGAATCCGTCTCAATACTACCGGGGAGCCACGCAACGGCGCAATCAGTCTGTCGCCGGACGGGTCGTTATCCTCGGCGTCCCGCCCATTCATCGCGAAATCCCAACAGAAAATCGACAAACGCCCGCACCCGCTGCGGCACATAGCGACCGTGCGGGTAGAGCAAGGTATACGGCCGCGAACGCCCGGCGTACGGCTGCAGCACTTCAACCAGGCGGCCATCGGCCAGTTCCTGCTCGACGATAAACCGGTAAGTTTGAAAAAGCCCAGCGCCGTGTTTGGCCAGGGTGACGCCGCCGAGCACATCGTCGGAGCAGGAATAACCACCGTCCGAAACCACTTCACGATCCCGACCGTTTTCCTGAAACAGCCAGGAAATCCGCCGGCCACTGCTGGGCAGTTCGAACTGGATGCACTCATGCGCGATCAGCTCGTCGAGGGTCTGCGGGGTGCCGGCCTTTTGCAAATACCCGGGGGAGGCGACCACCACCAGGCTGGCGTCTTCCAGTAGCCGCGCGATCAGGGTCGAGTCTGGTTGTGCGCGCACGCGGATCGCCAGGTCATAGCCTTCTTCGACGAAGTCGATATTGCGATTGCCCAAGTGCACGTCGACCGTGACCTCTGGGTACAACGCACGAAATGTCGGCAGCAGCGGCAGGATGCGGTGATGACCGTAAGTGGTCGGCAGGCTGATGCGCAATCGCCCTGACGGCGAGGTTTGCGCGCCCATGACTTCCTGCTGGGCTTCGACCAGTTGGGTCAGGGCCTGGCTGCATTGCTCGAAGAAGGTGCGGCCGGCGTCGGTCAAGCGAATGCTGCGGGTGGTTCGGGCAAACAATCGCGAACCCAGGCGTTGCTCCAGACGCAGGATCGACCGACTCACCGCCGCAGGCGTGACCCCGGCCAGTTGCGCGGCGGCGGTGAAGCTACCGGCTTCGGCGGCCAGGCAAAACAGTTCGATACTGCCTAACTGCAAGTCTTCAAAATGGCGTTTCATTGCGGCTCGCACCAAGGATCGACGGACGTTCATCCTCTGTGTACCACAACGAACGATACCGCCGGTACACACCGGCGGTATGGCAGGGTTTCGATCAATGACCGGCGCTCTGGCCGCCATCGACGTGGAGGATCTCGCCAGTGACGAAATTTGCGCTGTCCAGGTAGAGAATCGCTTGCACGATATCGTCAATCTCACCCATGTGCCCGACCGGGTGCAGGCTGCCCAGCGCCTGATGGGTTTCCTCGGCATGCATTGGCGTTTTGATGATGCCCGGTGACACCGCGTTGACCCGGATACCGCGCTTGGCGTACTCGATGGCCAGGGATTTGGTCGCCGCGTTGATGCCGCCCTTGGTCAGCGAGGCGAGTACCGACGGCACGCCATCAATTGCATGGTCGACCAGACTGGTGGTCACGCTGACGATGTGGCCGCTGCCGTGCTTTTCCATCTCGCCGACGGCCAATTGCGAGATGTAGAAAAAGCCGCTCATGTTGGTCGCCACGACCTGTGCATAGTCCGCTTGGCTGTAGGCGGTAAAAGGCTTGGCCAGAAAGATCCCGGCATTGTTGATCAGCGTATCGACGCGACCGAAGCGGGCCAAGGCGGCGCGAATCACCCGCTCGGCGGTTTGTGGATCGGCGATGTCACCGGCGACGGTCAGAACGTCCGGGTCACTCGATTCTTTGATCGAACGCGAGGTTGCGACCACTTGATGGCCGAGAGCGCGAAATGCTGCAACCAGACCTGCACCAATGCCTTGCGAGGCGCCGGTGATGACAACGACTTTTTTGGATGTGCTCATGATGGTTTCCTCAAGGACATAAAGGGTTAAAGGCCGGACAAATCTTTGCGGTATTGCGTGGTGGTCATGCCGGCATAACCCCAGTTATCGGTGTCCACTTCGTCGATGACGATGTGCGTGAGCTTCGGGTCCTTGTTGAGCACGCGCTCCAGGGTCTCGGTGAATTCCTTGATCACCTGGGCTTTCTGTTCGGCGGTGACGCCGTCGCGGGTGATGCGTACGTTGATGAGAGGCATGGGAAGTCGCTCCAATCGCTGACCCGTCGGGATGGCGGGTGGCTGTTGGAGTGAACTTTAGGAAGTTGTGACGAGTTGATAAATGGGGGCTGGGGTACATCATTTGTACTGTGGTGTATCTAATGGGCTGCACCCCCAAGCCTGCCTTTGTAGGAGTGAGCTTGCTCGCGAAAGGGCCGGCACATCCAACATCGATGTCGCCTGACACTCCGCCTTCGCGGGCAAGCCCGCTCCCACAGGGTTTTGCATTCACTCGCATATCTGCGTCTCAGCGTAGATCCACTGTGGGAGAGGGCTTGCTCGCGAAAGGGCCGGCACATCCAACATCGATGTCGCCTGACACTCCGTCTTCGCGGGCAAGCCCGCTCCCACAGGGTTTTGCATTCATTCACACATCTGCCATTCAGTGCAGATCCACTGTGGGAGCGGGCTTGCTCGCGAAAGGGCCGGCACATCCAGCATCAGTGTCGTCTGACACTCCGCCTTCGCGAGCAGGCTCACTCCTACAAGAGGCAATTTTCGATTGTCCTGTTTGAGTGGACGGTGTAACGCTTTTCAGCCGATTTATCCCTTTGCTGTGCGTCAGTAATCTGTACCCAACTTGAACGCAACAACAACTTCAGACAATCAAAAAGGGATGCACACCATGACCACTCCAACCTACAACCGCCTGAACAAAGACGACGCAATCGTGCTGCTGGTTGACCACCAGACCGGTCTGATCTCGCTGGTGCAGGACTTCTCGCCGAACGAGTTCAAGAACAACGTGCTGGCGCTGGCCGACCTGGCGAAGTTCTTCGACCTGCCGACCATCCTCACCACCAGCTTCGAACAAGGCCCGAATGGCCCGCTGGTGCCAGAGTTGAAAGAGATGTTCCCGGACGCGCCGTACATCGCTCGCCCAGGTCAGATCAACGCTTGGGACAACGAAGATTTCGTCAAGGCGATCAAGGCTACCGGTCGCAAGCAAATCATCATTGCCGGTGTCGTGACGGATGTGTGTGTAGCGTTCCCGACTCTGTCGGCGCTGGCGGAAGGCTTTGATGTGTTCGTGGTCACCGATGCCTCCGGCACCTTCAACAACACCGTGCAGCAAGCCGCGTGGAGCCGCATGACCCAGGCCGGTGCGCAGATGATGAACTGGTTCTCGGTGGCCTGTGAGCTGCACCGCGACTGGCGCAACGACATCGAAGGGCTGGGCAACCTGCTGTCGCAGCGGATCCCCAACTATCGCAACCTGATGAACAGCTACTCGGCGCTGACGCAGCAGAAGTAACTTCACCAGCAACGCAAAAGCCTGCTTTTAACAGCAGGCTTTTTGTTTTTCCGGATGACGAAACACAGTCACTGTAGGAGTGAGCCTGCTCGCGATAGCTCTGGACCAGCCAATGAAGATGTTGCGCGTGCCGACGCCATCGCGAGCAGGCTCACTCCCACAGGAAATTGCGTTTCTCCTGACGAAACACGTTCAACTGTGGGAGCGAGCCTGCTCGCGAAGACGGCCGCACAGTCACCCGAGCAACTCGCTGATCCACTGCACCTCTTGGCTGATCGCCTGCACCTTGTCCTGCGGCAATGCTCGTTGCGCGTGGGTAAATTGGCTCAAGGTCTTTTGTCGCTGAAGCAGCCTGCGTCGCCATTTCTGTAGAAACGCCGGGCTGCGCTCCTGCAGTTGTACAGGGCCGAAATACAATTCTTCGGCGCTGTAAGTCAGCGGCTCGGCGGCACGCTCGGCAACAATGATTTCATAGTCGAAGCGGTCCTCATGCAGCACCTCTTCGCAAACGATCCGGTAGCCGTTATCCATCAGCCATTGACGCAGCGGTTGCTCGCCGCCGTTAGGTTGCAGAATCAGCCGTTCGTGGCCGCTGAGTCGGGCTTTGCCGCTGTTGAAAATGTCGCGGATGGTCTCGCCACCCATCCCACAGAGGGTGATGGCGCTGATGGCGTCTTCAGGTCTGATCGCCGCCAGGCCATCGGCCAGGCGCACGCTGATGTGGCTGCGCAGATCGTTGTCGTTCACGGTGCGTTGCGCCGCGTGGAAGGGCGTCGGAGCGACCTCGCCAGCCACTGCCGCGGCAATCATCCCGCGGCGCATCAGGACCACCGGCAGGTAAGCGTGGTCCGAGCCGATATCGGCCAGCCGCGCGCCAAGCGGCATGTGGGCGGCGACGCGTTCAAGGCGCATGGACAATGTCTGTTGGTTCAACGGCAACCCCTTCACCGGCGGCGGAAAAAGGGGTGCGACTCTGGCGAGCAACGCCGGCGCTGTCAAATCGCGCCGATGGAATCGCTTGCCCAGCGGCAGCACGGCGCTGCCGATGGGCGTTTGCGTTTAGCCCGCGAGCGTTGCGTTGTCGATGACGAAGCGGTATTTCACATCACCCTTGAGCATGCGCTCGTAGGACTCGTTGATTTGATCGGCGCGGATCAGCTCGATGTCGGAAACGATGCCGTGCTCGGCACAGAAATCGAGCATCTCCTGGGTCTCGGGAATGCCGCCGATCATCGAACCGGCGATGGTGCGGCGCTTCATGATCAGGTTGAACACGTTCGGCGAGGGATGCGGCGAGGCGGGCGCACCGACCAGCGTCAGCGCGCCATCGCGCTTGAGCAGGACGAGGAAGGCGTCGAGATCGTGCGGTGCTGCAACTGTATTGAGGATCATGTCGAAGCTCTTGGTGTGTGCCGCCATTTCCTCGGCATTGCGCGACACCACGACTTCGTCCGCCCCCAGTGCCTTGGCCGCTTCACGCTTGGACTCGGAGGTGGTGAACGCAACGACATGGGCGCCCATGGCGTGAGCCAGTTTGATGCCCATGTGGCCCAATCCACCGATGCCGACCACACCGACTTTCTTGCCGGGGCCGGCGTTCCACTGGCGCAGTGGCGAATAGGTGGTGATGCCTGCGCAGAGCAGCGGCGCGACGGCGGCCAGTTGCGCCTCGGGATGGCGGATGCGCAAGACATAACGCTCGTGCACGACGATGTTTTGCGAATAGCCGCCGAGCGTCCAGCCCGGTGCGTCCGGGGTCGGGAAGTTGTAGGTGCCGATCATGCCGTCGCAGTAGTTTTCCAGCCCGGATTCGCAATCCTCACAATGTTTGCAGCTGTCGACGATGCAGCCGACACCGACCAGATCGCCAACCTTGTAGTCCTTGACGTGCGTGCCGACGGCTGACACGCGACCGACGATTTCATGACCGGGAACGCAAGGAAACTGCGTGCCGGCCCATTCAGCGCGCACTTGGTGCAAGTCCGAATGGCAGATGCCGCAAAAGGCAATGTCGATCTGCACATCGTCGGCGGCCGGTGCGCGGCGGTTGATCTGCATCGGCTCAAGGGGTTTGTCGCCAGCGTGGGCGCCGTAGGCTTGTACGAGCATCGGAGCATCCTCCATGGGTTTGTCGGATGTTAATTGTGGCCCTTATGTTCGAACGCGCCATTGTGCATTTCTGTGGAATGTTTGCCTGATTCTGTGAAACCGCTGTCAGAATCGATCCAGCGCGTAAGGCGTGTTATCTGGCACGTCGATGAGTTGGTTGGGCAGCGTCGGCGAAACCAGCCGCGCCACCATCTGCGCCGTCACTGCCGCCTGCGTCAGCCCCAGGTGCTGATGCCCAAACGCAAGCAACACTTTGCCATTGCAGACCTGGTCGATGACCGGAAGCGAATCCGGCAGCGATGGGCGAAAGCCCATCCACGGGGTGGCGCCGTCAGCGTTCAGGTCGTTGCGAAACAAACCTTGACTCAAACGTTGCAACTGCCAGGCGCGCGCCATGTTTGCGGGTCGTTCAAGCCCGGCGAACTCGACCGTACCCGCGAGGCGCAGGCCTTCGCTCATCGGTGTCATGATGAACTTGCGTTCCAGCGAGGTGACGGGGAAGGGCAGCCGGTGATGTTCCCGGGGCAGCATCAGGTGATAGCCGCGCTCGGTGTCCAGCGGCACGTTCTTGCCTGTTAATGCGGCGGTGAGTTTCGCCGAATGAGCGCCACAAGCGATCAACACGCGGCGCGCCTTCAACTCTCCGGATCCGGTAAGCAATGCCACACCGTGCTCCTGCACATAACCGCCCTGAACCTGCTCCTGGACGAATCCCACGCCACAGGCCCTGGCCGCTTCGACCAGTGCGACGACGACTTGGTATGGATCGAGGAAATGCCCGGTGCGCGGGAAAAACAAGCCGCCTTGAACCCGCTCACTGAGCTGCGGCGCCGTCTCGCGTATCGACTCGGCCCGCCAGTAATCGATCGGTACCTGTTGCTGACGCAAACGCGTCTGAAGCACTTCAATGGCCTGACGCGACTCGGCACGTTCGAAGACCAGCAACGAACCGTCGACCTTGAGCAGATCGGGACGCTGAATATCAGCGAGCAACTGCTGCCACGCGTCGAGGCTGCTTTCGTTGAGTGCACGCAAGCCTGCGACGGTTTTCCGGAAAGGCTCAGGACGTAGGTTCAGCAACAACCGCGTGAACCACGGCAAGGCGCGCGGCAGGTATTTCCAGTCCAGGCGCAGCGGCCCCATCGGGTCCATGAGCATGGCCGGCAAGCGTTTGAGGATTGACACGTCGGCAATCGGAAACACCTGTTCGGTCGCCAGATGCCCGGCATTGCCGAACGAGGCGCCATGGCCGGGCGCCTGTTGATCGATGACCACCACGTGCAGGCCCTGCTGCGCGAGACGCAGTGCGCAAGCCACGCCGATGATCCCGGCGCCGACCACAGCGATGTCGTGCGAAGGGTTATTCGCCATGGCTTGCGTCTTCCCGTTGGCCGTCGAGCAAGCGCCGCAGGTGCAGCGGATTGGTTTTTTGCAGCGCCGTGGGCAACAACTTGTCGGGGAAATCCTGATAGCACACCGGCCGCAGGAATCGCTGGATCGCGGCAGTGCCGACCGAAGTGGTCCGCGCATCGGATGTTGCCGGATAGGGCCCGCCGTGAACCATGGCATCGCACACTTCGACACCGGTCGGCCAGCCGTTGACCAGCAGGCGCCCGGCCTTGCGTTCCAGGGTCGGCAGCAATGTGCGGGCCAGAGCAAGGTCAGCGTCATCCACGTGCAAAGTCGCGGTCAGTTGACCTTCTAAGTGTTCGCAGACCTGACGGATTTCTTGGTTATTGCTGCATTGCACCACCAGCGAGGCGGCGCCGAAGGTTTCGGCGTGCAGGTGATGATCGGCGAGAAAATCGACGGCGTCGGTGATGAAGACATGGGCCTGACACCGGTTCGGGCCGCTGCCGCGTTGACCTGCGGCGACCGTGCGCGCGCGGGGATTGTCCTGCAACGCCGTCACGCCCGCTGCATAGGCGCTGAAAATGCCCGGCGTCAGCATGGTTTGCGCCGCGCTGTGGGGAATCAGTTCGGTCACCGCGCGGAGAAACGCATCCAGCGCCGGGCCTTTTTGGGCGATCAGCAACCCCGGATTGGTACAGAACTGCCCGGCGCCCAGGGTCAGCGATGCGACAAACCCTTCGGCCAACGCCTGCGCCCGATTGTGCAAGGCTGCCGGAAACAGCAGCACCGGGTTGATCGAACTCATTTCCGCGTACACCGGAATCGGCTCCAGCCGCGCTTGCGCCGCTTGCATCAATGCCAGTCCGCCGGTGCGCGAGCCGGTGAAGCCTGCGGCTTTGATGCGCCAGTCGCTGACCAGCGCAATGCCCACTTGGTAACCGGAATCGAACAGCAATGAAAATACGCCCTCGGGCAACGCGCAGTCCTTGATCGCTCGGGCGACCGCGCGGCCCACCAGTTCGCTGGTACCGGGGTGCGCGCTGTGGGCCTTGACGATCACCGGGCAACCGGCGGCCAGCGCCGAGGCGGTATCACCGCCGGCCACGGAAAAGGCCAGCGGAAAGTTGCTCGCGCCAAACACCGCCACTGGCCCCAGTGCAATCTGCCGTTGACGCAGGTCCGAGCGCGGCAGCGGCTGGCGTTGTGGCTGCGCCGTGTCGACGCGCACATCGAGCCACTCACCGGCGCGCACCGTTCGGGCGAACAGGCGCAGTTGCTGGCAAGTGCGGCCGCGCTCGCCCTGAAGACGTGCCTGGGGCAGGCCGGTTTCGGCGTGGGCGCGCTCGATCAGTTCGTCGCCAAGCAGCTCGATGTGCCCGGCAATGCATTCAAGAAATTCGGCACGGGCAGCAAGGCTGGTTTCGCGATAGGCGTCTTGCGCTGCCCAGGCCAGCGCGCAGGCCTGTTCAACCTGCTCGGCCGACGCGCCGGCATAGGCCGGTTCCAGTGTCTGGTGGGTCGCCGGGTTGATCCCGTAGACGGCTTGGCGTTCGCCCGCCACCGATTGTTGGCCGATCAGCAAATTGCCCGTCAAAGTCATGGTGTCTTCCTGTGAAAAGAGGGGGCCTGCCGCGAATCGTGATGCTCCACGGCAGGTCGCGGTCAGGCGAAGTTCTGCTCGGCCGACCAGTTTTCGTACCAGTGACGGAACAGCGAATACTGCTTCTCGGCGTAGCGCCGTTGCGAATCGCTCAACGTGTCGGTCTCGTTGAAGTGCAGGGTGTATTCCTTGTCCCCGTTGAGCACCATCAGGTGCTTGTAATACAGCACCAGATCACAACCTTCATCGAACGATGACAGCACCGCCAGCGCCGATTCCAGTTCCCGCGCCTGACGTCGTGCCTTGGCATCGCCTTGCGCCGCTTGCTTGCTCAGGGCCACCAGTTGCAGCACTTCCCGGGGCAGGGCGTTGCCGATGCCAGTGATGGCGCCGGTGGCGTTGCAGTTGACGAAACCGTGCACCACTTGGGTGTCGACGCCGACCATCAGCGTCACGTCGTCATCCTTGGAGGTGATGTTTTCTGCCGCGTAACGCAAATCCGCAGCACCGCCGAATTCCTTGAAGCCGATCAGGTTCGGGTACTCGCGGCGCAGTTCGAAAAACAGATCGGCGCGGGTGGCGAAGCCGTAGTAAGGGCTGTTGTAGATCACCGCCGGCAAGTTCGGCGCGGCTTGCAGAATGACGGCAAAGTGAGCCTTTTGCGCTGTCGCCGAAGCCCCACGGGACAGCACACGCGGAATGACCATCAAGCCTTGCGCGCCGACTTTCGCTGCATGGGCTGCGTGAGACACTGCCTCACGGGTGTTCACCGCGCCAGTGCCGACGATGGTCGGCACCCCGGCGGCTACCAGCCGCGCCACGCCTTCCTGGCGCTCGGCCTCGGTGAGCAACGGCCAGTCGCCCATGGAGCCGCAATAAACCACGGCGCTCATGCCGGTATCGATCAGCTCGCGACCCTTGGCCACCAGCGCATCAAAGTCGGGTTTACGCTGGGCTGTGCACGGGGTCATCAGGGCCGGCATGCAACCGGTGAAAATGTTGTCGCTCATGTTCTAACTCCTTGGCATTTGGTTTTATTCGAGGTGAACGATCGGCGCGGCGGCTCAGATGCCCCACGCGAACGGGTCGCTTTCGTCGATCAGCAAGGTGCTGTCGGCGGTCATGTAGGCGCGGCCGGTGATGAACGGGCGAATGCGCTCGCCTTCCCATTCAAAGCGGCCTTCGAACTGGCTACCGGTGATGCTCGCCTGTACCCACGGCGCGCCGGGTTGCAGTTTGTCGTCGGCGGCCAGGCATGCGAGTTTGGCGCTGGTGCCGGTGCCGCACGGTGAGCGGTCGTAGGCTTTGCCGGGGCACATGACGAAGTTGCGGCTATCGGCGCTGGCGTCGTCGGCGAACAGTTCGATGTGGTCGATGACCGCGCCGTCTTCGCCATGAATGCCCTGGTCTTCCAGCGCTTTGAGCATCGCCCAGGTGTAAGCCGTCAGGTGTTCGACATTGTCCATGTGCAAGGTCTGGCCATGCTCGGAGACCAGGTAAAACCAGTTGCCGCCATAGGCGATATCTCCGACCACGCGGCCAAATCCCGGAACGTCCACCGGGACTTGTTTGCGATAACGCCAGGCGGGCACGTTGCCCAGAGTGACCGAGCCATCGTCGTGCAAGGTGGCGCTGACCTGGCCGACCGGTGTGTCGATCTTGTGCACCCCCGGCGCGATCCGTCCCAGATAGTGCAATGAATTGATCAGGCCTATGGTGCCGTGGCCGCACATGCCCAGATAGCCGGCGTTGTTGAAGAAAATCACCCCGCACGTGGCGTCCGGCGACACTGGCGCGCAATACAGCGCGCCGACCAACACGTCGTTGCCGCGCGGCTCCAGCAGACAGGCGCGGCGCCACTGATCGTGCTGGTTGCGCAGGGCATCGCGCTGCTCGGCCATGTTGTTGCCGGGCAGCTCGGGGAAGCCGCTCATCACCAGGCGCGTCGGTTCGCCGCCGGTGTGGGAATCAATCACGTGTACTCGTTTCATGAACATGTCCCCTTGGGTGAATTCAGTAGGCGCCGGCAGGGCGTGCATTGACGGTGGCGGAGGGCATGGCGGCTTCGCTTTCCTCGTCCTCGTCCAGACGCAAGAGGTGCGCTGGCACACCGGTCGCCGCGCCCCAGTAATAAATCCCGGTGGCGCAAGCGGCGACGACGATCGTGTCGAACGGATGAGCGAGGATGCCCAGTCCGCCGAAGGTGCCGAGTTTCGACAGCACGATGGTCACGGCGTAGAAGGCGATCAGCCACGCCGACGAACGCACCTGACGCGCCAGATTCAGGTGAGCGGTCGGCACGAAACGGCCGCAGAGCAGATACAACACAAACATCAGGATTTGCAGGCCAAGCAGCCACGACACGGTGTTCCAGCCCGACCAATAGACGATCAGCGCGGCGATGATGAACGACACCGGTCCGAGCACGCCCATGCCCTTGACCCGGAACGGGCGCGGCATATCCGGCGCATTGCGACGCAGCGCGGCGACCGACACCGGCGCTACCGCATAGCTCAATACCAGCGCTGCGGAGACCACATTAATCAGCGCTTCCCACGACGGAAATGGCAGGGTCCAGAACACCGACAGGGCGAAGGTCAGCCACAGCGCTGGGCGCGGAATGCCGGACTTTTCGTCGATGCGGGTGAAGACTTTGAAAAACGTCCCGGTCTGTGCCCAGCCGTAGATCACGCGCGGCGTAGCGTTCATGTAAATGTTGCCGCAGCCGCTCGGCGAGATCACCGCGTCGGCAACCACCAACCACGCCAGCCAGCCCACACCGAGCGCCAGGGCGATGTCGCGATAAGGCAGGGCGAATTCCTTGCTGATGCCGGCCCAGCCGTTGGCGAGCATTTCGGTGGGGATGCTGCCGAGAAACGCCATTTGCAGCAGCACGTAAATCAAGGTCGACAACAGCACCGAAAGAATCAGCGCGATGGGAATGGTGCGCTGCGGATTTTTCACCTCGCTGGCCACCGAAATGATCGGCGTCAGGCCCAGGTAGGCAAAGATAATCCCGCCGGCCGAGACCGCCATCTCGACGCCTGACAGACCGAACGGGGCGAAGCCCTGCACCTGGAAGTTCTCGGGTTTGAAGAAGGTGAACAGCACGCCGATCACCAGCAACGGCACGATGAACTTGAAGACGCTCACCAGGTTGTTGGCTTTGGCGAAGGTCTTCACGCTGCGATAGTTGAGAAAGAAAAACACACAGAGCAGGCCGAACTGCACCAGCCAGCCGAGGATCGTCGGATCGTTGCTGCCGGCCTTGGTCAGGTCGGGAAACCACGCCGCCGCGTATTGGCGCGAGGCAACCACTTCGATCGCCACCAGACTGGAAAAGGCAATCAGGGTGATGAACCCCATCAGATAACCGAGCAACGGCCCATGGGAATACACCGGGTAGCGCACCACACCGCCGGCACGGGGCAATGCCGCGCCCAATTCGCAATACACAATGCCCAGCAGCAGCACGGCGAAACCGCCCAGCAGCCAGGAGAAAATCCCCGCTGGCCCGGCGATGGCGGACACATGGCTGGCCGCGAACAGCCAGCCGGACCCGAAGATCGCTCCCAGTCCGATAAATGTGAGGTCGATCAGTGAAAGCTGTTTTTTGAACTTGCCTTGGCCTGACATGGCATCGCCTTCTTGTGAGTTATTGGATAGGCAGTTGTGTCACCGGGACAGCCAGACTTTGAACCGATCGACATGACGGCGATTGATGTTTTGCGCAGCGATCGATGACGAAATCAGCACAATCGCCGCGACGAATGCGCGGCCTCGACAGCGCGCCGACGTTGCTGCAATCTGCTCGCGGACGCTTTTCCGGCGGTTCATCGCAAGGGGGATGGTTTAGATGCAGCCTGGATTCTCGATCCTGTGCCAAGGTGCTGACGGCCTGCGGCCGCAGACCCTCGAAGAGATGATCATCAGCGTCGCGCCGCTGTTGCCGATACTCGATGTGATCCCCAACGCGGCGATTTTCATCAAGGATTTGCAAGCGCGCTATGTGCTGGCCAACCGCACGCTGGTGCAGCGCTGTGGCCTGAAGGACTTGCGTCCGTTGCTCGGCAAGACCAGCGCACAAGTGTTCCCGGCGCAGTTGGGGCCGGGCTATACCGAGCAGGATCGCAAAGTGCTGGAGGAAGGTTTTGTGCTGGAGGATCAGCTCGAACTGCATTTGTACGGCAGTCGCGAACCGGGTTGGTGTTTGACCCACAAACGACCGATCTATAACCGTGATGGAGTGATCATCGGCTTGGCGGGGATTTCGGTGGATCTGCAATCAGCCACTGAAACCCATCCGGCGTTCGAGCGACTGGCCGCTGTCGACGCGCATATTCGCGCTCACTTCAACCGGCGCGTGACCCTCGGTGAACTGACACGGATCGCCGGTATTTCCGTGGCGCAGCTGGAGCGCTACTGCAAACGGGTATTTCACCTGACGCCACGGCAAATGATCCAGAAGGTTCGTCTGGAACACGCGCATCGATTGCTGCACAGCGACTTGCCGATTACGGACGTTGCGCTGCAATGCGGTTACACCGATCACAGCGCTTTTACCCGTCAGTTCAAGGCGTCGACCGGCTTTACGCCGCGCGAGTATCGCCACGCCACCGGGCATTAGACCAACACGGCCAGCCAAGCGGAGAGCAGCAGGAGAACGGCCAAAACCGCGTTCATGCGCTTGAACGCCTGCGCTGAGCTGAGCAACCGCGCGCTGCCCACACCGAGCAACGCCCAGAGCGTCATGCACGGCAACGACACCAGCAGAAACGCCAGCGACAACACCAGCAGCCGCAGCGTTTTGTCACCGCCGCCGACAAACACACTGACCACCGCCACGGCCATCATCCACACCTTGGGGTTGACCAATTGCAGCATGGCCGCGCTGAACACGCTGAGGCCTTGTTCTTGCGCGGCAGAAGGGTCCAGTGATGGCGGCGTACTGCGAAAGATCTGCCACGCCAGCCAGCTCAGCCAGAGCACGCCGCCCCAGGCCATCGCTTGCTGCACCCGCGGAAAACGCAACAGGGTTTCGCCAGCGCCCAGCCCGACCACCAGCACGATCAACGCCGCCGCCGCGCAGGCGCCGAAAATGATCGGTAACGTGGCGATCAGTCCGCGCCGCGCGCTGTGGGTCAACACCAGAATATTGGTCGGCCCCGGTGTGATCGACGCGACGAAAGCAAACAGCAGAAAGGGCAGTAACGAGGCCATGGTGCAGATTCCTGAAAGTCAAAACAGGACACCATGATCGTCAGCGGGTGGGCGTCAGTCTGGAAGATTTGAGCAGCGTTTGCGGTAGTCCGCGGGGGTCAGTTGATAGGCGCGGCGGAACCAGCGGCCCAGATGACTCTGGTCGGCAAAACCGAGCACGCTGGCGACCTGCGCCGGCGTTTCGCCGCGCGCCAGTAACTGCCGCGCCTTGGCCAGGCGCAACTGGATCAAGTAGGCATGGGGCGCCAGGCCGAAAGCGGCCTTGAACGCGCGGGTCAGGCGAAAGCGGTCCACGCCACAGACCCGGGCGAGGTCGTCGAGGCCGATGTCTTCATAAGTGTGCGCGTGCAGATAATCGCGCGCGACTTGCGCAACCAATGGCAGGCGCGGGTCGAAGTCCTGACGCTTGCGCCAGTCGAGGTGGCGGGTAAGGGACGCCAGCAGGTCATCGATGGCGGTCTGGCGGACGATGCGCAAATCGCCTTCGTGCAACGCGTGGAAGGCTTGCACAATCGCCGTCGACAGGCGCGGGTCGTGGCTCAGCGTGTCGGCAAAACCCGGGTGGCTGTCGGCGGGCGCATTTTCAAACAGCGCGTGCAGTTCCCGTTCCAGCCAGTGTGGATCGAGGTACAGCATCGAGTAGGTAAAGCCGTCCTCGGTCGGCGCATGGCCATCGTGGATTTCACCCGGTTCGAGCAGGAACACATGGCCCGGCGTGCTGCGGTGGCGCACACGCCGGCAATTGAATTGCTGCACACCCTGCTCGGTGACCCCGACGAGAAAACTGTCATGCCAGTGCGGATCGTAGGCATGCCCACGGAAATGCGCACGAATCGACTCGATCCCGGTATCGATATCCTGGGAGAGGGAGATCCAGTTGCGTTTATCCATCGGGGCACTCCAAGGGCGGTTGAGCAGAAGCGCTCTTAAAATACCGCTTGGGGGAGGTGGGTGTTTAGAAGATTTGTGCAGGTGAGGAGGGGGCAAGTCAGAGAAGGTGTCTTGGTCGGGCGGGACGAGAAAACGCAGACGAAAAAAAACCGCCTTCGCGGGGCGGTTTTTTAGTAAGCCTCGATTTGCGGTCGAAGCCATGTGCTTCACCAGCCACCCTAACCAGGATTGCCATGGTATGGAGTTTTACCGTTCCTTGCAACGGTTGAACAGACGTTCGAAACAAGCGCGCCTTCAGCCCTGCGAAGTATTTACATGTTTATGTTTGTTGAACGTAGTCTGGCAGAAATAACATTTAACAAAGGTATGGCGGCGTTTGATGAATAATGGCGTTAGCGGCGCTTTTGCCCTGTAGTTTTCAGGTTAATATGCCCGCGCTCAACTGATAGAGCGGCGGGGAGGTTTGGCTGGGGGCTCAAAAGGTTTTACGCCCTTCGACGCGGATTCGCACCCGCGCCGGAATGATGTCTCGAAGGGATTTCAACCGGCCGCCTCACCAGCCACTCTAACCAGTCGGCTGAAGGCACGCGTGGTCCGGTAAGTTTGCTGGAGGTTTGGCCGCCAGCCCTGGAGGCCAAAACGTATGAAGCTTTTGCTGCGTACGCTGAGCCTTGTATGGAGATTGTTGAAAGCCCTGCGCTTTTACGAGTTCCTGCGAGACCACTTTGACGACCTGAAATAGAGGTCGTTTTGGTGGGGAAGACCCGTTTCGGTTTCGACCGATTCGGGTCTTTTTTTGTTTAAAAAAACTGTCAGAAATAGGATTTGTAAGTTTTCTGGTCTCGACGGTGTAAGGCGTTTCGCTTGGACACGTAAGCATTAGCGTGTCGGTCAATCAAAGCGCTTCTAATGCACGCAGCAATCATTGATTGCGTCAATAACAACCATTAAGTCAATGAAGTTCTCATATCCCCAGCGCGGCGTAAGATCGGCTCCATACCCCACCACTGCAACTCGGAGCACATCATCATGAAACGCCAGACTATCCTCGGTATCGCTTTCTCGGTTTTTGCACTGAATGCTTTTGCCGCCACCGAAACCGACCCACTGTTCAGCGACGCTGTCGCCGCCACCGAAACCGACCGCCTGTTCAGCGACGCCGTCGCCGCCACTGAAACCGATCGTCTGTTCAGCGACGCCGTCGCGGCGACCGAAACCGACCCGCTGTTCAGCGATGCCGTCGCCTCTGACGGTTCCGATCATCTGCAAGGCAATCGGGTCGCCGAAGGCGGTGCTGATCGTCTGCTCGAACGTCGCACCGCTTGAGCGTAACAATGAGCATCGATCGCGAATGCCGCCTCAGACATCGGCGGCATTCGTTTTGCTCGCGCATCATGACCCTCGCTTAAACCGCCGTCGGCAGCACAGCGTTGTCGCGATCGCGGCCCTTGAATGTCGCCCAGAAACACAGCAGCACCGCCACGGAAAAACCGGCGGGGAATAGCCAGATGCTTCTCCAGTCGTGACCCGCGCCTGACGTGAAGTGATCGGTAATCCGTCCCGCAATCCAGAAACCAATCAACATCCCCAAACCGTAAGTGGCCAAGGTAATCAAACCTTGTGCGGAGCTGCGGAAGCGCTCCGGCGCCTTGGCATCGGTGTAGATCTGCCCGGAAACGAAGAAGAAGTCATAGCAGACGCCGTGTAGCGCGATGCCAACCAGCAGCATAAATGCCTGATCGTCGTTGTTGCCGAAGGCGAACAGCACGTAACGCAACGCCCAGGCCGCCATGCCGACCAACAGGGCGATCTTGATGCCGAATCGATGGATAAACAGCGGCAGCAGTAGCATGAACAGCACTTCCGAGACCTGACCGATGGCCATCTTCGCCGTCGGATTGGTCACGCCGATCTCGGCCAGAAACGGATTGGCATTCTGGTAATAAAACGCCAGCGGAATGCAGATCAGGATCGAGGCGAGGAAAAACACCAGATAGCTGCGGTCCTTGAGCAAACCCAGCGCATCGACCCCCAGCATCTGCTTGAGGCTAGATGCGCCTGCTGCGCTTTTCAGCGGTGCCGTGCTCGGCAGGCTGAAGCTATAAATCCCCAACAGCAACGAAGCGACGGCTGACATCAGAAACGTATTGCGCAAGCCACCCGTTGCGATGCTTTGCTGGGAGTCCCAGGCAAACCCGAAGCTGATCACCACGCCGGCAACAATCCAGCCCACCGTGCCCCATACGCGGATGCGCGAAAATTCCAGTGCCGGGTCTTTGATCTGGCGGAACGCCACGGCGTTGACCAGCGCCAGTGTCGGCATGTAGACCATCATGTAGCTCAGTACGTACGGGTAAAAGGTACTGAAATCAGCCGCGCGATAAAGCTGATAAAGCAACACCGCACCGAGCAGATGCAGCACCGCCAAAATGCGTTCGGCATTGAAAAATCGGTCGGCAATCAGGCCGATGACAAACGGCGCCAGGATCGCACCCCATGATTGCGTGGCGAACGCCATGCCGATCTGCCCGCCGCTGGCGGCGAGCGTGGTCGCCAGAAACGTGCCGAGGGTGACGAACCAGCCACCCCAGATAAAGAACTGCAAAAACATCATCACGCTGAGTCGCGCATTCATTACGTTCATTTCAGATCACCGTATTGTTTTTATGTCGGTAACGCGGATGAATCAGTCGTCGGCCAGCCCGAGCAAGCGCCGGTTGGAAGCCGCATCAGCGCTGACCCCGGCGAAATCGTCGAAGGCCTTGGCAGTCTTGCGGATCATGTGCTGCTGGATAAACGCCGCGCCTTCGGCCGCACCTTGCGCGGCGTCTTTCAGGCAGCATTCCCACTCCAGCACTGCCCAGCCGTCGAAGTCGTATTGGCACAGTTTGCTGAAGATCGACTTGAAATCGATCTGGCCGTCGCCCAAAGAGCGGAAGCGTCCGGGGCGTTCGACCCAGCCCTGATAACCCCCGTAAACGCCGGAGCGCGCGTCGGGGCGGAACTCGGCGTCCTTGACGTGAAACATGCGAATGCGTGCGTGGTAGCGATCAATGAACCCCAGGTAATCCATTTGCTGAAGTAACAGATGGCTCGGGTCGTAAAGGATTGCGGCACGCGGGTGATGATTCACCGCGTCGAGAAACTGTTCAAAAGACGCACCGTCATGCAGGTCTTCGCCGGGGTGGATTTCGTAGCACAGATCGACGCCGGCTTCTTCGAAGCAGTCGAGAATCGGCAGCCAGCGCTTGCCGAGTTCGGCGAAACCCTGCTCGACCAAACCCGCCGGACGCTGCGGCCACGGATAGACGTAAGGCCAGAGCAGGGCGCCGGAAAAGGTTGCGTGGGCGGTGAGTCCGAGACGCTGGCTGGCGCGCGCGGCGAGTTTCAACTGTTCGATGGCCCACTCGGTGCGCTCACCCGGTTTGCCGCGCAGTGCGGGCGGGGCGAAGTCATCGAACAGGCTGTCGAAGGCCGGGTGCACCGCCACCAGTTGCCCTTGCAGGTGCGTCGACAACTCACTGATGACCACACCTGCGCGGGCGCAGACGGCGATGAGCTCGTCGCAGTAATCCTGACTGTCAGCGGCGCGCTGCAGATCGATGAAGCGAGTGCCGAGGGTCGGTAATTGAATGGCCTTGTAGCCTTGCGAAGCCGCCCACTCGGCGATGTTGCCGAGCGTGTCGAAGGGCGCCTCGTCAGCGATGAACTGCGCGAGGAAAATCCCCGGGCCTTTCATTCCTGTAGCGTTTTGCTTAACCGTGTTCATGGTCCGCAACTCCTGTCAGTTGGCCCGGGATCTCGCTCCACTTTTCGTTGCCGAGGTGATTGGCGATGGCGGTTTCGATGAAGGCCATGCCGCGCAGGCCGGTCTCGATGCCCGGGACGCCCGGCGCCTGATGGTCTTCGGTGCTACCAAGAATCGCCTCGGCGAGGTCGCCGTACAGGTTGGCCATGGCTTCGAGGTAGCCTTCAGGATGCCCGGCGGGCAGGCGCATGCGCCGGCTTGCATCAGCACACAGCCATGGCTGGCCGACGCCTGAACGCAGAATGCGCATCGGCTCGTTCAACGGACGGTGAATCAAACTGGCCGGCTCTTCCTGACGCCATTCCAGCCCGCCCTTGTCGCCATAGACGCGAATCTTCAGCGGGTTTTCTTCGCCCGCGCACACCTGACTGGCGAGCAAGACGCCGCTGGCGCCCTCGGTCATTTTGAACAGCATCGCCACGTCGTCGTCCAGTTGCCGGCCCGCGACATGCGAGCCGAGCATCGCGCTGATGAACTGAATCGACTGCCCGGCAACGAATTCCGCCAGAGAAAACGCATGGGTGCCGATGTCGCCGATGCAGCCGCCGATCCCGGATTGCGCCGGGTCGTCGCGCCAGCCGGCCTGCTTGTTGCCTTGCCCGGCGACGTCGGTGCTGAGCCAGCCCTGTGGGTATTCGACGAAGACTTTGCGCACGCGACCGATGACACCACTGGCGACCATCTCTCGTGCTTGCCAGACCATCGCATAGCCCAGATAGGTGTGTGCCAGCGCGTAGATTCGCTTGCTGCTGGCGACCACTGAATGCAGCCCTTGCACCTGCGCCAGATTCAGCGCGGCGGGCTTCTCGCTGAATACATGGAAACCGTCGCTCAATGCCTGGCTGGCAATCGGTGCGTGGAGATGATTGGGCGTGACGATGACCAGCAACTGCATGCGTTGCTCAGCCGGAAGCGCAGCCTCGCGGGTGAGCAGGTTTTGCCAGTCGTCATAGCAGCGGTCGGCGGCCAGGCCCAGCGTGGCACCTGTGCGCTGATTATTCTGCCGGTCGCGGCTGAAGGCACCGCAGACCAGTTCATAGCGCCCATCGAGGCCGGCGGCCTGACGGTGGGCGCGGGCGATGAATGAACCTTCACCGCCTCCGACAAACCCCATTCTTATTTTTTTCGCGGCAGTGTGCATGGTGGTCGTCTCGGTCGCTGGGTCTGAGTTTGATGAGTGATGTAACCGGTTACATCGTGGTCGAAATCTAGGCTTGAAATGGCCGGGTGTCAAATCGCGCTCAATCAGCAACTGCGTTTCGGTCAGGCGTCGCGTGCGGTAAGCTCCGCGCCTGATCGGCGTGAAACAACGAGGTGATTTTGTCCAATATTCGCGAAGTGGCTCGACTGGCTGGCGTTTCGGTGGCGACCGTGTCGAGGACATTGAAATCGCCCGAGCGCGTATTGGCGCCCACCCGTGAACGCGTTTTGGCTGCGGTGGAGCAGGCGGGTTATCGGCCGAACCTGATGGCGGTGCAGTTTCGCTCGCGGCGTACCGGCAACCTGGTGATTCTGGTGCCGACCATCGCCAACACCTTTTTCGCCCGGGTGATCAGCGGCGCGCAGCAAGCGGCCCAGGCCGCCGGTTATCGATTGCTGCTCTGCGATACTCAGGGTCGCGAAGCGCTGGAACGACAATTCGCCGAGCTGGTGTATGCCTATCAGGCTGACGGCGTGATCCAGCTGCGCGCTTTTGATCCATTCGAAAACGTCGCAGTCGACGCCGATCTGCCACCCATCGTCAACGCCTGCGAAGTCATCCACGGCGGACGTCATCCAACGATCAGCCTGGACAACTTCGCCGCTGCCAAAGCCATGACCGAACACCTGCTTGCCCTTGGGCACCGGCGTATCGGCTTGATCAAGGGCTCGAAAAACAGTCCGCTGACCCGTGACCGACTGGCAGGGTACGCGGCGGCGCTGGCCGAAGCCGCCATCGCTTTCGACGAAACGCTGGTCTGCCATGGCAATTTCAGCCTCGACGCCGGATTTGCCGGGGCTGCGAAAATGCTCGCACTGGCCGATCGGCCCAGTGCGCTGTTTTGCGAAAACGACGAAATGGCCATCGGTGCACTGAAGCGCATCCGCCAGGCGGGGCTGCGCGTTCCTGAGGACATGTCGCTGGTCGGCTTCGATGACATTCCGATGGCGGCATACTGCGATCCGCCGTTGACCACCATTTCGCAACCGGCCGAGGCCTTCGGCGAGAAAGCCGTCGAGATGCTGATTGCGCTGATCGAGAAGCAAGCACTGGCGACCCGGCATGTGGTCTTGCCGTTTACCCTGACCCCGCGCAGCAGCACGGCGCCATTCGGCGGGGCGGCTCGGTAGCGGGGCAGCGACTCGGCCGGGCGGGGTTGCGAGTGAACGGTATGGGAAACTCGATCAACCCGCCGCGGGCGGCGTTGCCAAGGCAATCCCGGCCACGCCCAGGCGCCGTAGTATCTCGAACAACAAATCGCTTTTGGTCACCCCGACAATTCGCGGGCTGCTGACGTAGCCGGTCACGGTCAAGGTAATGCCCTCCGCTGACAACTTGCTGAAACGCACGAACGGCGCCGGTTTGTCGAGGATGGTTTCGTTTTCGCGGTAGGTGTCCAGCAGCAGGTCCTTGACAGCCTCGGGATCGATGTCCAGCGGGAATACCAGTTCCAGCGACGCTACGCCTTGAGCACTGCCACCGAGAGTGACGTTGCGCAGGTTTTGCGAGATCAGTTGCGAGTTGGGCACGATGACGATCGAGCGGTCGCTGAGCTGGATTTCCGTGGCGCGCACGTTGATCCGGCGAATGTCGCCCTCGACGCCGCTGATGCTGATCAGATCGCCGACTTTCACCGGGCGTTCGGTCAGCAGAATCAGCCCTGAGACGAAGTTTTTGACGATTTCCTGCAGGCCAAACCCGATCCCCACTGACAGCGCGCTGACGATCCATGCCAGGTTGGTCCACTGCACCCCCAGTGATGACAGGGTCAGCAGAATCACGAAGGCATAGCCGATATTGGAAAACAGCGTGCTCAGTGATGCGCACATGCCCGGGTCCATGTCGGTCTTGGGCAGGAACTCGTTGTCGAGCCAGCGGCGCAATGCGCGAATCAGCCAAATGCCGATCATCAGCGCCAGCAGGGCGTTGAGCAGATGACCAGGGACGATGTTCAGCTTGCGCAGTCCGGCGCCGCCGAGGATCGCCATGATGTTGGTTGCCAACTGCCCCAGCGTGGTGCCGATGCCGCCGACAAACAGCGCGATCACCGCCATCAGCAGCAGCCCCGCGCGGCTGACCCCGGAGAGCAGGATTGCAATCTGCTCCAGGCGCCGGTCGCCCATGCCGAGCAACTGCTTGAGCGCCTTGCCGCTGGCATGCCGGGGCGAAAACAGATGTTCGCAGGCGTCCTTGACCAACTGGATCAGTAAATAAAAACCTGACAGCACGATGTACGCCCACACCAGTTCATAACTGATGAAGCGTGCCAGCGACACGTAGCCGGCCAGCAGCGCAATGGCCGAGATAAACATCGAAACGCTGGCGACGGTGTAGATCACACCGGCGAACGTACTGTGTGCAGCCGACAGGTCGTTGGCCGCCAACAGCGCCTTGCGCACGCGGCCGACACGCAGCAGCAGTGTGGTGAAAATCACCAGCATCACCAGCGAGATCACCCCGCGTCCGGCGATCACGATCTGGCTGCTCATGCCCGTGGCGTTGCTGACCTGCACCAGCGTCACCAGCACCAGCAGCGTGCAGGCGAGAATGCGCGGGTAGGGTTGCAGGGCAAGCGCCACCTGATCGGCAATCGCTGGCAGACGCCAGGACGGATGCTGGGTCGACAGCAGTGCGCGGCTGAGTCCGGTGATCAGTACGCAGGCATACACGACCTTTTCGAACTCCTCGGAAAACGTCTCCAACATCGGCGGCAAGGGCGCATGGCGGGTACACGCGTAGAACAGTAATTGCAGGGCAATCGCGGTGGTGACGATGGTTGCCATCGCCGAGGCAAAGGCCAGCGCACTGCGGCGCAGACGTCCCTCCGGCACGCGATGGATACACACCCAGGTCAGCCAGCGATCAGCCAGGCTTCGGCCGGATGTCCAGACGAGCAACGCGAGCAGCACCAGCACGCAGGTGAAAAAACGTTGCCCCGGGGCCCAGACAGTAGCGCCCGTGGTGCGCACCTGATCGACAAAAAAACTCAGCCGCTGGCGGTCGTCCAGCGTCGGATTTACCAGCGGCGACCAGAAGTGCGGACTCAGCACGCTGCGGGTGCTCAAGGTCAGCTCGCTTTCCAGCAGCGTGCGGCGAATCCCGGCAATCTGCGTAATCAGATCCGCCGCGCTCTGCTTCAGCGTCGCCAGGTTCTTCAGCGTCCCGTCGACTTTGCTCTTCTGCTCCGCCAGCGCTGCGCGCTGCGCAACGATATCGGCCTGCTCGGCCGCCACTTCCGTTCCTGGGGCTGCCCCCAGCACACCCAACTGCACCGCCAGTTGCGCCTGCTGCGGCAACAACGCCGCCGACAATCGATCGACGTCGAGAATGAAGGCCTGCACGCGATCTTGCGGCCCTTCGAGCTGGTTGTAATTATTCGCGGCGGAGATTTGCTGTTTAAGCCCGTCAAGACGTTGCTGCAGGGCTTGCAGATCACTTTGCGAAATCACCGGCAGCGGCGCTGCGCTGCTGACGGACGGCGCCGGCAGATCGGCCGCCCACAGCGCAGAGCCGCTCGGCAGGAACAGCAGCAGGGCGATGAAAAACAGCGGCTTCAATGGGTGGCGCATGGGCGGGGCGGCTCGAATGGATCACACAGCCTATGAGGTTAGGTGATCGGGCCGAATGAGGCGGAAAAGTTTCACTGACGCCTTCGCTGGCAAGCCAGCTCCCACACGATCGTCAGGTTTGGCGCGCGAAACCCCCAGGTCACCCGCGCTTCGGCAGTTTCCAGTTCGGCCGGATAAAGTGGCAGGTATAGCCATTCGGAATCCGCTCCAGGTAATCCTGATGCTCCGGTTCTGCTTCCCAGAACGGGCCGGCCGCTTCGATTTCGGTCACCACCCGGCCGGGCCACAGTTTCGATGCGTCGACGTCGGCAGCGGTGTCTTCGGCAATAGCGCGTTGCTCGTCGTTGAGGTAATAAATAGCCGAGCGATAACTCGGGCCGAGGTCGTTGCCCTGTCGGTTGGGAGTGCTCGGATCGTGAATCTGGAAGAAGAACTCGAGAATCTGCCGGTAACTGATCACCGCCGGGTCAAACTCGATCTCGATGGCTTCAGCATGATTGCCGTGATTGCGGTACGTCGCATTTGGCACATCGCCGCCGGTGTAACCGACACGGGTTTTAAGCACACCGGGGTAACGGCGCAACAGATCCTGCATGCCCCAGAAGCAGCCGCCGGCGAGAATGGCAGTTTCGGTTTGGGTGGTCATGGTGTGTCCTTCCTCTCGGAGACGATGGGGATACTAAGCGTTATGTGGGCGGGTCGGCCGATTCCAAGGTCATGGGCGAAGAGAATCTGATCAAGGGGTGTGCGGGTTGTTCGCGTTCTGCGTCAGGAAGTCGGCGATCAGCGCGGTGACCTGCTGCTGAATCACTGCACGCGGTCGCGCATTTTCGCCATCGCGGCAAATGATGCCATCGCCCGGACTGTCCTCTTCGAGCAAGTCCACCCCGCCCGGTTTGCAAAGCGACATGAAGCTGAAATGGCTGGCATCGCCAATCTCGACATAACGCGTGGATGCCTTGGGCAGGCGTCTGACCAGGTCGGCAGATTCCAGCGCCGCTGGCAGATCCTGTGACGGCGCCCCTGCGGCAATCACCAGCGCTGGTACTGGCAATGCGGCAAGGCTTTCGTTGGTCATCCCGCGTGACAGGCCCAGGTCCAGCGATACCACCGCGGTGATGCGCTTGTCGCGCAAGTCACCCGCCAGTGCGGCCTCCGCGGCTGGCGTACTGACCGGGTTGATCTGTTGATAGACGCTGCAACTGGAAAGCTGCGGATGAGCAGCGCAGTCCCGGGCAAACAGTTGCGGGTCGAAGCGGGCGCCGGCGATTTCCATCGCGGTCCAGCCGCCGAGGGAATGGCCTGCGACAGCGATTCGGTGTGTGGCGACGATGCCAAATCTATCGGGTTGAGCCGTGACCGCATCAATCACCCGGCTCAGGTCGACAGTGCGCTGGGCCAACTGCGCCGCCGCCTGCGGATTGCGGTCATGGGTCGTGGTGCCGGGGTGGTTCACCGCAGCGACGATATAGCCCTGGTGCGCCAACGCGCTTGCCAGCCAGGCCTGATTGGTCCAGTTGCCTCGGTATCCGTGGGAGAGCACGAGCAACGGGTGCTCGCCCGCAGTGGCGGGTGCATCGCGAACGGCTGGCGTGCCGGCAAATACCACATCGTCGGCAATCAACTGCGCCGCGGCGGTCGTGGCGCCCGGGTACCAGACGACCATGGCCAGCGGGCGTTCGTTGTGCGGGTCGGGCAGGGTGGAGGAGTGGAAGCCGATCGCACTGACGCCAGCGACAGCCTGAGTTGTCAGCAAGACGAGAAGCAGCGCGCCGCAAGTTTTTTTCATGGGGTTATCGTCCTTGATGAATAAAGCGCAACAGATTAGCACCGGCTCTAAGCCGCCCGCAGAGTAGCCTTACAACAAACTCCATGAAACCCCGACGTAAACGCCCATCCCTTCGCCCGGCGTCGATCGCGCGGCATCCATCCCCTTGTCGTCATAGCCCGGCGTCACTGTCGCGGCATAACGCTTGCTGGTCAGGTTGCGCATGTCCACCCAGCCTTGCCAATCGCCCTTTGGCGCGTTGTAGCCCAGCGTGGCGCCGAAGAGGGCGTAGGGGTCGGCGTAATAGCTGTTTGCATAATCGACGGCGACCTTTGACACCCACTGCGTATTCACGGCGGCAAAGAAGCCCTGCGGCCAGTCGTAACGCAACTCGCCCTGGTAGTAATGCATCGGCAGGCCCGGCAGCCGGTTGTCGCCGAAGCGATCGTCGTCGCGATAATGGAAGTCGCTGAAGGTATAGGCCTGACGCAAGCTCAGTCGGCGGCCATCAGCGGCGCGCCAGAGCTGGCTGTTGAGGCTGGCTTCGATGCCTTGGTGCACGGTCGGGCTGGCATTGAGTTCGTAAGGTGTGACGGCATTGGCGTCTGGCAGGACCGAGAGCAGTTCGTGGCGGACCTGGGCGTAGTACCACGCCAGGCTCCATTCACCCAGTTTGCTGTCGCCACGACCGCCGAGTTCCAGGGTGGTCGCGGTCTGGTTTTGCAGCTCGATCGGGTCGCGCTGGGCGCCGGTCGCGGCGCCGTTACCCGCGGGGAAACGCACGTTCGAACTGTAGATCAGCGACCAAGGGTGCGGCGCTTCGACGGAGCGGCTGAGGTTCCCGAACACTTGCACCTGCGGGGTGATCTGGTAGCGCAGGCCGATACGCGGTGCATAGTCCCAGTCGCCGAGGCTGGTTTTGCCGCCGCCCTGCGGGTAGGTCACGGCGCTTTCGCGGCGGGTGTAGATGGCGGCGAGGCCGGTGGTCAGCCAGAGGTCGTCAGCGATTTCCAGATCGTTGCCAACGTGCAGGACGGTGTCCGAGCCTTGGTACGTGAAGTTGCGCATGCGTGTGCCCGGCACATGGGCGGCGGTATTGCCGGTGGGGATGCGCACGAATTCGCTGGCGCCGTCGTTGGGCAGGTGTTTGGTCACCCGCAGGCCGGCGTTGCTGCGGCTTTCCATGCCGAACAGAGTGTCGCGACGCTTGTAGTCGAAGGTGCCGCTGACATCGGTGTAGGCCACCTTCAGCCGATTCGGGCCTTCGCGCAGATCCATGGGGTAATCGTGGTAGACGAGGCCGGTCTGAATGCTCGAATCGTCGTCGATGTAGAACGTGGTCTTGTTGCCGATGAAGGTGCTGCCCGGTTGCTTGCGGCTGTCGTCGCGCGCGACATAGGCCGGGTTGGCCGCCCGTGGGCTGTGTTCGATGGAATGCTTGGTCACGCGGCCGGCGAGGTCATTGTCGGTTTCCCGGTAGCGGATATAGAAGCGCGTTTCCAGGTTCGGGTTGAAGCGATAGCCGAAGTTGGCGATCACACCCTTGCTGTCGCTGGCGGTGTGGTCCTGATAGCCATCGGCGTTGGCGTTGGTCAGTGACACGTAATAGTCGAAGTCGCCCAGCACTTGCCCGGAGCTGACCTGACGCTGCTGATAACCATGGCTGCCGGTGGCGTAGCGCACTTGCAACTTTGACGCGGTGTAGCCGGTGTGGCTGACGTAGTCGATGGCGCCGCCCAAGGCGAGTGAGCCGCGATCGAAACCGTTGGCCCCACGCAGCACTTCGACGTGCTCGACCCACAGCGGCTCGAGTAGTTCGTAAGGCGTGCCGCCGGGGCCGCTCAGCGGCAAGCCGTCGAGCTGGGTGTACAGCCCCGAAGCGTGGGCGCCCGGCGCGCGGTTGATGCCGGAGCCTCGGACGGAAATCTTCACGCCTTCATTACCGGAAGACTGCGCATAGACGCCTGGCTGATAGGCCAGCACATCCTGATTGCTCGCCACGCGGCCCTGCAACGGCTGGCGCATGTCGACCACATTGGTCGCGCCGGGCACCTGTTCCAGTCGCCCCCTGGCCTCGTCGACGGAGGCCTCGGTGGCGTTGCGTTCATCCGCCGAAATCAGCACTTGCCCCAGCTCCAGACCTTGAGTCTCGGCCAGTGCCGGGCAGGCCAGGGCGAGGCCGAGCAGGGCGGTGGGCACGGATTTGAACGACGGCATCGAGAAACTCCAGCAGACAGGAACGGGCAATGAACAGTGCGACGTTGCAAAGTACGAAGGAAACACATGGCGAAGGGGCCTTTTCGCCCGGCAATGGCAAACGGCAAGGCTTGAACTAACCTCACGGATCAGACGGGTCCGGTCAATAAACAATTTCGTTGCGCTGTTGATTTCGTGAGGGCTGTTGCATGGCGAAAGATAAGCAAAAACCTGTGAAGGCGGCGGAGAGTCCCCGCTTGAAAAACAAGGACTACCTCGAACAGCTGCGCAAGCTGCACGTTGAACTGGTCAAGCTGCAGGAGTGGGTCATCGCCGAAGGCGTCAAGGTGTGTATCGTCTTTGAAGGGCGCGACGGCGCCGGCAAGGGTGGGACGATCAAGGCAATTACCGAACGTGTGAGTCCGCGAGTGTTCCGGGTCGTGGCGCTGCCGGCACCGACCGATCGGGAAAAAAGCCAGATGCACGTGCAGCGTTACCTGCCACATTTGCCGGCGGGCGGGGAAGTGGTGATCTTCGATCGCAGCTGGTACAACCGCGCCGGTGTCGAGCGTGTCATGGGCTTTTGCACCGATGAACAGGCTGACAAGTTTCTCAAATCGATTCCCTGGGTGGAGAACGCCATCGTCGATTCGGGCGTGATCCTGCTCAAGTATTGGCTGGAGGTCAGCCCCGAAGAGCAGACCCGCCGGCTCGAAGCGCGAATCAACGACGGCCGCAAGATCTGGAAGCTGACGCCAATGGATCTGAAATCCTACAGCCGCTGGTACGACTACTCCCGTGCGCGGGACGAGATGTTCAAGTACACCGATACCGACCGGGCGCCTTGGCTGGTGGCCGATTCCAACGACAAGCGCCGGGCGCGGCTGAACATCATCACCGACCTGCTTAGTCGCATACCTTATAAAGAGGTCAAGCGCGAGAAAGTCGAACTGCCGAAACGGCAGAAACCGGGCAAGTACCGTGAACCGGACTATCCGTATAAACGCGTTGCTCAACAGTTTTGAGGCGCGGCGTCAGCTAGCATGGCGCTGTCCCGGGGTGTCGGCGGTTCACTTCAGCCTGGAACAGGCCGCGTAGCGCTTGCCGGTGTGATGCGACCGGCGGGCGCAGCGTCTAGCCCCAGTGTCCCCGCGATCCCATGGGGCGAGACTTCGGAACCCGGCATGCAAGCGCTGTTGAACGAGATTCTTGACGCTGTCCGGCCCCTCATCGGGCAGGGCAAGGTGGCTGACTATATTCCTGCCCTCGGCACTGTGCCGGCCAATCAGCTGGGCATCGCCGTGTATGGCAATGACGGCGAAATGTACTGCGCCGGCGACGCGGATACGCCGTTCTCGGTGCAAAGCATTTCCAAGGTGTTCAGCCTGGTGCAGGCCATCGACCACTCTGGCGAGGCGATCTGGGAGCGCCTCGGGCATGAGCCGTCCGGGCAGCCGTTCAACTCGCTGGTGCAACTGGAGTTCGAGCGTGGTCGGCCGCGCAATCCGTTTATCAATGCCGGTGCGCTGGTGATCTGCGACATCAACCAGTCGCGCTTCGCCGCCCCGACGCTGTCGATGCGTGATTTCGTCAGACGTCTTTCCGGCAATCCGCAAATCATGATCGACGGCAAAGTGGCCGACTCCGAATACCAGCACCGTGCGCGCAATGCGGCGATGGCTTATCTGATGCAATCGTTCGGCAATTTTCATAACGACGTCGAGGCGGTGCTGCGCAGCTACTTCAGCCATTGCGCGCTGCGCATGAATTGCATCGATCTGGCCCGGGCGTTTTGTTTCCTGGCCAACGATGGTTTTTGCAAACACAGCGGCGAGCAGATCCTCACGCGCCGGCAGACCCAGCAGGTCAACTCGATCATGGCCACCAGCGGTTTGTACGACGAAGCGGGCAACTTCGCCTATCGCGTCGGCTTGCCGGGCAAGAGCGGCGTCGGCGGCGGGATTGTTGCGGTGGTGCCGGGGCAGTTCACGGTGTGCGTGTGGTCGCCGGAATTGAATGCGGCCGGCAATTCGCTGGCAGGCATGGCGGCGCTGGAACTGCTCAGCTCGCGGATTGGCTGGTCGGTGTTCTGATACACGCAATGCTCCCTGTAGGAGTGAGCCTGCTCGCGATAGCGCTGGACCAGTCGGCATCATCTCGTCTGACATACCGCTATCGCGAGCAGGCTCGCTCCCACAGGGTTCACTGTTGCTTTGGCGGATCGCGTTCTATACATTTTCCGGCCGCCCCCTGCATGGTGAATCCGTTTCATGTCTCTTGCGCTCGAACGTCTAGTCGCTGGCACGCCGATCCCTTTCGCCGGTAACCGCGTCACCGTGGTCAGCCCCGAACTGGCGGCGCGGTTTCAGCCCGGTGACCATTTGCTGGTCGAGCAGGTCAGTGGCGCGTTATTGCTGATCCCCGTGGCGGATCAACAGGCCGCGTCGGTGGCGATCGAGCGGGCGGCGGCAGCTTTCACCGCGTTGTCGGCGGTGTCCGATGAAGCCATCAGCCAGTTTTTCGACCGGTTCGCCGAGCGTCTCGAAAGCCCTGACGGCTGGGCGCAGATCGAAGCTGCCAATCTTGCCGACATCGAGCGCGCCAGGGGCCGTGGCCGCTCCACCACCCGCTTGCTCGCCGATGACCGCATGCGCCGCGACATGATCGCCGGCCTGCGCGCCTGGCGTGACGCGTCGCCGACGCGCGGCAAGGTCATCAGCAGCGTCGAGCACGACGGCTGGAAAGTCGAGCAAGTGGTCTCGCCGCTGGGCATCGTCGCGTTTGTTTTTGAGGGCCGGCCGAACGTGTTTGCCGACGCCGCTGGCGTGCTGCGCACGGGCAACACCGCCGTATTGCGTATCGGCAGCGATGCGCTGGGCACCGCGCAGGCTATTGTTACCCACGCACTGAACCCGGCGCTGGCCGATGCCGGCCTGCCGGCGGGCGCGGTGTCGCTGGTGGAGAGCGTCAACCATGCGGCCGGTTGGGCGATGTTCGCCGACCGCCGTCTGTCACTGGCTGTGGCGCGCGGGTCGGGGCGTGCGGTCAGTCAATTGGGCAGCATCGCCCAGCAGGCCGGCACTGCGGTGAGCCTGCACGGCACCGGTGGCGCGTGGCTGATCGCCGACCGTGACGCCGACGCCACACGCTTTGCGGCGGTGGTGCGCAACTCGCTGGATCGCAAGGTTTGTAACACGCTGAATGTCTGCCTGATCCAGCGCGACCGTGCGGCCGAGCTGGTGCCGCTATTCCTCGCTGCGTTGAAGGACGCAGGGACTGCTCGCGGTCAGGGCTGCAAGTTGCACATCGTCGAAGGCAGCGAACATTGCCTGCCGGCCGAATGGCAGAACGCAACGGTCGAGGTTTATCGCGCCGAGGGCTATCAGACCGAAGCATTGGCCGAACCTCTGGCGGAGGCACAACTGGGCCGTGAGTGGGAATGGGAAGAAACCCCGGAAGTCAGCCTGATGATTGTCGACGACCTGGCTCAGGCGATTGCCTTGTTCAACTGTTACAGCCCGCAATTTACGGTGTCGTTGATCAGTGAGGATGCGGCGGTTCAGGAGCGCTTCTACAACGCGGTGAATGCGCCGTTTGTAGGCAACGGCATCACCCGTTGGGTCGATGGGCAATACGCCCTGAACAAGCCGGAACTGGGGCTTTCGAATTGGGAGAGCGGGCGGTTGTTTGCGCGCAGTGCGATTCTGTCGGGCGATGGCGTGTTTACCGTGCGCAGCCGCATGAGTCAGGCTGATCTCACGGTAAAACGCTGACCCCTGTGGCGAGGGAGCTTGCTCCCGCTGGGCTGCGCAGCAGACCTGAAAAACCAAGGACCGCTGCGCGCCCAGGCGGGAGCAAGCTCCCTCGCCACAGAGGTGTCAGGCGGCGTTGCTGGTTTGCGCGCTGATCGCACAAGTCTCGGGTTGCTCGGCCAGCGCTACAAACGTGCGGCGATCCGCAGACAGCGCGTCGATCGAGCCGGTCTCGATGTCATACACCCAGCCATGCAGGTTCAGTCGGCCTTGTTCCTGGGCCAGGCGCACGCTCGGGTGGGTCTGGATATTCGCCAGTTGGGCGATCACATTCTCGCGCACCATCGAACTCAGCTTCGCCGCATCGCTGCCATGCGCGCGCGCTTCATTCATCACCTTCGCCGACTCGGCGTGTTGCAGCCAGCCGCTGACGGCGGGCAGGTGATCCATGCACTTGCACTGGGCAATCGCCGTCATCGCGCCGCAGTCCGAGTGGCCGCAAATCACAATGTCGGTCACCCCCAGCACCGCTACCGCATATTCCACGGTCGCCGACACCCCACCCGGATGCGGGCTGTAGGACGGCACGATATTGCCAGCGTTGCGGATCACGAACAGCTCACCGGGTTCTTGCTGGGTCAGCAGTTCCGGCACCACGCGACTGTCGGAACAGGTAATGAACAGCGTGCCGGGCTGCTGGGTAGTCGCCAGGTGTTTGAACAGTGCGCTGCGTTGCGGAAAGGCTTCTTTCTGAAATTTCAGGAAACCATCGATCAGGGCTTTCATGGGTGTGTCCTCTTCAATGCAGATCGGTGGGCCCGCATACCCCAGGCATGCGGGCCGGTGCGGATCAGAACGGACGCAGCGGCAGGAATTTGCCATCGAGGGTGACCACGGCGCGGGAACCGCCTTCCGGGTCTTCGACTTTCTTGATGTCGAGTTTGAAGTTGATGGCGCTGATGATGCCGTCGCCGAACTGCTCATGCACCAGCGCTTTGAGCGTGGTGCCGTAGATCTGGATCATCTCGTGGAAACGGTAGATGGTCGGATCGGTCGGCACACCGCTGAGGCTGCCACGCAGGGGAATGATTTGCAGGGCGGCGACATCGGCGGCGGTCAGATCAAGCTTGTCACCCACTACCTGAGCGGCGTGGTCCGGCAACGGGTGCTGGCCGAGGAGGGCGGCGGTGACGTAAGCGAGGCTCAGACCTGTGCCATCGGTCAGATCCTGCCACGACAGATCTTTCTTCGCTTTGGCGTCAAGAACGCGGGTGGTCAGGGCCAGGCTGTTGTCGTTGTAGGCGTGGGACTGTTGCATGGTGTCACTCCTTTCAGGGTAGGCTTGCTGTGTGGCAACCATGTTCGGCTGATTGATCCATAGCGTCCAAGACCGATATACAATGCTTCGCATAAGCCTTGCCTATAGATGGTGTTTCCCATGCTGCTGCGACATTTGCGTTATCTGCTGGCCGTTGCCGATCACGGCGGCTTCACTCGCGCGGCCGAAGCGCTGCACGTGTCGCAGCCGACGCTGTCGCAGCAGATTCGGCAACTGGAAGAGACCTTGGGCGTGAGTCTGTTTGATCGCACATCACGCACGGTCAAACCGACGGATGCTGGCGCGGCCTACATCGAATGCGCGCGGCGAGTGCTGATGGAATTGCAGGCGGGGCAGCGCGCACTGCACGATGTGAAAGACTTGTCTCGCGGCACGCTGCGTCTGGCGATGACGCCGACGTTCATGGCGTACCTGGTCGGGCCTCTGGTGCGCGACTATGCAGCGCAGTTTCCGGGGATTCACTTGCAGATCTTCGAGTTGTCGATGGACGACATCGAGGCCGGGCTGGCGGATGACTCGCTGGATGTGGCGATTGCCTTTACGCCGGTGCGCAACGCCGACATTGAGTGCATCCCGGCGTTTACCGAGACGCTGGGGATCATGGTCGGGCGTGGGCATCCGCGGTATGACTGCCGCTCTGTACTGACACCGAACGATATCGCACAGCTTGATTTTGCCTTGCTGGCGCCGGACTTCATCACGCGGTTATCGGTGGATGAATATTTCCGCCAGAACGGCATCACGCCGAAGGTGCGGATTGAGGTGAATTCGGTGAGTACGCTGCTTGAGGTGGTGCGTTGCTCGCCGATGGCGACGATGTTACCGCAGGCGATTGCAACGCAAGATCGCGCCTTGCGCAGGCTCGCGGTTGAAGGCGAGGCGCCGCAGCGGGGCGCTGCGTTATTGCGCCGGCGCAATAATTATCACAGTGCGGCGGCGCTGGCGTTTGTGGAGCTGGTGCTAAAGCTATAAAACGACCAGGCGACGCTATCCCCTGTAGGAGTGAGCCTGCTCGCGATAGCGGTTATTCAGACATGGCTATATAACTGACACACCGCTATCGCGAGCAGGCTCACTCCTACAGAGAGATGTGCTGAACTCTAGATGTAAAAAAAGGCCTGCTCCTCTTCAGAAGCAGGCCTTTCATTATCAAAGTTACAACTCAATAAAACCGATCAATCACCCGAACTTCACTGTTGTTCTGCATCGAGCCCCACGCCTGTTTCAGCGTTTGCAGCACATTACCGATGAAGTCCTTGTCGGCCGCAGCCTTCTTGCCGACATAACCGTGGCCGCGGCGGTACATCTTCAGGCGGGCCAGCAGGTTCTGGTTGTTGCGGTCGAATTCTTCTTCGCCAGCGTGGGGCGACAGGCAGTCGATATGTACCTGGCCCGACTTGCTGATCCAAAGAATATGGCTGTCGTGGCTGTCTTTCTGCGCAGCGAACATACGAGCCAGTTCTTCGACGGTAGGTTGATTGTTCAGATTCATTGTTATGCCCCTTGACCAGTCTGGTGATCTTTCAAAGTTGATTCGCTAATACAGGTAGCCCATCGGTTAGTTGATCCCTGGCACCGAAACCAGGACGTCAGCGTTCGCCCGTTTGAAGAACGGGGTCGTGCATCTGTTGCATGTAGTCGTGTTGAATAACTGCTACGCAATAGCGTCACAACGAGGAGAAGCAGCGAAAACCGGGAGGCTCCTTGACGACATATCCAGTGTCGACCACAAGCGTCTTGAGAATTTTCGCCAGCGCTTCTCGTCCTTGTACTGGACGTTCAGGCCAGGTCAGCTTCTTCAATCTGCCTTGTGGGCAGCGTGTATCCGGAAAAAACAACTCGGCGGTCAGACGAGTTTGCTCAAGCGTGTTACCAGCGCTCCCGATCGGGGAACGTCTTCATCATGCAAAAGCAAAACGACGCCGTCAACGGTTTTGTAGTGATTATTTTCAAGCACTACATATTGTCCGACAAAGCTGTTTTGGAATGAGAAAAGATCTGTTTCGCCACCGGGAAGCGGGAACCGCGAGGGATTTATCGGGTCGCCGGCCGAGCCGCGCGTTTACGCGTGGCGGGGGTTTTACCTGCCGTCGCCTTGCGTTTTTTCTTCCATGGCGCTGCGGCCTTGCCGGCGGGAGGCGGGCCGCTGATGGTCAGGCTCAGGCCGGAGCAGCGGGTGACTTGCTTGCTCATCCACGCGGCCTGTTTGGTGACGAACTCTTCCAGACTCATTTCACCGCTCTGCACCATGTCCAGCGCCTGCTCCCAGATCGCCGTGGTGCCGGGATCGGCAATGGCGCGGGGCACCGCATCGATCAGGCTGAAAGCGGCGGGCGTCGCCGCCAGTGCCTTGCCGTTTTTTAGAAGATAACCACGGTCGAGCAAGCCCTGGATGATCGATGCGCGAGTGGCCTCGGTGCCGATGCCGGTGGTGTCCTTGAGTTTCTGTTTGAGCAGCGGATCTTCGACCAGCCTGGCGACGTTCTTCATCGCCTTGATCAGGTCGCCCTCGGTGTAGGGCTTGGGCGGTTGCGTCCATAGATCCTTGAGATTGACCTTTTCAACCGCGCATTCGACGCCTTGGCTCAAGGCTGGCAAGGTTTGCGGCGCCGTTGCTTCGCGGCCCTTGGCCGGTGCCAGGGCTTCGGGGAGTGCGCGCTTCCAGCCCGGTTCGATGATCTGCTTGCCCACAGCGCGCAGCGCCTGCCCGTTGCAATCGAAATCAGCCTGAGTGCGATCGAATTCGTGGTTGGGCAGGAACTGCGCCAGATAGCGCGCGCGAATCAATGTATAGACCGCACGGTGCTTGCCGGTCAGGCGTTCAAGGTTTTTCGCCGCGGCAGTGGGGATGATACCGTGGTGAGCGCTGACCTTGGCGTCGTTCCAGGCACGCGAGCGACGCTGCGGTTCAAGATACCCCTGCAAGGCTTCAAGGCCCGGATCAGCCTGACGCAGCGCCGCGAGAATGGCCGGAGCCTCGCTGTGCTGACTCAGCGGCAGAAAGCCGCAATCACTGCGCGGGTAGGTGATGACTTTGTAGGTTTCGTAGAGGGCCTGGGCGATGTCGAGGGTTTCCTGGGCGCCGAGGCCGAGTTTCTTCGAGCAGACTTCCTGCAACGTGCCGAGGTCGAAGGGCAGCGGCGCCACTTCGCGCAAGCGCTCGGTTTTCAGCTTGACCACCCGTGCGCTGTCAGCGCTTTTCATGGCCGCCGCGGCCTGTTGAGCCAACGCCTGATTCAGGCAGCGATCCTGATCATCACAAACATCCGCCGGCGCTTGCCACTGCGCGGTAAAGCGCGTGCCGTTGTGCGACAACTCCACATCGATCGCCCAGAACGGCACCGGTACGAAATCGGCGATGCTGCGATCGCGATCGACCACCAGCCGCAGGGTAGGCGTCTGCACCCGGCCCACTGGCAACACGCCTTGATAGCCGGACTGGCGGCCAAGCAAGGTGAACAGGCGACTCATGTTCATGCCGATCAGCCAGTCCGCCCGCGAACGCCCCAGCGCCGAGTGATACAGGCTGAACGTTTCGGCGCCCGGTTTCAGCGCGGCCAGGGCCTTGCGAATCGACGCCTCATCCAGCGCCGACAGCCACAAGCGGCGGATCGGCCCGCGATAACGGCAGTGTTCGACCAGCTCCCGGGCGATCATCTCGCCCTCACGGTCGGCGTCGGTGGCGATGATCAGTTCGCTGGCCTCGCCGAGCAGGCGCTTGACCGCTTTGTACTGACTGGCGGTGCGCGGCTTGACGGTCATTTTCCACTTGTCGGGAATGATCGGCAGATCCGCCAGCACCCAGCGTTTGTAGCGTGCGTCATAGGCATCCGGCGGCGCGGTTTCGAGCAAGTGGCCGATGCACCAGGTTACTGTGACGTCCGTTCCCAGCCAGCAGCCGTCGCCCCGGCGTCTCGCGCCGAGCACGGCCGCAATGTCTTTGGCCTGGGAGGGTTTTTCACAGAGGTACAGCCGCATAGCCACCATCGTCAATCGTTGTCCGGGGAGGGCACAGAATGGCCGGACTTCGCGCTGGGGGCAACTTTTATCTGTATGGATATACAGCAGCGGCCGCGGTGAGCCGTTCGGCTGTAAACCCAGCCAGACGCCGACGCATCAGCTATACCTGAATCGGTCTCTTCGCCGTATCCAGGAGAACCCCCGATGAAAAGCGCCGGACTCAACCCTGTCATCAGCCTCGAACAACTCACTGGTTGCCTGCTGGTAAAATTCCATGGCATCCAGATTGCCGCATCCGCCCACGTGCTGATCCTCAACGAAGCCAATTATCCGCCGGTTTATTACGTCCCCCGCGAAGACATCGAGGAAAAGTACTTCGCCCGCACGGATCACACCAGCTATTGCCCGTACAAGGGCGACGCCAATTATTTCACGCTACAAGTGCCGGGGCATGAAGCCGCGAATGCGGTGTGGACGTATGAACATCCGAAAGTGTCAGTCGCGCCGATCCGCGACTACGTGGCGTTTTACCCGGATCAGGTGAAATTCGAAGTGATCAACGCAGAGGTCTAAATATCACTGTGGCGAGGGAGCTTGCTCCCTCGCCACAGATTTGCGTTATGGCCGATTCAGTTCTTGTCGAGATCGATATTCTTCGTCTCACGCAAACAGATCATCCCCACCACCAGGCTCACCCCCGTAATCAGCACCGGGTACCACAACCCATAGAAGATATCGCCGGTGTACACCACCAAGGCAAACGACACGGTCGGCAGGAACCCGCCGAACCAGCCATTGCCGATGTGATACGGCAGCGACATCGAGGTGTAGCGGATGCGGGTCGGGAACAGTTCGACCATCAGTGCCGCGAGCGGGCCGTAGCACATGGCCGAAATGATGATCAGCGCGACGATGAGGGCGACGATCATCGGTTTGTTGATCTGCTGCATATCGGCTTGTTGTGGATAGCCGGCCAGGGTGATCGCGCCGCGCAGTGCCGCCTCATCGAAACCGTCCAGTTTCACGTCGCCGACACTCACTTGCACGCCGCTACCCGCAGGCGCAGCGACGCTGGAGTAGGGCAGGCCTTGCTTGACCAGGAAGGTTTTGACCTTGTCGCACGGACTGTCGAATTTGGCTTTGCCCACCGGGTCGAACTGGAAGGTGCAGGTGGCCGGGTCCGCCAGCACGGTGATGGGTGCCTGGCGGCTGGCCAGGTCGATCGCCGGGTTGGCGTAGTGGGCCAGGGATTTGAAGATTGGAAAGTACAGCACGGTTGCCAGCAGCAGGCCGAGCATCAGCACCGGTTTACGCCCGACCTTGTCCGACAGCCAGCCGAAGAAGATGAAGAACGGCGCACCGATCACCACGCTGACGATCAGCAGACTGTTGGCCACCGCCGGGTCCATTTTCAGGAATTGAGTGAGGAAGAACAGCACGTAAAATTGCGCCGCGTAAAAGGTCACCGCTTGCCCGGCGTTGATACTGAACAGGGCGATCAGCACGACCTTGAGGTTTTCCCATTTGCCGAAGGATTCACGGATCGGCGCCTTCGAGGTTTTGCCTTCTTCCTTCATTTTCAGGTAGGCCGGCGACTCGTGCAGGCTCAGGCGAATCCAGGTGGAAATGCCCAGCAGCACAATCGACAGCAGGAACGGAATGCGCCAGCCCCAGACTTCAAACTGATCGCCGGTGAAGTAGCGGCAACCGAGCACCACCAGCAGCGACAGCAACAGGCCGAGGGTGGCGGTGGATTGAATCCAGCTGGTGTGGAAGCCGCGTTTGCCGATCGGCGCGTGCTCGGCCACGTAGGTCGCCGCGCCGCCGTATTCGCCGCCGAGGGCCAGGCCCTGGAGCATGCGCAGCACCACCAGAATGATGGGCGCGGCGATGCCGATGCTGGCGTAAGTCGGTAGCAGGCCGACGCAGAACGTCGCCACGCCCATCAGAATGATCGTCGCGAGAAACGTGTATTTGCGCCCGATCATGTCGCCCAACCGGCCGAACACCAGCGCGCCGAATGGCCGCACGATAAAACCTGCGGCGAAGGCCATCAGCGCAAAGATGAACGCCGTGGTGTCGTTGACCCCGGCGAAGAACTGCTTGCTGATCACCGCCGCGAGGGCGCCGTAGAGGAAGAAGTCATACCACTCGAACACCGTCCCGAGTGATGAAGCGAAGATGACTTTCTGCGTCGCGTTGCTGGTCTCGGCGCTGCCTGCAGCGTCCAGCGGCTGAGCGTGTTCTGACATGTCGGTATCCCTCACAGTGATTGTTTTTGTTGTTCCACTGGTGTTGCGTGTCCGGGTGATGCGATGCCTTGAACGGGATGCAAATCTTTGTGGGAGCGAGCTTGCTCGCGAAGGCGTCCTGTCAGTCAATGTCTATGTTGAATGATCTACCGCTTTCGCGAGCAAGCTCGCTCCCACAGGTACAGTGTTTACAGCATTAGGTTTGAAGATCAGTTGTGCCGCCTTCTCGGCAATCATCAGCGTAGGCGAACACGTGTTGCCCGAGGTGATGGTGGGCATGATCGAGGCATCGGCAATGCGCAAACCGGGCACGCCATGAACGCGTAGCTGTGCGTCAACCACTGCGTCACCGTCATTGCCCATACGGCAGGTGCCGACCGGATGAAAAATCGTCGTACCGATTTTTGCCGCCGCTTCCTGCAATTGTGCGTCGCTTTGCAGGCTGTCACCCGGCAGATACTCGACCGGTTTGAACGGTTGCAGGGCTGGGGCGCTGACGATGCGGCGAGTCAGGCGAATCGCATCGGCCGCTACGCGCAAGTCTTCGGGGTGGCTGAGGTAGTTGGGTTGAATCAGCGGCGCGTCTTGAGGATTCGCCGAACGGATTTCAATGCGCCCGCGACTCTTCGGCCGCAGGTCGCACACTGACGCGGTGAACGCCGGAAAGCTGTGCAGCGGCTCGCCAAAGCGCTCCAGTGACAGCGGCTGCACGTGATATTGCAGGTTCGCCGATGACTGCTCCGGTCCGGAACGGGCGAACGCACCCAACTGACTTGGCGCCATCGACAGCGGCCCGCTGCGGTCGTACAGATAACGCAGGCCCATGCCCATTTTGCCCCACACGCTGCCGGCAATCTGGTTCAACGTACGCGCGTTTTCCAGCTTGTAGATCAGGCGCAGTTGCAAGTGATCCTGCAGGTTGCTGCCCACCCCCGGTAACTCATGGATTACGCCGATGCCGAGGCGTTCGAGCAGCGGCCGAGGGCCAATCCCCGAGCGTTGCAAAATGCTCGGCGAGCCGACGGAACCGGCGCACAGGACAATCTCCTTGCGCGCCTTGAACTGCTTGATCTGGCCTTCGTGACGAGCGCTGACGTTCGAAGCACGGCCGTTCTCCAACAGAACACGATCAACCTCAACCCCCGTCAGCACGGTCAGGTTCGACCGGCTACGCACGGGTTTCAAGAATGCCTTCGCCGCATTCCAGCGCACCCCAGCCTTCTGATTGACCTGAAAGTAGCCGCAGCCTTCGTTGTCGCCCTGATTGAAGTCATCGAGGCTGGCGATGCCGCTTTGTTCGGCAGCGCTGCGAAACGCATCGAGAATCGGCCACGACAGGCGCTGTTGTTCCACGCGCCACTCGCCATTGGCGCCGTGAAACTCAGCGGCGCCGGCAAAGTGATTTTCGCTCTGTTTGAACAGCGGCAGCACGTCCTTCCAGGCCCAGCCCGGATTGCCCGCAGCGGCCCAACCGTCGTAGTCGCTGGCCTGGCCGCGCATGTAGATCATGCCGTTGATCGATGAGCAGCCGCCGAGCACCTTGCCGCGTGGATAGCTCAAGGCGCGACCATTGAGGCCCGGTTGTTCTTCGGTTTTGAAGCACCAGTCGGTGCGTGGATTACCGATGCAGAACAGGTAACCCACCGGGATGTGGATCCACGCATAGTTGTCGCGCCCGCCGGCTTCGAGCAGCAACACGCGCTGCCGTGCATCTGCGGACAGCCGATTGGCCAGCAAACAGCCGGCGGGGCCGGCGCCGACTACGATGTAGTCGTAATCATCGAGGGACGTCTGCATGCCCTGACCTCGTTTTTGTTTTTATTGTCGGACACTCTAGTTGTTAGCTTTCGTCAAAAGAATGTTAGTTTTTGCGCAGCCGCTGTGCGTTTTCAAACAGCGCTCCCAGACGATAGCCGACGAGGACACGCCATGTTCGACTGGAACGACCTGAGGTTTTTTCTCGAACTGCAACGCAGCGGTCGCTTGCTGACGGCAGCGCGTCGCCTCAATACCACGCACGCCACCGTCGCCCGGCATATCGAGGCCATCGAAAAAAGCCTTGGCACCGCACTGTTCGTCCAGCATGCGCAAGGCTACGAAATGACCCCGGCGGGGGAGGCGCTGCTCAAACATGCCGAAGCGATGGAAAACGTCGCGTTGCTGGCGCAGGAAGAGATCACCCAGTCGACGGCGCCACTGGGCAAGATTCGCGTCGGGGTGACTGAAGGGCTGGGCATCAAGTTCCTTGCCAGCCGCATGATTGGCCTGTTCGAGCGCTACCCTGGGCTTGAGGTGGAACTGGTCGCCGTGCCGCGGTTTGTCAGCATCCTCAACCGCGAAGCCGAGATCAGCATTCACCTTGAGCGTCCCGCCGCCGACATGCTGGTCACGCGCAAACTCACCGACTATCGCCTGGCGCTGTACGCCAGTCGGGCCTATCTCGATCAGGCGCCGCCGCTGCAAAGCCGCGAAGATCTCGCGCGGCATGCATGGATCGGTTATGTGGATGATCTGCTGTTCAGTCAGGAGCTGATGTTCCTCAACAGTTTCTGCCGCAGCCCGCGCGTGGTGTTTCACAGCACCAGCGTCATCGCCCAGCAGGAAGCGGCGCGCTCGGGATTGGGGATCGCAGTATTGCCGTGCTACATGGCCGCGTCTGACCCGGATCTGGTGCCTTTGCTGCCGGACGAGAGCATCGAGCGCAGTTACTGGATCAGCACGCGGCGCGAACTGCACAAGTCGGTACGGCTGCGGGTGGTCTGGGATTATGTGGTGGGACTGTGCGAAGCGGAGCAGGGCCTGTTACGCGGTTAACCGGATACACCGAAATCCCCCCTGTAGGAGTGAGCCTGCTCGCGATAGCGGTGTATCAGTCACGTAAATATTGACTGATACACCGCTATCGCGAGCAGGCTCACTCCTACAGGGGATCGCATTTCAGGTTGATTAATATATGGATATCCGTATATTCGTTTTCCCGCATATTGCAAGCCGATCCCCATGATCACCCCCACCGAAGTCTTCAAAAGCCTCGCCGACGAAACCCGCGCCCGGGCGATTCTGCTGATCGCCGAGCAAGGCGAACTGTGCGTCTGCGAGCTGATGTGTGCACTCGACGACAGCCAGCCGAAAATCAGCCGCCACCTCGCGCTATTGCGCAGCAACGGTTTGCTGCTCGACCGCCGTCAGGGCCAGTGGGTCTATTACCGGCTCAACCCGCAGCTGCCGGCGTGGATCGGCGAGATCCTGCGGGTGACATCAAAGGCCAACGGTGATTGGCTCAAGGACAATGCCGCGCGCCTGCAACACATGGATGGCCGTCCCGTGCGCGAACGCGCCTGTTGCTGAATCTTTAACTTTTACGGAGCGCATCGATGCGAGTTCTGTTCATGTGCACGGCCAACAGCTGCCGCAGCATTCTTTCCGAAGCCATGTTCAATCACCTGGCGCCCGCCGGGTTCACCGCGGTGAGTGCCGGCAGTTTTCCCAAAGGCCAAGTCCTGCCGCGCAGTTTGTTGACGCTGCAAAAGAACGGCATCGCCATCGACGGTCTGCACAGCAAAGGCAACGACGCCTTCGAAAACAATCCGCCGGATATCGTCATCACCGTCTGCGATAAAGCGGCTGGCGAGACTTGCCCGGTGTACTTCGGCCCGGCTCTGAAAGCGCACTGGGGCCTCGAAGATCCGTCTGATGTCATCGGTGACGAGGCCGCAATCGAGGCAGCATTCCACGCCACCTTGATGCGCATCGGCCAACGCTGCCAGGCCTTCCTCGATCTGCCTTTTCACTCGCTCAGCCGCGAACAACTGAAGGTCGAACTCGACCGCATCGGCACGCTTTAAGGAGGCCCCATGTCAGACGCTTTGCCCAACCTCGACGCAACCCTGTTCGACGCGACCCAGCCATCGGCACCGGGCGAACACAAACCGCGCATCCTGCTGCTGTACGGCTCGACCCGCGAACGCTCATTCAGCCGTTTGCTGGTCGAGGAGAGCGCCCGCCTGCTTGAGCACTTCGGCGCCGAAACCCGTATCTTCAACCCGTCCGGTCTGCCCCTGCCCGACGACGCCCCCGTCGACCACCCGAAAGTCCAGGAACTGCGCAATCTGGTGCTGTGGTCAGAGGGGCAGGTGTGGTGCGCGCCGGAACGCCACGGCGCCATGTCGGCGGTGTTCAAGGCGCAGATCGACTGGGTCCCGCTGGAACTCGGCGCCGTACGCCCGACCCAGGGCAAAACCCTCGCGGTGATGCAAGTCTGCGGCGGCTCGCAGTCGTTCAACGTGGTCAACCAGCTGCGCGTGCTGGGCCGCTGGATGCGCATGTTCACCATCCCCAACCAGTCCTCGGTGCCCAAGGCCTACATGGAATTCGACGAAGCGGGGCGGATGAAGCCGTCGCCGTTCTATGACCGCGTGGTGGATGTGATGGAAGAGCTGGTGAAGTTCACCGTGTTGCTGCGAGGGCAACAGGCGCATCTGGTAGATCGCTATTCCGAGCGCAAGGAAAGTGCCGAGCAGTTGATGGCGCGGGTCAATCAGCGGTCGATTTGACTGCCAGACCACAGCCAGGCTCGGTTCCCCTGTGGGAGCGAGCCTGCTCGCGAAGATGCCAGTCCTGACACCTGCAATCTCAGACCAGCCCGCGATCCCCGGTGGGAGCGAGCTTGCTCGCGAATGCGTCAGCCCATTCACTGCCAGATAAACAGAAAACACCCATCATGTTTAAACGGCGCGCCAGTAATCAGCAACGGGCTACAACGCCTTGCGCCGTTACCTACGACTAAGCCAGAATCCGCCGGCTTGTGCGTCTAGGGCGCGGGTTCTATCGTCTGTCGGTCGCTGAAAAACAGTGATCGGGTTTGGTAGCCCGCCATAACTAGTCGCATCGCGCATTGTTCGCAGACCTGCTTCAGGTCGTCGCTTAATGGTGGCCATGCGCAGGACACCTTCGGGTGTGCCGGGTCCTAGTTACCGGTCTACCAACCCGCGTATGGCCGCCACCTTCGTTTGGTAGCGAATGTGAAGGCTCCTTTTTATTAACTAGGAGTTTCACCATGTTCAAAGTCACGCCCAACCCGCCAGAAACAGATCCGGCATCCCCCTACGAATCCCTCGATTCAAAAAAACTTCACGAAGCCGCCGAACGCGCCCTCGACCATCACCTCGGCCCCGCAGACATCCTCGCCAGCACCAGCGCCCCGGAACCGATGTTCCTCGCCAACCCGCAATACGACACCGAATCACTGCTCGCCAACGCCAGTGAATCACTCGGCTCGGCCACCACCATGCTCTACGACTTCGCCGCGCTGCTCGACAACCCGCGCCGCAAAACCCTGCTGGGCATCGCCCAGGTCGTGATGCTTGGCGAAATCGCCGTGAATCAGGCACTGGATAACGTCGTAATCGCCAAATAACCGCTAACGCGACGAGGGCGAACCCTCGTCGCAACCCACGCCGCTGCCACGGCTGGCACACAGCCACGGCTTGCACCACCCGGCCCCGGCTGTCACCCTTCGCGCCGTTCTTCAAGGATCAGAACAAGGAATCAAGGATTGAGTGGTTACGTTCCAAACCCGCCGAAAAACTACCGCTACGAAGAAGCCAAACCCGTCGATATTCATGCCCAGCGTTGGGCGGAGTATGAGAAACATGGGAGAGAACCCGCGCGCGCCTGAGAAAATTGGCATCGCGCTGAGGATTGGGGTGTTCTTTGATGGGACCGGCAATAATGCGAATAACTCGGCTGCGGGGTTGTTGTGTGGTGCGCAGCATCCGATTGCTCCCAAAGACATTGATGCCAGCTGCAAGCCGTATATGAGCGATCCGGATAGCAGTTACGGTAATGACGTGAGTAATGTAAAAAGACTCAGTGATTTGTATGACGCTCCTGAAGTAGCTGAAGGCGAGGGGCTGCGAAAGCAGGCATTTCGTATGGTGTACGTCGAAGGCATCGGCACCCGATCAGGCGAAAAAGACAGCGCCTTGGGAGCTGGCGCCGGGCGTGGCCAGACAGGCGTCGCCGGGCGCGTTCAATCTTCGTTTGTATTCATCGAACAACGTATCAATGAAGTGTTAAACGAAAATCCGGGTAGTGAAATTATCTCGTTGACCTTCGACACCTTCGGTTTCAGCCGTGGCGCGGCAGCCGCCAGGCACTTTGCCAATGAAATCGTGCGTGGCAAACAAGGCCCTTTGGGCGAAATCTTGCGCAGCAATTCTGATCTCTTCAGTTCGTCCTTCATTGATCAATACCAACGCGACATCAATATGGGCTTCATCGGTCTGTTCGACACGGTTCCGTCAATTGCTGGCTGGTCCAATTTGGGCAACATCAAAAGCGCTGTCGCAACAGGTATCAGGCTTTACCTCGACCGACGTTTTTTTACTAATGTTGTCCAGCTGGTCGCGCGTGACGAATGCAGAGCTAACTTCGCTCTCAATCGCGTGGGGGTGGATCATCCAGAAATTGTCCTGCCCGGAGTGCATTCCGACATAGGAGGCGGTTACTTGGATGACGCTGAAGAGTGCGTGCTCATCAGTCCGATGCAAACTCTGGAGGTGTCCATGAATACTGACGTCGTCACAACATCGATCTACCAGGATGCGATGAAGGTGAGGAGTCAGTGGCTAAGCAAAGGCTGGCCCTCTGAAATGTTGGAGATCGTGACACCACCCGCACTCATTATGCCGATCAATCCACAGGATCGATTAGGCCCACGCGTAAAGAGGGTCTATGCCGCCGTGCAGCTAAAACGACCGGTGAGCGGAATGCTGGCAAGAGTTTGCCTGCGCGTGATGCATCAACAGGCAAAGACCAAGGGAGTGCGTTTCAATGATATTCCTGAGACTCCCGCGTTTGCCATTCCGGCGGAGCTGAGACCCTTGTGCGATCGATTTGTCTCTGGCGACTACAGCACCACGCTGCAAGAGGAGCAAATGCTCAAACTCAAGTACATTCATACTTCCGCCAACTGGAACCACCCACTTGGACGAAGAGATGGCGGCGGATTGCGCGCGGTATATATCAACGCTCCTACGGCAGATGCAATACGAGTAAAACACCCGCACGTACCTGACTGGACGCTTTGGTAATGAAATTATTCGCAACCTTACTTTGCACATTGTTTGTGGCTGGTTGTTATGCCGACCCGCTTTCGGCAAAAAACGATCCCAAATCGCCATGGTGGGAACTTGGCTTTACCGAGCCTCGCTACATGAAAGTCTGGGTTGAGGACACCTCTGTCGAAGACATCAAAGGAAAGACGCTCCTGCACACCGGCGAAGGATCCGCCTCAGGCGGGCAACCAGAGGACGGAACAGAATCTGCGCGAGGCTGGCACGGCTTGGGCAGCTCCGCGAAAGCGGTGGTAGGCGCTGATCTTCCTAAACGAATCTTCGTTCGGTGGCAATCCATCGTAGAGCCCCAGACCTATAGTGTTTGGATCGATATACCCGAAGAGGCCCGACAATTAATGGTGACCTCAGTCAGCCAACGCTGCTCGAAAACTCCGGAGAAAAGAGCTACCTACATATCTTCGGTTTACTTGGGCCTGGCTCCCGGTGGTGTCGTCCAGGTCTGGGTAAGAGACTCCTGTCATCATCCGGTGAAAGTCGCCAGAGCTCAGGCCGAAATCGAACCGTTGGGGCCAAGTCAGGGCGAAACTCAAGGGCGATATGCATATCCGGTCAGTGAAAAGTCCAAGCGGTACATCGACAAATTCGGTATCCCCTACGGAAGTTGGTAGCCCTCTGCAGCAGGGAAATGATTCTGACATCGTCGTGCTCATCAATCACAAGCACCTTGATGAACAATCCTTTCAACTCACGGGCACAGCAAACACCGCACTGGCGCGCGCAACTGTTCGCTCGCCGACATGCAAACTGACGGCGGCAAACGCCAGTTGACGTCCTTTTTTGGAAAACTCAAGACGCACCACCAGCCACTCATCGATTTGTACTGCGCCAAGATAATCAAGCGTCATGCTCGCCGTGATCAATGGCTGCGGAGGGTCGCTGGAAAAGGCCATGGCGTAGCCCATACCGACATCCGCTAATGTCGCCAGTACACCGCCATGCAAGGTGCCCCGGCCATTGGCATGTCGTGAGTCGGTCAGCAATCCCAGCTCCAATTGCAACCCATGGCCCTTCGCGTAAATCGGGCCAAGCAAATCAAGCAACGGACTGGAGCGGGTAAACGGAGCGAAACCCTCAGGAATTGCCGTAGTGTTCATGATCGTCCCCTCTGCTGGCGATTAGCTGGTTTCATTGACTGGAATACGTCGATTCAACATCGGTTTATGGGTAGTCGCGCACTGACGCAAGCGCTATACGTATGGGGAATTGGTAGCGATAAGTCATGTGCCCTGAATGGGCGGCGCGCAAGCAGGGAGCTACGTGATGGAAGTTCAGATTCGAAACGCGACGAATGCGGATGCGCCGGCTATCAGTAGAACGATCGTTGACGCGCTGCGTGAATCAAATGCCCAGGACTATTCATCCGACATCATCGATCAACTGGTTCAAGATTTTTCGCCAGCAGCGGTGCTTCAGCGGATGACCGGGCGTCACGTGCTGGTGGCTGCTATCGACAGTCGTATCGTTGCCACGGCCAGTCTCGATAACAACGTTGTTCGCAGCGTGTTTGTCGACCCGATCCATCAAGGAAGGGGGATTGGAAGGCACTTGATGGAGAGGATTCAATCGATCGCCATGGACATGGGGCTTGAGCTTCTCTGCGTTCCCTCTTCAATCACGGCAGAAGGCTTCTACGCTTCGCTTGGCTTTAAAAAGATCCGCGACGAATTCCATCAATCGGAGCGTACGGTCGTCATGACGAAGACATTGCAACGGTGATCTTCACCGCCCCGGAAGCGATCGGAATCAATGCCGCCTATATTGAAAGGCCGATGAAGGGCTCACAGCGCCTGCCTTTCGTCTGACGATCCGCTTCGAGGGATGGCCTGGCGTGCTGCGAAGGACCCAAAGATCATGCAAATCTGGAATGCGATCATTGATAGCAAGATAAAATTGGTGTCGGCGTCAGAGACATAAGCTCGGATAAATTTGCCATTCTTCATAAAAACGTCCGAGGCATTGAAGTCCTCGATCAAGATGCCAACAAGATCTATAGCACTGATCAACCGTCGCTCCTGTTCAGAGACGGCAAAATTGGTCAACAACTGATTGTTGCGGTTGAAGACGAGCTGAACTCGGAGGGTAAATGGCAGATGGTGTATGCGTCTTTGCGCGGCACCTTCCACTTGAAAATCAAAGAACAACTGCTGCTTGACCCTTATGAAAACGACTTGGTCGTCATTTATCATGATTTTAATAAAATCGAAAAGGGCGCCATCTCGGGTGAGGAATTTGCAGCATGCGTCAAGGCCTATCAAGAATCCTTGGGTGGGACAGCGCACCTTGTTCACGCCAATGGCAGCTATGAGGCGTTGATCTCCGCGCTTCGTGACATAGGCAGGGCCCGAAAGGATCATGTGTATCGTCTTATCATTGCAACGCACGGAAATCAGGGGCAACTCTGGCTGGGCAATCCGAACGAAATCAAACACGAATGGGTGGTTGCAGAGCCCGAGCAGGGAAAGGCTTTCATTTCGCCAGTAACGTTTGGCACCCTCCTCAAGGAAATCTTCGGCCCTGGTTTGTCTATCTCGGTTCTATCCTGTTATTTCGCTCGCAAAGAAGCGGCAAGTGTTGCGACGGCAATCCGTCAAGCCGCCGAGGCAACTGTGTTATATGCCGGCACCGACATGGTGTACTTGAACGGAGCCAAAGGGGGGCGGCCTACGGCCTCTTGCACAGGCGCTATGGTAGTTTTCAAGGCAGCCGCCATTGAAGTAAATGCCAAAAATATCCCCGTGTTTGAAGCGTTTCCGGCGAAGTAAGCGGACATAGCCCCGCGAAACCCCCACTCACATCCGGTGATGTTCCAGCAAGAAATCCACGAACAACCGCACCCGCGCCGGCATTGCCAAGCCACCCACGAACACCGCGTGAATCGGCTCCTGGTCGCCGGGGTTGCAGTCTTCGAGCAGCGGTATCAAGTCGCCGCGCTGCAAATCCTCTCTCACGCTGAACTCGCCAATGCGCGCAATGCCGGCACCGACTCTGGCAAATTGGGCCAGTGCTTCACCACTGGAGCATTCGATGTTGCCACTGACCTTCAGCGAGAATTCTTTTCCGTCGCGGACAAACGGCCAGTCGGGTTCGGCGCGCCGGAAATTGAAGCGCAGGCAGTTGTGCTGGAGCAGGTCCTCCGGTTCGTTTGGGGTGCCGTGCCGCCGCAGATAGTCGGGCGACGCCACCACGACCTGGCCGGTATGGCCGATCCGGCGTGCCGTCAGCGGACTGTCGGGCAGGTGACCAAAGCGCACCGCCACGTCCGCCTGGCCAGCGAGAATGTCGACCACTTCGTCACCGAGGCTGAGGTCAACGACGATGTTCGGGTAGCGCGCTGAAGTCGGCGACCAGCGGAACGATCGCCAGCCGCCCATGGCCAAGTGCGGCGCTGACCCGCAACCGGCCCTTGGGCACGCCCTGATCGGCGATGGCTTCTTCGACCTCGTCCATGTCGGCCAGAATGCGCCGCGCGCCGCGCAGGAACGCCTCGCCCTCGGCGGTGAACGTGAGCGCGCGGGTGGTGCGCAACAACAAGCGCGTGCCGAGACGTTGTTCGGCGCGGGCAATGATCCGGCTGACCGCCGAGGGTGTCAGTCCCAATGCACGCGCAGCAGCCGACAGGCTGCCTTCCCGGGCCACGGTGACGAATACGCTCATTTCACCTGACCTGCCGTTGAAGTCCATTTGTGCCTCTTGCGCAAAGGTGATTGCCAAAATCGCTATCTACCGCCTGAAAACGATGGATCGTAGCATTGGCGGCATAGATGAGGAGATTTCCATGCGTATCAATCCACCCCTTGTTGCACTCGCCATCGGTACCTTTGGCATCGGCGTGACCGAGTTCGCGCCCATGGGCATGTTGCCCGGCATCGCGGCCGATCTCGGCGTTTCCATTCCTGCTGCGGGGCTGTTGGTCAGTGCTTACGCCTTGGGCGTACTGCTCGGCGCGCCGCTGATGACGCTGACCACCGGCAGGATTCCCCGGCGCTACCTGCTGATCGGACTCATGGCGATTTTCACCCTGGGCAATCTGATGTCAGCCCTGGCGACCGATTACTACAGTCTCATGATCGCCAGGGTGGTGACTTCACTGAACCACGGTGCGTTCTTTGGCGTTGGCTCCATTGTCGCCGCCAGTGTGGTCGCGCCAGAGAAACGTGCCGGCGCCGTCGCGGCGATGTTCATGGGCCTGACCCTGGCGACCATTGGCGGTGTACCGCTGGCCGCCTGGTTTGGCGAGTTGTTCGGTTGGCGCACGGCATTTTGGGGGATTACCGGCCTCGGCGTGTTGACCATGGCTGCCTTGTGGTTCGCCCTGCCCAACTTGAAGGCACCACAAAGTGTGGGTGCGCTGGCGGAAATTCGCGTACTGGGCCGAGGGCCGGTGCTGGCAGCGCTGGCCCTGACCGTCGTCGGATCAAGTGCCATGTTTACCGTCTTCACTTACATCGCACCGATTCTCAGCAGCGAGACCCACGCCTCCACCGCTTACATCACCGCCATGCTGGTGCTGTTCGGTGTGGGGTTGACACTGGGCAACATGTGGGGCGGCAAGGCTGCCGACCGCTCGATCGATCGCACCCTGATCGTCTCGCTGAGTGCGCTGATTGTGGTCTTGCTGGCGTTTACGCTCCTGATGCGCTGGCCGCTGCCAGCCGCTGTTGCCATCCTGATCTGGGGTATTGCCAGCTTCGCCCTGGTGCCGCCGCTGCAGATGCGAGTGATGGAAGCTGCCAAGGACGCGCCCAATCTCGCCTCTGCGGTGAATATCGGTGCCTTCAACTTTGGCAACGCGATCGGTGCGGCGCTGGGCGGAGCGGTGATCAACGCCGGGTTGGGTTATCCGTCAATTTCCCTGGCCGGCGCGGCGATGGCCGCTCTGGGCCTGCTGATGGTATTGGCTTTTGCCTGGCGCTCCAGAACACGTACTGCGGCAGTGGCGTGACGACGAGGGGGAGTGGGGGCAACCTTCACTCCTCCTGATAGGCCTCAGGTCAGAACGCTGAATGCGGCGTTAGCCAATACCTCCCCATTCACCATCACCTGCACAGCATGTCGCCCGGTAAAATGCTTGCGCGTCGTAAAGTCCTTGATCTGCTGACTGCGCTTCACGCGTTCCTCGCCAAACCCCAGCAACGCCAACGTCTTCAACTTGAACACCTTCCTCGAAACACTGCCATTCGACTTTACATAGTCAATCGCATAATCAATCACCAACTTCTGCTCATGCGCCACCGTCGACTTGACCCTGAGCGATAAAGTAATTGTCTCGCCTAGCCGAACTGCCGTCGGCGTGACCGTAAAATCCAGCAACTGAACTTCGGCCTTCGCCCCCGCGCCAATGACCGTCAGCGCCCGGACATCGCCCTGCTTGATCAAACTGCGCAACGCATGCCTGGCGATCCAGGCCGTGTGCCTGTTCTCCAGCGACCACCCTTCAACCGCACTCAGCACCCACGCCGGATGCACCTTGGTTACGTCATTCAGATGATTCGCCACGGACTTGCGCACATACAAACTCTCATCCGCTTTCAGTCGATCCAGTATTCCGGCGGCCAATTGCGGATTCGCCTGCACCGTCTCCAGTCGAAACGACCATGGCAGGCGAGGGCGGCTGCCTTCGCTGGCGAGGCGGCGGACGTGGTGGTTTTCGTCTCGGGTCCAGTCGTGCATCAATTCCAGCGAGCGCTCAAGGTCCGTGCGCAGAAAGTGGCGGATGGCGAATTCGGAGGAGCCGAAGGTGGTGAAGTACTTCAGGGCTTGCATGGACGTTTCGAACGCATGCCCGCCGTAGCTGGCGACGTAGTGCGGCAGGCACATGCTGACGAATCCGCTGTTCAGCCGTGGCGCGAGTGCGCGTAATACATCGAGGGAATCTTCGTAATTCAGCGGCAGCACGGCGTGCAGGCTCTCGGCGACGCGGGCCATGCGTTGCATTACCGATAGCTCGGCCAGGCCGTGACTGGCATGCTTGAGGAACACCTCGGTTTTAAACGCCGGGTAGACGGCGGCCGTCTCGGTAGCGATGTGCTGCAGACGTTCGGCGTTGAAAATCTCTTTTAACGCCGGGGCGGCGGTGTCGGTGGTGCTCATGCTCAGTTCATCGGCGTGCTGATAAACGCGTCGGTGCCTTCAGCGTAAGCGGTGTAGCGGGCAATTCGCGGATAGCGGGTGGCATCGATCTGATCTGGCACGACCAGTGCGGCGAAGCTCCACGCGACCGCCAGGCTGATGCCGTCCTGGACGAGCGAGCCATCCTCGGGCAAGGCACTGTGCTCAAGTTCCTTTTCCAGTGCACTAAACGCGGCGGCGAGTTGGCCTTCAACGCGCTCAACCCAAGGTTGATATTGAATGTCGGCCGGACGCAGGTTGCGTTCGTAGTAGAGCTGCACGGATTTTTCGCACGCGGCGAGGCTCAGGCCGATCAGGCGCAAGGCTTGCGCGCGCCGGGTCAATTCAGTCGGCAACAGGCTCTTGCCGCAAGCGCTTTCGAGGTAGTCGAGGATGAGGGTGGAATCCATCAACACGAGGCCGTCGTCGAGGACCAGCGTTGGCGCTTTGACCACCGGGTTGATCTGCTGGAATTGCTCAAAATGCCGGAACACCGAGACCGACTCGTGTTCTAGGTCGATGCCCAGGCATTTGGCTGAGATGGCCACGCGGCGCACGTAAGGGGAGTCGAGCATGCCGATCAGTTTCATGACGCGTTCCTTCAAGTCGAATCGGTGGGACACATAACCTAGCCGAGCCGGCGGCAATTGTCAGTCATCGAATCCAGCCTGTTCGTGAATCTCATCGACATTCAGTCCCAACCGATACGCCACCGCGACAAACAATGCCTGACACAGGCACAGCGTCGCGCTCAGTGAACGAAAGGCGAGGGCGCTGCCTTCGTTGACCAGCAGCACGCTGTCGGCCAGTTTTGCCAGCGGCGAGAGCGCGCTGTCGGTGAGTATCAGCGTGTTGGCCTGTTGCTGACGGGCGAAGCGCAGGCAGTGCCGGGTTTCCTTGGCATAAGGTACGAAGCTGATGGCGATGACCAGGTCATTGGCGCGTACGCTGCGCATTTGCTCCCGATAGCTGCCGCCGAGGCCCGAAACCAGGTGGATGCGTTTCCCGGTGTGTTGCAGGTTGTAAACGAGGTAGTCGGCCACGGCGAAGGAGCGACGCACGCCAATCACATAAATGTTCTCGGCGTGGGTGATGAGGTTGACGGCTCTTTCGAAGGCGCTGTCGTCGAGTTCGCGGCCCAGGCGCTCGATGCCTGAGCGAGTGGCATCAATGCACTCGCGGGCGAGGTCGCCGTCGCTGGCCTTTTGTGTCTGGTTGGCGATCATGCTGCGAATGCGCTGCTGGTAGTTTTGCACCGGCGAGGCTTTGTTGGTGTAGGCACTGCGAAACAGCGACTGCATTTCGCTGAAGCCGCTGAAACCGAAGCGTTGCGAGAATCGCACGATGGCGGACGGATGGACTTCGCACTCGCGCGCGATGTCGCTGATGCGGTCGACCATGATCCGGTCGCTCTGCTGGCTCATATAGCTGGCGACGCGTTTGAGTTGACGCGGGAGGGCTTCATATTCTTCGCTGATCAGTTGCAGCAAGCGCTCGGCATTGATCGGGGGGCTGGCGAGCGAAACCTCGTCGGTGGCCGACAGATCGGGGCGGGGCATAAGGCATCCTTCAGGCTGATTGATCGCACGTTGGGCCTGATAGTAGTGGGGCTGTGCGGGGTCTGCTGTGCTGAAACGATGCACCGACCGCGGAAAATTTCGCGCTCAGGCGCGGCGCAGTTAGCCGTTTGTCTTCTATATAACGCCGCTGGACTGAATTTCTTGCTATAAACGCACTCCGATGACCGCTGCGACGCTAGTGTCAGAGCAGTTTCCGGGCTGTGTCGGACAAATTCCCGTATTTAGAGTTGCTGAGGCCTCAATCGGGCCTTAGACTGCCGCCCCTTCGTAAATTGAGTGCCGGGTGGCGTTTGCAATAAACGATGCCTTTTCGTCGACCGGACACGGATCGCCGAAACGCTCCCTAATTCGCCTTAATGCACGTTTTTTTATAGAGATATCAATGACAAAGGACAAGTTGCTGGCTATGCCGGCAGATGACTACATGAATGCAGAGCAACACGCTTTCTTCACTGAGCTGTTGCAGAACATGAAAGTCGAAACCCACGAGCGCATTGAGCAAAATCGTATCGCCATCGAAAGCCTGGACACCCCGGCTGACCCGGCGGACGCGGCTTCGGTTGAAGAAGAGCGCACCTGGCTGGTCAACGCGATCGATCGCGACCAGCGCATGCTGCCGCAACTGGAACAAGCCCTTGAGCGCATCAAGGACGACAGCTTTGGCTGGTGCGACGACAGCGGCGAGGCCATCGGCCTGAAGCGCCTGCTGATCAGTCCGACCACCAAGTACTGCATCGAAGCTCAAGAGCGTCACGAGCAGATCGACAAGCACCAGCGTCAGGCCTGATTCTGTGCGGTAGGCCCTGAATAGGGACTACCCCGAAAAGATCGCAGCCGTCGGCAGCCCCACATGGGTTGCCGGCGGCTGCGATCTTTGCTTTTGCTCGTCTGCAGCAATCCTGCGTCGTTCCATTGACCTGCCACAGCCCCACGACTAACGGACCATGGATAATGGCGTTGTAGTGGCGTTTAATGCAGTCACAACAATGAGAACAAGCGTGGGGTGATGAAGATGACGAGAGACGGATCTCTGGTTGCGGCTCTGCCTGCACCAGTGCTTTTGCCGAAAAACCGCTGGATCGCTCCGACCTTGCAAAGCATCGCCCTGATGCTGTTGCTGGCCGCCACGACGCTGGCTGAATGGTCGTTGTACGTCGGCATGCCGCTGGCGATGCTGATTGTCTGGCTGCCGCGCTTGCGTTCCCGCGCCACCCCTGAGGCCGCGCCTGTCGATACCGGCAGTGCCATCGCCGAACTGACCCGAGACCTTTCCTGCACCACCAGCCATAACGCGCTGTCGGCGGCCGGTGTCGCATTTTCGGTCAAGGCGCTGGCGAGCAAGCTGCAATCGCAACTTGATGCGGCGGCACGGATCGTCAGTAACGCCGAGGTGATGATTGCCACCGAGCACGCGACGTCGCAGCTCAGCCGCGAAGCCCTGGAGGCGGCCAGCGAGGCGCATCAGAGCAGCGCGGCGGGGCGCAACGAACTGATTGATTCGATTTCGCGCATGCATCAGCTCAGCCAGCGTGCCAATGCCAGCCGCGAACTGATCGAGGCGTTGAGCGTGCGCAGTGACGATATCCAGCGAGTGACCCTGGTGATTCAATCGATTGCCAGCCAGACCAATCTGCTGGCCTTGAACGCGGCGATAGAAGCGGCGCGGGCCGGCGAGCATGGTCGTGGTTTTGCGGTGGTGGCGGATGAAGTGCGCGGGTTGGCGGCGCGCACGGCGTCGGCGACGGGTGAGGTGGGTGAAATGGTCGCTGACATCCAGCAGCGCACTGCGCAGGTGGTCGAGCAGATTCGCCAGTTGTCGAGCGATTTGCACACCGGCGTCGAACAGGTCGAGCGCACCGGCCAGCACCTGGAAAATATCGCTCGCCTGGCGGCCGGGGTGGAAGGGCAAGTCGGCGAGATCGCCCGTGGCGCACAAACCAATCGCGAGCAGCTCGACAGTTTGTTCAAGGCCGTCGAGCAGATGCGCAGTGATCTGGCAATCAGCGATCAACAGACCCGACGCCTGGCCGAGGCGGCGGTGCAAATGGAAGGCCAGGCCGAAACCATCAGCGAGCGCCTCGCCGAAGTGGGGCTGGACGACTATCACCAGCGCGTCTACGACCTGGCCCGCGAAGGTGCGAGTCAGATTGCGGCGCGGTTCGAAGCGGATGTCGAGCAGGGCCGAATCAGCCTGGACGATCTTTTCGATCGCAACTACCAGCTGATTCCCGGTACGGAGCCGGCCAAGTATCAGACCCGTTTCGACCGTTACACCGATCAGGTCTTGTCTGCGATCCAGGAGCCATTGCTGCGGCGCCATGAAGGGCTGGTGTTCGCGATTGCCTGTACGCAGCAAGGGTATGTGCCTACGCATAACCAGGTTTTCAGCCAGCCATTGACCGGGGATGCGTCCGTCGACACGGTGAACAATCGCACCAAGCGCAAATTTGCCGATCGCACCGGAATCCGCTGCGGCAGTCACCAGCAACCGGTGCTGTTGCAGACGTACACCCGCGATACCGGCGAGCTGATGCACGATCTGTCGGTACCGATCATGATCAAGGGCAGGCATTGGGGTGGTTTGCGTCTGGGCTACAGGCCGGAGAGTCCGCGCTAAGTGATTGTTACGGTTGACGCAATGAAGCTGTGCACGGCGGTTGCTGTTTCCGTCCGGGGGAAACCATTAATCTGCCCGCTTAGTTAGGTAGCTAATTATTTCTCGGAGGCCGGCGTGCAGTGCAGGGTTGATGTTGCAGTGATGATTGGCAGCGGCGTGCCCGCTGGCTTGCGTGCGAGGGGACAAAGCGTCTGCTGGGTGGTGTTGCTCAACGGCGAGCGTCGCGGGACCGCGTTCGCCAGCCGGGGTGAAGCAGAGGAATGCAGGGCCGCCTGGCTCGAGCAACTGAACATCGAGTCGGGCGACCGCTTGCACTGAGCGTACTATTTGCCGCGGTGCAGACGTACGTTCAGTTCATCGACAAAGGGCGCTTCCTCGCCGTCGGCGAGTAACCATTCCTTTAGTAACTGCGCCTGTTGCGGTTCCCAAAAGTCCGCATCGATGAGTTTAGTATCCGGGTCCAGCGGATGTGCTTCGACAAAATCATTAATGGACGCCTCATCCGAAGGCAGGCCCAGTTGTTCGAAAACGGTGGTCAGATTCAGTTCTGTAGGCAGTTCCATCATGTACTCCTCGGTGGGCGCCGGTACGGCTTGTCGATACTTCTTTATCTGAGGCAAGCATCGCCATGGAGTTCGATTTTTGATTCAAGCCAGCGCGCGAGGGCACAGGCTTCGTTGTGGTTTTCGCGGAAACCTCTTACAAGCCCGGTAGACGTTTCCTTGATGTGAAAAAAAGCGTTGCCGGCGGGTACGACCCGAAAGCGCGGCGTTCGGTGGCTCCAGGTCGGTGTTGGCGGGTTGTCCATGTCGGCCACCTGCATGATCATCGAGGCAGTGACACGTTCGTCGGGCAACATGGCAAAGTGAGTCAGTGTGCACATATGAAGTCCTTTTCGTCAGTCGGCCGGCATTTACCGGTCGGTTCGGGTAGTCGTAATGAGGAACGCTGCTCTAAAATCGCCAATACCTGTTGACGACCGGGCTTATCTAAAGCAATTTTTCGCGAGGGATATGTCGGAAAAGTGCTTTTTTTCGTGAGAAATTTCCCTAAAGTTCGTAGTCAGCTTTGCTCTGGTCGCTCTTGAGGCTTTTTCCTTCAAGGTTTGTCGAACTACCGGGCAGGTTTCGTGACTGACAATCCAGTAGTCTACGAACCTCGCGATTAATGAGCGCTCTGTTCACTTCGGGTATTTTTTGAGTTATCTGGCAGTTCCATCGGCCTGGCCGTTTCTTTGCCGTGCGCGTTTTCCGTACGCGCTTTTTCAGATGTGGGGATGTTTCTTTGGCAGTCAGTAACCTCGATATGCATGCTTTGTTCGTGCTGGGTGATTTACGTGCAAAGCTGGTCAAGCAGTTTCAATCACGTTTTGTTTACATCACCGAGCAAAACGCGGAAGGCATTTACGTCGCCGAAATCGATACCGAAAGTGCCCTGGTGGTCGATGACAAACCGGGTCTCAAACTTAAAGTCGGCGATCATTTCAGCGCCTCGGTCCTGCCCAGTCGTGAAGGCGGCAAGCTGGACATTCGTTTCCGCGATATCAAACTGACGGTCTACGGTCTGGGTGATTACGCGTTCGTCACGACCGCCGAAGGCCAAGCGATCCTGTTCAAGGAAGGCCACAGTGTGGTGACCGTATTCGCCGCAAATGAGCAATTGCAGGAAGGCCTGACCAAAACCTTGAAGGCTGTCACCGCCAAAGCAGCCAAGTGGCGCAAGGGCGAGCTGATTACGTTCAAGGCCAGCGAGTGAACAGGGCGCAGTTTCATTCGCACAATCTCGACACGGCACGCCAGGAAGCCCGGCGTTTGCTGGCGGCCAAGGCTGAGCTGCAAGGGGCGTGGCTGAACTGGGTGGCTGCGCAGATCTATACATTGCGCCCGGCGGAGTACGCGAGCATGGTCAGACGCGAGCTGCAAATCCTGCAGGAAAATTCTGAATCGTAGCGTCACGCAGTGCATGTCCCTGAAAATGCAGGAACCTCGGCTACAGTGAGTTGACTGAGTACTCAGAGGCTTGCGGTCTGGCAGGCCATCCTGTCATTGCTGTGGACAGCACGAGGTGCAATGCATGAACGGAATTCGACGGTTATTGGCCGCCTGTGTGGCTGCATGGACATTGCTGGCTTCAACGCCAACGCTGATGGCCGCTCAGGCACCGATCCATTTTGCCGATCTGAATTGGGAAAGCGGCAGCCTGATCACCGATGTACTGCGCATCATCGTCGAAAAGGGCTACGGGTTGCCCACCGACACTTTGCCGGGCACCACCATCACCCTGGAAACCGCGCTGGCCAACAATGACATTCAGGTCATCGGCGAAGAGTGGGCCGGACGCAGCCCGGTGTGGATCAAGGCCGAGGCCGAGGGCAAGGTTGTCAGCCTGGGCGATATCGTGAAGGGCGCCACCGAGGGCTGGTGGGTGCCGGAGTACGTAATCAAGGGCGACCCGGCCAAGGGCATCAAGCCGCTGGCGCCGGAGCTGCGCAGTGTCAGTGATCTGAAACAATACAAGGACGTGTTCAGGGACCCGGAGAATCCAGGCAAGGGGCGCTTTCTCAACAGCCCGATCGGCTGGACCTCGGAGGTGGTCAACAAGCAGAAGCTGACGGCTTATGGCTTGCAGAACGATTTCACCAACTTTCGCAGCGGCTCGGGTGCCGCGCTCGATGCCGAGATCAGTTCATCGATTCGTCGGGGTAAACCGGTGTTGTTCTATTACTGGTCGCCGACGCCGTTGCTGGGCAAGTTCAAACTGGTGCAACTGCAAGAGCCGCCGTTTGATGCCGAGGCGTGGAAGACCCTGACGGATGCCGACAATCCCGATCCGAAACCGACGCGGTCGCTGGCGTCGAAGCTGTCGATCGGTGTTTCAACACCTTTTCAGAAGCAATACCCGCAAATAGCCGAATTCTTCAGCAAGGTCGATTTCCCCATCGAGCCGCTGAACAAAGCGCTGGCGCAGATGAGTGAGAAGCACACCGCGCCTCGGGATGCCGCGCTGGCGTTCATGAAGGAACATCCGCAGGTGTGGCAGGCATGGTTGCCCAAGGATGTGGCTGACAAGGTCGCGGCTGGTCTGAACTGACAGTGGTTCCGGCTGCATGATTAGCGTCGGTCGTGCAGCCGCCCGGCGATAGGAGGTGCAAGGCAGCGTACCGCCGACCGGTCGTGCAGGCGCAAAAAATCCGACTACGATGGTTTGTTCAAATCCCTTTCAAGGATTTCAACCATGACCTTTGTGTTGGCTCAATGGCTGGTGAGTATTTTCGCGGCGATCAGTCTGATGCACGTGTATTGGGCGCTGGGTGGGCAATGGGCGGCAGCGGCGGTGGTGCCACAAGTGCCGGTGAAGGGCTTTGTGGAAACCGTGCGACCGGCCTTCAATCCATCTGGCTGGTTCACGCTGATAGTCGCGGCTGCATTGCTGGTGATTGCGGTATTGGTATGTATGCGGGTTGGCTGGGGAATACCGGCGGTGAGCCACAAAGCGCTGCAATGGGTCATCAGCGCGATTGCGCTGTTGATGTTTGCCCGGGCGATTGGCGATTCCAATCTGGTAGGTTTCTTCAAGGAAGTGAAGGATTCACGGTTTGCCCGGCTGGATACCTGGGTGTACTCGCCGCTGTGTGCGGCACTGGGGGCGGGGTTGTTGGCGGTTGCCTGGGTTTGAGATCAGATCGGATTTTTGTGGTTGCTGAACTGGCCTCTTCGCGGGCAAGCCCGCTCCCACAGGGACTTGGGTTGCCCCCGGAATTTGTGTAAACCCACAATCACTGTGGGAGCGGGCTTGCCCGCGAAGAGGCCTGCACCGACACCACAAAAATCTGACTTAGCTACCACTTTCGGTACGCCGGCTACTGACCTCCGCCGGCACATCATCCCCCGCCATACGCTTGCGAAACAGCGCCGCTCGCGCCAGCAGCAGTGTGGTTACCGGTACGGTGATTGCCAGCAGAATCGGAATCAGCCAGGCATGCAGCACTGGCCCGGACTTCAGCGCGGAAAAGCAGATAATGGAGGCCAGCGCCACGCACCAGGCACCCAGCGTCGAAGCCAGGGCGGGTGGGTGCATGCGCTGGAAGAAATCTTTCATCCGCAACAGCCCGGTGGCGCCGATCAGCGCGAAAACGCCGCTGAGCACCAGCAGAATCGCCACGGGAATCTCGACCCACAAAGACAATGGCGCACTCATTCGATCACCTCGCCACGCAACAGGAATTTCGCCAAGGCAAACGAGCCGACGAAGCCGAACAGCGCGATCAGCAGCGCTGCTTCGAAATAGGTGTCGCTGGAGTAGCGAATGCCCAGGGTCAGCATCATCAACATGGCGACGATATACAGGTAATCCAGGGCCAATACCCGATCCTGGGCGGAAGGGCCTTTGAACAGGCGGATAAGGGTGAGCACCATCGCCAGCGAAAACAGGAACAGTGTCAGCAGGATTGCGTTCGACAGTAATGGGCTCATTCGAAAATCTCCATCAGCGGCCGCTCGTAGGTGGTCTTGAAGTGTTCGATGAATTGCGCCTCGTCATCGAGATCCCAGACGTGCAGCAACAGGATGCTGCGATCCAGTGCCAGCTCTGACCAGACCGTACCGGGCACCACCGTGCAGATCATCGCCAGCGTCGCCAGACCGTGGGCATCGCGCAGGTCCAGCGGGACTTTGACGAAGCCCGGGCGCAACGGTCGGCGCCCGGCATTGAGTACGCCCCAGGCAACGATCAGGTTGGACATCACCACATCACGACCGACCAGACAGAACAAACGCAGAATCGTCCCCGGCCGACGGATGCGTGCGCGTTTCGGGCGCAATTTGCGCATCATCAACGGCGCCGCGAAACCCAGCGCGGCGCCGAGCAGCAAATTGCCCGGACTGACCGACAGGTTCAATGTCAGCCACAGAACCCAAAGCGCCAGCGACAGCCAGGGGGCGGGAAACAGACGCCTCATGGTTGCACCTCCAGCGTGGCGGCTGCGGCATCCGGGCCGGGTACAGCGCGGGTGCCGAGGACTGCCATGACGTATTGCTGTGGATTGTTCAGGGCATCAGCGGTGGCCTGGGTATAGCGCAGCAGCGGCTCAGCCTTGAATGTCAGCGCAATGCTCAGCCCCAGCAGCAAGAAGATCGGCGCGCATTCAAATTTGCGCAGCAGCGGCGACGGGCGCTCCTCCGGTGTCCAGAAACGCTGGATGCCCAGGCGCGAGAAGGCCATCAAGGAGGCCAGACCCGACAGGATCAACAGTGCCAACAGCGCCCATGCCGCGCTGGAGATCGGTGCGTCGCTGCCCAGTCCCTGCGTGTTGAGCAGGGCACCGATCAGGCTGAGCTTGCCAATGAAACCCGACAAGGGTGGCATGCCGATGATCAACAGCGCGCAAGCAATGAAGCTGAGGCCGAGAAACGCCATGGTCCATGGGATCACCTGGCCGACCACGGCTTTCTGCTCGTCGTCGAGGTTGATGCCCTTGGGCGGTTGCAGCGACTCCTGCGGGCGCGGTAGCAGCTCGCTTTCGTCTTCCAGCGGGATTTCGTTGGCCGAACGCGAGCGTTCGATCAATTCGGCCAGCAGGAACAGCGCGCTCAACGCCAGGGTCGAGCTGACCAGATAGAACAGCGCGGCGCCGATCAGGTTCGGTTGGGCGAAACCGACGGCTGACAATAGAATACCTGCCGATACCAGAATGCTCAGGCTGGCCATGCGCTCCAGCCGTTGTGCGGCGAGAATCGCCAACGCTGCGCAAGCCATGGTCGCCATGCCGCCGTAGATCAACCAGTCGCCACCGAAGAATGCCGAGGCGCCGGCCTGTCCCGAGAAAAGCAGCGTCCACAGGCGCAGCAGGGTGTAGACGCCGACCTTGGTCATGATTGCGAACATCGCCGCGACCGGGGCGCTGGCGGACGAATAGGCCGGGACCAGCCAGAAGTTGAGTGGCCACATACCGGCCTTGGCCAGGAACGCGACGGCCAGAATCCCTGCACCCGCGTGCAGCAAGCCCCGATCGGCTTCCGGCACCAGAGGAATCTTCAGCGCCAGATCCGCCATGTTCAGGGTGCCAGTGACGCCATAGATGAGCGCCGCACCGATCAAAAACAGCGACGACGCCAGCAGGTTGATCGAGATGTAATGCAGCCCCGATGACACCCGTGCCCGGCCCGAACCATGCAGCAACAGACCGTAGGATGCCGCGAGCAGTACCTCGAAGAACACGAACAGGTTGAACAGATCCGCCGTCAGAAACGCGCCATACAGACCCATCAGCTGAATCTGGAACAGGGCATGGAAGCTCGAACCCGCGCCGTCCCAGCGCGCCATGGCGAACAGCAGGGCGCTGACACCGATAATCCCGGTCAGCACCAGCATCAGTGCTGACAACCGGTCGACCACCAGCACGATGCCGAAGGGCGCTTGCCAGTTGCCCGGCAGGTACACGCCGATGCTCCCGGGCACGCCAGTGGTTTGCGTCCATTGCAGCAGCATCACCGAAATGAACAGGCCGACGAGGCTGGAGAACAGGTTGATTTTCGCTTTCAGCGGCCGGTGTCGCTCGCCGAGCATCAGCATGATCGCCGCCGTCAGCAACGGCAGCAGAATCGGCGCAGCGATCAGGTGAGTCATCGCCATCATTCCTTAGGCTCCCGGCCGTCGACGTGGTCGGTGCCGGTCAGCCCGCGTGAGGCGAGCAGCACGACGAGGAACAGGGCAGTCATGGCGAAGCTGATAACGATCGCAGTCAAAACCAGTGCCTGGGGCAGGGGATCGGTGTAATGCAGCAGGTCCTGGGTCACACCCTCCTTGATCACCGGTTCTTTTCCGATGAACAGGCTGCCCATGCTGAAGATGAACAGATTGACCGCGTACGACAGCAGGCACAGGCCCATGACCACCTGGAAGGTCCGTGGCCGCAGGATCAGCCAGACGCCGGACGCAGCCAGAATGCCGATGGCGATTGCGATGACTTCTTCCATCAGACGGCTCCTTTGCTGGCGACGGATTTGGGCAGCGATGCGGTTTTATGGCCACGCACCGACTGGTGGGCGAGGGCGGTAAGGATCAACAGTGTTGAGCCAACCACCACGCCGTACACACCGATGTCGAAGAACAGCGCACTGGCGATGTGAATATCACCCAACAGCGGTAATGCGAAATGCCAGGTATGGGTGGTCAGGAACGGATAGCCGACCAGCATCGCCCCCAGCCCGGTGGCGGTCGCAAACAGCAGCCCGGTGCCCATCCAGCGCAGCGGGCGCAGGCTCATTTGCGCCTCGACCCACTGCGTACCGGCGACCATGTATTGCAGGATGAACGCTACCGACATCACCAGCCCTGCGACAAAACCGCCACCTGGCTGGTTGTGCCCGCGCATGAACAGATAGCACGACACCACCAGCGCAATCGGCAGCAACAGGCGCACCAGCACCGCCGGCACCATCATGAAACCCAACGCCGTATCGCTTGCCGACCGTGGGTTGACCAGGTCGGTGACCACATCGGGTGCGAGCAGGCGTTGCTGAGCCGGCAACTGCAGGCTTTCTTTCGGTGGGCGGAAGCGGCGCAGCAGGGCGAATACGGTCAGCGCCACGGCAACCAGCACGGTGATTTCGCCGAGGGTGTCGAAACCACGGAAGTCCACCAGCATCACGTTGACCACGTTGCTGCCGCCGCCTTCGGGCAAGGCGCGGCTGAGGTAGAACGAGGAAATGTCGTTGGGCGTCTGCCGGGTGAGCATGGCGTAGGACAGCAGCGCCATGCCGGCGCCCACGGCTATCGACAGCAGCAAGTCGCGCAGACGACGAATGCGTGCCTTGCGCAAGCTGCTCGGCAGTGGCGAGACCTCTTCAATCCGCCGCGGCAGCCAGCGCAGGCCGAGCAGGATCAGCACGGTGGTGACCACTTCGACCGCCAGTTGCGTCAGGGCCAGATCCGGCGCGGAGAACCAGACGAAGGTTACGCAGGTCATCAGCCCGCAGACGCTGACCATGGTCAGGGCGGCGAGACGGTGATACTTGGCCTGCCAAGCGGCGCCCAGGGCGCAGGCGATCGCCAGTAGCCAGAGCGTCACGAAGACGATGGAACCGGGTATCTTCGGTCGGTCGCCCCAGCTCAGGCTGCTGTGCAACATCGGGATCAGGCCGGCAAGCACCGCTGCCGAGACCATCAGGAACAACTGCATCTGCAGGCGTCGGGTGCCGAGTCGCCGCTCGCCCCGTCGGGCCAGGCGCATCATGATCACCAGACTGCGCTCGAACAGGCGCTTGCCGTTGAAGCGGCCCACCAGTGGCGGGTACTTGAAACGGCCGAGTTTGAACTGGTTGCGCAACAACAGATAAAGCACGATGCCGCCAGACATGGCGATCAGGCTCATGATCATCGGCGCGTTCAGACCGTGCCAGATAGCGAGGCTGTATTCCGGCAATTCACCACCGACCACAGGCAGCGCCGCAGCGGCGAGCAACGGCCCGACAATCTGTGCCGGAAAAATCCCCACCAACAGGCAGGTGAACACCAGCAGTTCGACCGGTGCGCGCATCCAGCGCGGCGGTTCGTGCGGCGTGTGCGGCAGGTCGGTAGCGGTTGGGCCGAAGAACACGTCGACGGTGAACCGCAAGGAATAGGCGACGCTGAACATGCCGGCGATGGTCGCCACGATCGGCAGGCTGGTTTCGACCCAGGCCGTGGCGTTGATAAACACCGTTTCGGCGAAGAACATTTCCTTCGACAGGAAGCCATTGAGCAACGGTACGCCGGCCATCGAGGCGCTGGCGACCATGGCCAGGGTCGCGGTGAATGGAATCAGTTTGACCAGGCCGCTGAGTTTACGGATGTCACGCGTGCCGCTTTCGTGGTCGATGATGCCGGCGGCCATGAACAGCGAGGCCTTGAACGTGGCATGGTTGAGAATGTGAAACACCGCCGCGACGGCGGCCAGCGGACTGTTCAGACCCAGCAGCAAAGTAATCAGGCCGAGGTGACTGATGGTCGAGTACGCCAGCAGTCCTTTGAGGTCGTTCTGGAACATCGCACAGTACGCGCCAAGCAACAGCGTACAGGCGCCGGCCCCGCTGACGATGTAGAACCATTCTTCACTGCCGGACAGCGATGGCCACAGACGTGCCAGCAGAAAGACCCCGGCCTTGACCATGGTCGCCGAATGCAGATACGCCGAAACGGGGGTGGGTGCCGCCATTGCGTGGGGCAGCCAGAAGTGGAAGGGAAATTGCGCGCTTTTGCTCAGCGCGCCAATCAGGATCAGGGGTAGCAGGATAGGGTAGAGGGCATGTGCGCGAATCAACTCGCCGGCGGCCAGGACCTTGTCCAGGTCATAGCTGCCGACGACATGGCCGAGGATCATGACCCCCGCCAGCAGGCACAATCCCCCCGCACCGGTGACCATCAACGCCATGTAGGCGCCACGCCGGGCGTCGGCGCGGTGGTGCCAGTAGCCGATCAGCAGAAATGAGAACAGGCTGGTCAGCTCCCAGAAAAACACGATCTGGATCAGGTTGCCAGAGATGACCAGACCGAGCATGGCGCCCATGAAGGCCAGAAAAAACGCGAAGAAACGCGGCACCGGATCGTCCGGCGACATGTAGTAACGGGCATATAAAGACACGAGTGTGCCGATGCCGAGCACCAGCATCGAGAATAGCCAGGCGAAGCCGTCCATGCGCAAGATGAAGTTCAGGCCCAGGCTGGGCAACCACATGAATTCTTCGCGAATGACGCCGCCGTGGGCGATCTGCGGGTACAGCAACGCGACCTGAACGGTGCCGATCAGAGCGACCAGACCTGCCAGCAGGGATTCGGCATTACGCGCGTTGTGTGGCAGCACCGCTGCCAGACAGCTGCCAATGAATGGCAGAAGCAGTAGAACTATCAGGGACATAGGCTTCTAATCTGCGGAAGTTTGTGAAGCATCATACGTGCCAGCTCCCCGATTACCAAACGCGAGGATGTCTCAGAATCCTACAAAGTAGTCCGGGATTTTATGTTTGGCCTTGTTTCAGGTAGATCGATGTTGCGTGCAATGGCCTCATCGCGAGCAGGCTCACTCCTACAATTTGAAACGCATCCACCTGTAGGAGTGAGCCTGCTCGCGATAGCCATATGTCAGGCACGGCGTTAACCAAGCGTCTCCCGTTCCAGCTCAGTCTCCGCCCCGGCAGCTTTCCCCTTGGCCTTCAACTCGCTGACAATCACCGCCGCAACAATCAACCCCGCGCCGACCAGCGCAATCGCCGGCAGTCGCTCCCCGGCGATCCGCCCGACGATCCCTGCCCAGACCGGCTCACCGGCATAGATCAACGTGGCCCGAGTCGGCGAAACGCTCTTCTGCGCCCAGTTCATCGCCACCTGGATCGCCGCACTCGCCGCGCCCAGCCCCAGAGCGCTCGAAAGCAGCAGCCAGGAAAAATCCGGAATCGCCTCACCGGTCGGCACTACCAACAGGAACGACAACACCGCTGTCACCGCCAGTTGCACCACTGTCACTCGCCGCACATCCACCTGGCCGGCGAACGTGCTGATCAGGATGATTTCGGCCGCAATGGCGACGGCGCTGATCAGCGTAGCGATCTCACCGGGGCTGAAATTCAACGCGGCACCCGACGGGCCTGACAACAGCATCAGTCCGGTAAACGCCAGCATGATGCCGATACTCGGCATCAATCCGGGGCGGCGGCCCAGCACCAGCCACTGCAACAGCGGCACGAACGGCACGTACAGCGCGGTAATAAAAGCCGACTGACTGCTCGGAATACTCTGTAGCCCGACAGTCTGCAGTCCGTACCCGAGCATGATTGCGACGCCGATGAACGACCCGGCCTTGACCTCGAACAAGGTCAGTTCACGCAGGTGACGCCAGGAAAACATCGCGACAATCGCCGCCGCAGCGGCAAAGCGCAGGCCGACAAAAAACATTGGCCCACTGACGGTCATGGCGTGTTGCACCAGCAAAAAGGTGCCGCCCCAGACCATGGTGATCAGCACCAGCACGCACTCGGCTTTGCTGAATCTGGAGAAACGGAGGGAAGTGGGGGAGTTGTTTGCCGACGTCATGACCTTGCGCACTATAAAAGGCAGGACGCACAATGCATCCAACGTTGGGCAGTATACTGCCCAATCCCACCAAGTGAGCAATATAGTGCCCAAAGATTCCAGCCAAAGAACTTCCGTGCTTCAGCATGTCAGCCAGAACGTGCGGCGCCTGCGTCACGCGGCGGACATGAGCCAGACCGCGCTGGCGGAAAAGTCCGGGGTCAGTCGGCGTATGCTGGTGGCGATTGAGGCCGGCGAGAAAAATGTCAGCCTGACCACCCTCGACCGCGTTGCCGAGGCGCTGGATGTGGCGTTCAGCGACCTGATTCAGGCCGCAGATTCCCGCGATCCCAGCCGCATCAACGAAGTCGCCTGGGCGGGAGCGATCCCGGGCAGCAAAGCGGTCTTGCTGTCCAAAGCCACCGCCACTCGCGAGGTCGAACAATGGGAATGGTGCCTGCAACCGGGCGAGGTGTATCCCTCGCAACCGGATGCCGCAGGCTGGAGCGAGCAAATCTATGTATTTGAAGGGCGTCTGACGCTCATGCTCGGGGATCAGCCGCAACACATCGGCAAAGGCGAGTTCTTTATGTTTGCCAGCGATCAGCCGCACTCCTATCGCAACGATGGTGATGTCGCGGCGTGGTTTGTGCGTAATGTGGTGATCTGAATGGAGCAGCGCGCGGACATTCTGATCATCGGTGGCGGTCTCAGCGGCACAATGCTGGCGGTGCAGTTGCTGCGGTTACCAGGACAACGCAGCATTCTGGTCATCGAGCCGCGTGCCGAACTGGGCCGTGGCGAGGCCTACAGTGCCGTCGAACTGGGCCACACGCTCAACGGCAATGCGGCACGAATGAGTGTCGACCCGGATAACCCCAATGATCTGACGCAATGGCTGACCAAACACATCGCCGCAGGCGGCTGGCCGCAATCCCGGGAGCAGAAGGTCCCGGTCAGTGAGCTGTTTCCGCCCCGTGGTTTGTTCGGTGTGTATGTGCAGCAGCGTCTCGCTGAGGCTCGGGTTGTCGGCGCGCAGCACGGTTCGACGCTCGAGCATGTCTGCGCCGAAGCCATCGATTTGCAAGACGACGCCGATTCAGTGCTGCTGACATTGCGCGACGGCCAACGGTTACGCGGCAAACGCGCAGTGCTTGCCACCGGCATGTTTCCCGCCGCCCGCACGCCGCAGGCGCAATCCAGTGGCCTCAACGCCGCCGCGCTCGATCCTTGGGATGTCGCTGCGATGCGCGAGCTTGATCCACAATCCACCGTGCTGATCATCGGTTCCGGCCTGACCATGGTCGATGCCGTGGTGTCGCTGGAGCAGGCCGGGCATCGCGGTCCGATCGAGGTGTTCTCGCGCCACGGTTTGCTGCCGCATGTGCGCCGTCAACCGCCGGCCTGGGTGGATTTTCTGGCAGAGAATCACAACATCCGCACGCCACGCCAGTTATTGCACGAATTGCGTCGGCACTGTCGCGACGCCATAGCCCAGGGGATCGACTGGCAGGCGCCGCTGGACACGGTCCGCGTGCATATCGCGCGGTTATGGAGCCAGGCGACTGACGTGCAGCGTCGACAATTCGTACGGCATGTGCGGCCGTGGTGGGAGAGCCATCACCATCGTTCGCCGCCGTTGAGTGCGGCGCTGGTCGAGCGCCTGCACGGCGAAGGGCGCTTGCGCATCCATGCGGCATCGTTCATGGGGCTTGAAGCCAGCTGCAATGACGGTGTGAACATTCGCGTACGTCCCCGCGGCGAATCCGAAAGCCGGGTGGTTAAGGGCGCAGCATTGATCAATTCCAGCGGTATCGAATACGACTGGCGACGCGTCGCCAGACCTTTGCCACAGCAGTTGCTGGCGCGCGGTCTGGTGCAGCCGGGGCCGTTGGCGTTGGGGATTGCGGCAGCGGCGGAGGGTGCGGTACTGAATGCCGAAGGGCAGGCCAGCAATCGTTTGTTCGCCATGGGGCCACCGTTGCGAGGGATGTGGTGGGAGAGTACGGCGGTGACGGACGTGGCGTTGCAGGCCAAGGCATTGGCGGGGCGGTTGGCGAGCCGAGGTTGATGGTGGTCTTTCAGGCCTCTTCGCGAGCAGGCTCGCTCCCACAGGGGCTTGGGTTGCGAACAAAATATGCGTCACACCCTGGATCCTGTAGGCGTGAGCCTGCTCGCGATAGCGGTTGTTCAGTCGATATAAAAAGTGACTGATAGACCGCTATCGCGAGCAGACGAAGGCCTGCATTTGTTGCGTGGTGGCTGAAAGTTACGCGACGACCTGGTAACACGGCACATACGCCGCGCCACCCGGCAGTTTCATCCGGTGTTGGGCGACGAAGGCTTTGAGCAGTGCATCAAGCGGTTGCATGATGGCCGCATCGCCACGGATCTGGTACGGCCCGTGCTCTTCGATCAGGCGGATGCCTTTGTCCTTGACGTTGCCGGCGACGATCCCGGAGAACGCCCGGCGCAGGTTGGCCGCCAGTTCGTGCGGTGGCTGGTCGCGGTGCAGTTTGAGGTTGGCCATGTTTTCGTGGGTAGGGTCGAACGGGCGCTGGAAGCCTTCGTCGATCTTCAACAGCCAGTTGAAGTGAAACGCGTCGTTGCGCTCGCGGCGGAACTGCTTCACCGCTTTCAGGCCCTGAGTCATCTGCCGCGCCACTTCGGCCGGATCGTCGATGATGATCTCGTAATGCTGCTTCGCTGCTTCGCCGAGGGTTGCGGTGACGAACGCGTCGAGCTGCTCCAGATACGGCGCGGCATGTTTCGGCCCCGTCAGTACCACCGGGAATGGCAGGCCCTCGTTGTCCGGGTGCATGAGGATGCCCAACAAGTACAGGAACTCCTCCGCCGTGCCGGCGCCGCCCGGGAAGATGATGATGCCGTGGCCTACGCGCACGAAGGCTTCCAGGCGTTTTTCGATGTCAGGCAGAATCACCAGCTCGTTGACGATCGGGTTCGGCGCTTCGGCGGCGATGATGCCCGGCTCGGTCAAGCCAAGGTAGCGGCCGCCGTGAATACGCTGCTTGGCGTGGGCGATGGTTGCCCCCTTCATCGGGCCTTTCATCACGCCGGGGCCGCAGCCGGTGCAGATGTCGAGGCTGCGCAGGCCCAGTTCGTGACCGACTTTCTTGGTGTATTTGTATTCTTCGGTATTGATCGAGTGGCCGCCCCAGCACACCACGATCTTCGGCTCGACGCCCGGGCGCAGGGTGCGGGCGTTGCGCAGCAAGTGGAAGACGTAGTCGCTGATGCCTTGGGAACTGCTCAGGTCGATACGTTGGCTGTCGAGTTCGTTTTCGGTGTAGACGATGTCGCGCAAGGCGCTGAAGAGCATCTCTCGGGTGCTGGCGATCATTTCGCCGTCAACGAAAGCATCGGCCGGAGCGTTCAGCAACTCCAGGCGTACGCCGCGATCTTGCTGGTGAATGCGGATTTCAAAGTCCTTGTAGGCTTCAAGGATGGTCTTGGCGTTGTCGACATGCGCGCCGGTGTTGAGGATGGCCAGGGCGCACTGGCGGAACAGATTGTAGATGCTGCCGGAACCGGCTTCGCTCAGTTGCTGGACTTCACGTTGAGAAAGCGTTTCCAGGCTGCCTTTCGGGCTGACCGAAGCATTGATTACGTGTCGTTGGGTCATGCAATGATCCTTAAAACGATGTCATCCAGAACCGGGCGGATGGCATCTGAATAGTGTGTATCCATGAATGAAGATGGCACGATCTGCGCTGTACCGCCATGTTCCCGTTGGACGCTGCAAAGATGAAAAGGAGCCCCAGCATAGCTAAATCCCTCTTCGATGCGATAATGCGCCGGCGAGTTTTTTCCGTTGCCCCTTTTGTCGTTCAAGGAAGTCACAGCAGATGTTCGAGATTCAGCCGATGGACGCCACAAGCTTTCGCCAGCAGACCCGCCGCAGCACGGTGATCATTGCGGTGTTGTTCCTGGTGCTGGCGATGTTGTTTTCCAGTGCGGCGGTGGCGCTGTTCGGTGAACCGGGCGGGGATAATCTGCGCTTCAATGTCGGCGGGGTGTTCCTGGCGTTTCTGCTGACTGCGGCGTTGCTGCGCGGTCGTTTCTGGCACCAGAGCTGGATGGCGCCAGCGGTGTATGGCTGGCGGCTCAAACGCAATCTCATGAGCATCACCAATGTGATGCACCACGTCACGGCGGCGGTGGAGAATAACGATCCGACGGCGATGAAGGTGCTGCGTTTCTACCACTTGGGGTTGATGCAGATGCATGAGCTGGACGGCAACTCCAGTGACCACGGGCAACTGTTTCGCGAAGTCGAAGCCCATAAGGAGCGGATGCAGGCGCTGGGTCTGGAGCTTGATCAGTCGCGCCTCGATCCGCAATGGCTCGAAGCGCTGAAACCGGCCTCGCGTTAAAACGGGATACGTCGGGCGCGGCGCAGTTTCCATAAGCGAAACAGGCGCCCATACACCAGCAGGTTCACTGCCAGCACTACGCTGCCCAGTGCCAGTTGAATCTGCGGGGTCAGCCCCGCCGGATAAATGATCGGCCAAATGTAATGCTCGATGAAACCGCCGGCGTATTCGGTTTGCCCGGCAGCGTGACGCATCAGGTTTTCCCAATAGGTCAGCGGGCAGGTCAGGTGCAACACTTCGACCGCGACCCCCCAGGCAGCGGCCGGCACATGCAGCCACAGCAACCGTGGCCACTTCAGCACCAGCAGCCCGCCGAGCAGTACGAAGACAATAAAACCCAGATGGAACAGCACCAGCCCGTCGGCTGCGATTCGGTACAGCATGTCGTTTCCCTGACGTATGATTAGATAGCGCCATGGTACGCCGGTCTGGGGGGAATTCGGCGCCAGTGCGCAAGTTTGTCCAAGCGAGCAACGTGAAAGCGAGGTGCATATGAGGACCGACCAAACGCAACCGGACGATGATGAACCTACGGAAGAAGAGATCGAGCAGCAAAAGAAACGGGACGAGAAAACCTGGAAGCGCGACGACAGCAGAGAACTGTCGGACCGCGATCAGGAACGTCCGCTGAAACCCTGAACCATGGATACGAAAAGCCCCGCCTGAGCGGGGCTTTTCGCATTTCAGAGGTCTTCGTGCTGTGTGAAGTCCGGGTGTGTTGCCCGATATCCCAGCGTCTTGTCGATCCACGCATTGAGTTCGTTGACCATCACCGGCGGATGGCCAGGATAGCTTTCGAGGGTGCTGCGCAGGGTGCGTTCGATGTCGGCAACACTGTGCAGGTTTCGGGTCTTGATGTAATGGCCGATAAAACAGTCGAGTTCCAGGCGCTCTGTCTTGGACAGATGGATCCACTCCAGGCCGTTGACCTGTTTGATTGCAAAATCGTCGCTCACGTATTTCTCTGCAAGGCTTGAAAGTTGTTGGGGGATTCCTGATTTGTTGACGCTTTGGTCAACTGGTATACCAATCGGAAAGGCGGCGCGCATGCTATCCGTAGCGCAGGAAAATGTATGTATGACGATCCAAATGTCAGACAAGCGGTTGGTTCGCTCAAACGACTGTTTTGTGGGAAGTTGTTTCGCCATTGATACAGCGACTGTAACGCGACGGATTCAGTAGAACGCATGTCTGGATAACGCGCTGGTGCTTCGGTTATTTAGGCGGGCGTCGTCAGGCCTTCGTCGACAGCACGGTGCTTAGGTTATGCACAAATAGAATTTAAAAATAAAAATCAAGAGCGTTATGGTCTATGGAAATCTCTTCTCAGGACTCCCCATGAAGCTCTCTCGTATTCTGTGCAGCGTGCTGACCGCTGCCGTGCTGACCTCTCCATTTGCGTACGCTGCCGAGCCTTTGGTCCTGCACGTTGGAGATCAGAATTACTACAACATCCGCGCCTCGATAGAAGCGTCCGGCGTGTTGAAGGGCGCGCATTATACGGTCGACTGGAAGCATTTCCAGGCCGCAGCGCCGCTGGCCGAGGCCTTGCAGACCGGTGCCTTGGACCTGGGCTTTCTCGGCGACTCAGGCTTCCTGTTCCTCGCGGCGAAACAGGCGCCGGTCAAATTGATCGGTGTGTCGCGGCAGAATCCGGACACCATCGCCTTGTTGGTACCAAAGGATTCTCCGGTGCAAACCATTGCCGATCTTAAAGGCAAGAAAGTTGCGTATTGGCCCGGCGCCTGGAGTCAGCAGTTGACGTTGGGTGCGTTGGAGCAGGGCGGGCTGGCGGAGGACTACGTTGAGTTCGTCAAGCTGATGCCAATCGATGCGGCCGCGGCGTTGCCGCAAGGCAGCATTGACGCGTTTCCGGTCTGGGAACCGTATATTTCGCAACAGATCGTTTTCTCTGGCGCCCGGCCGATTCTGACCGCCAAAAACCTGATGCCGGGGCTCAGCGCCATCGCCGCTTCCACGCCAGCCATCGACAGCAAGCGTGAGGCAATTGCCGATTTTCTCGGGCGCTTGAAACAGGCACGGGCCTGGGTTGACAGCCACACCGATGAATACGCCGATCTCTGGGCGAAGAAGGCCAATCTCGATCAGCAAGTCTCGCGCCATTGGCTGCGCCAGGCGCACATGACCGTTGGGCCGGTAGACCAGCAGGCGGCAGCGGATCTGCAAAGCACCGCGGACTTCCTGTTTAAAGTCAAAGCGCTGCCAGCGCCCTTGGCCACGGCAGGCATCATCGACACGTCATTTCAACAAGCCTTGACGCACTGAAACGAGCGCCGGAACCAAACCCTGTGTACCTTATCCAACCTGCGCGCGCATCGCCGCGCAGGGATGGACGAAGGCGAGGGAGTTTTGCCAATCGACAACATGACGGCTAGCGCCGGACCCAAGGCAAAACATGATCCCCGGATACAAAGTTCTTTGTGCAGCGCTCATCGCCCTCGGTCTGGCAGGTTGCATCGCGGCGCCCATCGAAATGACCGCGCAAACCGAAAGCCGCCTGCAAACCCAGGCGCCTGTGCGTTTTCTGCTGACATTTGACGATGGCCCGAGTGCGTCGGGGTGGTGGAATCCCACGGCGACCGTGCTTGACAGCCTCAAGACCAATCCGGTGCAACCGGGCATCAAAGCGGTGTTTTTCGTGCAGACCCGTGCGCCCAGGGCCGGCAACAGCGAAATTGGCCGCAGCCTCATGCGTCGCGAACACGACGAGGGGCATATTCTGGCTTTCCACACGGCGACCCACTGGCACACCAACCATCGGTTGCTTGATCCGCAGGAACTCGAACAATCGCTGACTGATGGCACAGCAGACATCGCCGCCGTTACGGGCGCGCCGCCGACGCTGCTGCGCCCGCCATTCTGGAACTACGACAAACGCACCTTCGCGGCCTATCAACAGCATGGCTTGCGCGTTTTGCTGACCGACTTGAGTGCCAATGACGGCAAGATCTGGGGCTTCAACGCCAGTCCGCGGCGCCGAGCGAACATGTTGCGCCAGCTCTCCGAGGTGCGTGAGCGTATTGCGCTTGGCCAGTTCCCGACGGTGGAGGGGGTGATTCCGGTCGTGGTGACGTTTCATGACCTCAATCGCTATACCGCACGGCACACCCGTGAGTATTTGCAGATTCTGCTGGACAGTGCGGCGGCCACCGGGGTGAGGCTGGACGCAAAGCCGTTCTATGACGAAAGGGCTACGCTGGAAAGGGCGGCGCTGGCGCGCACGGTTCAGCAAAGCAGCGAACCGGTCAATTTGCCGGGCCTGTGGAACTGGATCTGGGACCAGGATGCCCACTGAGTGCTTGCGCAGTTTGTGAGCCAGTTGGCGTTTTCGGGGCAGGCAAGTGCAGTAGGCTCGCCTATGCTTGCTGGATAGCTCATCGCCTGCGAGGCGGCCGTCCATGCTTGCCATTGCCGACATTTGCCGCATCGTCGAATCGGGGTTTCCCGCTTATGAGTGCGATTGCATGCCAACCGGGCAAGGGCTGTTGTCCATCAAGATTTATGACCCGAAGACAGGGCGCGTCGAACTGCTGCTCGATGGCGTCTCCCCCGAGCACCTCGTCACGATACGTGATATCTCCAATTTCATCGCAGAGCTGCGCACCGAGATCAGCGCGGGTCGCAGGGCGTTCGCCGGCTAGTGCTTTATAAACGTCGCTGGAAAGCCTGAACGATGCGCCGCGTCGCTTCGTTGGTGTTGAGGTTCTGTACGGCATCCAGCGGAAACCAGATGCAATCGCTGATTTCGTTCTGTGGGCGCACCTCATCGATATTCACCACTGACGCTTCGTAGACGTGATGCCGCGTGCTGCCGGCCTCAAGCTCCATCAAGTACAGCAGCTCTTCGGCATCCAGCCCGGTTTCTTCTTGCAGTTCGCGTACGGCGGCATCTGCCCGGGTTTCTCCAGGCTCGACCTTGCCGCCGGGCAGCGACCAGTGATGGCGAGGTTTGCGCACTAGGAGAATATGTCGATCCTGTTCGCAAATGACGGTTGCGCGTACTTTCATCTGTTACTCATTGAATGCCTGTCACAAAACTGTAATTAAACTGCAATATTCGAGCCGGGCGGTGATTTAAAGGTTCCCTTAGAGTTGGGAACTGTGGCCTGAGCGAAAAGTGCCAGTGAATTGACGGACAGGTGCCGCGACAGCTGGTCCACACCCGCGCCGGAACCGGGTGTAAGGTAATTGCGCAAGATTGAAACTACCGTTGGCAAAAGGGAGGTGCTCATGAGCATTCCAATGCTGAACAAGCTGCACATGAACGGTTACGACGTGCTCAGTGTGAACAACGGCCCCTGGCGGGTCTGCACCCAGGGCGATCGATTGGCTTCGTTCTCGAGCCGGGAAGAGGCGATGGCGTATGCGGCGGCGCTCCCCGGCTATAAAAAACGCGCCAAGCGTGTGCAGGATCACAGCGCCGGTTGACCGGCTGTCAAAAAGAAGCCCCGGTTTTTCCGGGGCTTTTGTTTGGCAAAAATCGATAGATGTCAGTGGACTTTGGTTCGGCTGATGGCCCGGGCTTTTACCTCCTTGGCATAGACCTGCAGTCTTTCCTCGTCGGTTTGCAGGATCTCGCAAGACCTGAGCACGGCCTGGGCGTCCGCTTCGTTGCCTGATTTGCGCAACTGCTCGGCGATTCGCTTGAGGTCGACGGCCGACCAGCGCAAGTCCGATGCAACACTTTGCAGGTCGCGTTGAAGTTCGTGTTCGTATTCATTAAGCCGCATGATCACCTCCGAAACATTGTCGGTAGAAAAGAGTAGCCGCATTTACGGCGGTCGTGCGCGATCGTCTGACGCCCGGCTGAACGGATGTAAAAAAACCTCCAATCACCCGTAACAGCGGGGTGCCACGATGGATGTGCAGACGGTTTAACGGTACATTCGCGGTTTTTACGAACAGGTAAATAACATGCGGATATGGATCGGCAGTCTGGCATTGGCCCTGTTGACGGGTTGCTCTTTACCGGCCTCGCTGGTACCGGGTGAACCCAACGTCAGCAAGACCAGTGACAAGCCCCCCAGGGACTATGCCGCGTGCGTATTGCCGTTGTGGCAGCGGGATGTCGCGAAGACTTCGCAGACATCGATTTCCAATGGCTATCGCATCACCGCGCCGAGCATCATCACCGCGGATGAGATTCTCGATATCGTCAAATACAAGAACGGCAGCAAGGTGTCATTGTATCAGGGGCCGCCGTGGGCCAAATCAGGTTCGCTGCGCCAGTCGGTACGTGATTGCTTGTAACGAAGGCGCCTTGATCGGCAAAAAAAGCAGAGACCGCAGCGACGGTGTCTGCGTTTTCAGATCGAGCAACTTTTCGCGTTCATAACAATGCGCAGACTCGCAGTGTGAAGGTGAGATGTTGTTTTTGCCGATGGCGGTGCGCGTGTACTCGAGCGGTTCACTGTGCCGAAGTGGGGTTGACACTGAAAAGGGTTAGCGCACCCATAGACCCTGTTAAACGCTCGCAATGAGCGGTGACAGTTACCCGCCAAGGGTTTTCCCTGAGTGCACTAGGCTTTTGATTGCCGGTCGATAATTGCCCGGCACTTCGTTCAAGGAGCCTCGGATCATGGATGATCTGGTCAAAGATATTATTCCGTTGTTGCAGTACCTCGTCCCCGGGTTTTTATCGACTTGGATCTTTTATTCCCTCACGGCGTTCAAGCGACCGGATACGTTCGGACAGATTGTGCAGGCATTGATTTTTACGTTTGTGATTCAGGGCGCCGTGTTGGCGATTGGCACCTTGTGCCTGTGGATCGGCTCGAAGGGATTCTCTATAGGCGTTTGGGATGGTCGAGCGCAAACGCTGTGGGCGTTTGTGTTCTCATTGATGCTTGGATTGCTCGCCTGTTATCTGGCGACCAATGACAAAATGCATGGCTGGCTGCGCCGGCGAAACGTCACGAAACAATCTTCTTACCCGAGTGAGTGGTTCTGCGCCTTTGCACAATTCAACCGCTTCATAACCCTGCATTTGCATGACGAGAGGCGCGTGTTTGGCTGGCCTGTCGAATGGCCATCCGAGTCAAGCCGTGGGCAATTCGTCATGCAGAATCCGCGTTGGGTCACTGATGATGGCGAGTCTGCGCCTTTTGGTGCCGAACTTTTGCTGATAGATTCTGCGCAAGTGAAATGGGTTGAGTTCAGCCCGGTATCAGAGGGTTTATCATGACGACTGCCAGAGCACCGCAACCAATGCCAAAGCAATACGAACGCCTTTTCGTAGGGCCGGACGGCAAACCGCTGGAGCAGCCGTTGATCAAAGCACCCAGTGCTCCGCCGCCGCTGAAGCACTGGACGCCACGATAACGCCTTAGCCCCAACCCTGCGCTACAGCCCGGCGAATCGCCTCCAGCAGCATCGCAAACGCCGGGTTGTCGTTGTTCTCCCGCCAGATCAGGTGCAGTTCGCTTTGCACCCCTTCGCCGAGGTTGATCTCGCGAAACACCACATCTTTGAACACCACACTGGTCGCGCAACGTGGCACCAGTGCCAGGCCCATGCCGGCGTTGACCAGCGCCAGAATCGTCAGTGACGACCCCAGCCATTGCACGTAATCGGGGGCGACCCGCGCCGAGCGCAGCATGCCGGTCAACAGTTCGTTGAACGGCGGATACGCGGCGTGGGAGTACATCAGGAAGGGCTGCTTGTCGAGGTCGGCGACCGAAACGTCGACCGCGTTCGCCAGCGCGTGTTCACGTGGCACCGCCAACACAAACGGTTCACGCACCAGGCACTCGGTGGCGTAGCCCGGCTCCAGTAACGGCGCGCGGGCGATCCCCAGATCGATGCGGCGCGCACGCAACGCCTCGTGCTGCTGATAAGTGTTCATCTCTGAAAGATCGATTTTCACCTGCGGCTGTTTCAGGCGTGCTTCGGCGATCACCTTCGGCAAAAACTCATACACCGCACTCCCGACAAAAGCGATGTTCACCGTGCCGATGTCGCCCTCGGCAAACCGGCGAGCGGTGACGGCTGCCTGCTGGGCGCGCTCCAGCAAATTCTGCGCTTCAACGAAAAACGCCCGGCCAGCCGCCGTCAGTGCAACGCTGCGGGTACTGCGGGTGAACAACTCCACACCCAGATGATGTTCCAGCAATTGAATCTGCCGGCTCAGCGGTGGCTGGGTCATGTTCAGGCGCTCGGCGGCGCGGCGGAAGTTCAGTTCGGTGGCCACCGTGGTGAAGCAGCGCAGTTGGGTCAATTCAAACATTGATCTAATCCAGGTATCAATCGAGTGCGAGTTTAGATTAGACGGGATCAATACCTGGCGTCCATGATCGGTCCATCGCCTCAAGTCATCCCTAAAAAAACAAGATCGGGAGTCGCCCCTTGAAAACCCTCCAGAGTCCCTCGGACGTCACGGTACTGGCCCGCGCTGCCGCCAAGGTCAAGCGCCACGTATTGCCGCTGTTTGTGGTGATGTTCATCGTCAACTACATCGATCGGGTCAACATTGGTTTCGTGCGCAGTCACCTGGAGACCGATCTTGGTATCGGTGCGGCGGCGTACGGTCTGGGTGCCGGTTTGTTTTTCATTGGCTACGCGCTGTTCGAAGTGCCGTCCAACCTGCTTCTGCAGCGCTACGGTGCGCGGGTCTGGCTGACGCGGATCATGTTCACCTGGGGCGCTGCTGCAATGGCGATGGCGTTTGTTCGGGGTGAAACCAGTTTCTATGTGCTGCGCTTTATTCTCGGTGCCGCCGAGGCCGGGTTCTTCCCGGGGATCATTTATTACTTCACCCAGTGGTTGCCGGCCTCCGAGCGCGGCAAAACCATGGCGGTGTTTCTCAGTGGTTCGGCGATTGCTTCGGTGATCTCCGGGCCGGTGTCCGGCGCGCTGTTGCACATCAGCGGTCTGGGCCTGCACGGCTGGCAGTGGATGTTCCTCATCGAGGGCGCGGCGTCGGTGGTGCTGTGCGCGTTTGTCTGGTTCTGGTTGCAGTCGCATCCGCGGCAAGCCAAGTGGTTGAGCGAGGAGGAGCGTGAGGCGCTGGTGGCCGCGATTGCCGAGGAGCAGCGCGCCCGCGAAGCGGTGCAGGCCGCCAAGCCATCGATGTTCAAACTGTTGGCCGACCGGCAGATTGCGCTGTTCTGCTATATCTATTTTTCCATCGCCCTGACCATTTACGGCGCGACCTTTTGGTTGCCGAGCATGATCAAGAAGATGGGCAATCTCGGCGACTTTGAAGTCGGTCTGCTCAACTCCATCCCGTGGATCATTTCGATTGTCGCCATGTACGGTTTTGCGGCGATGGCCGGCAAGTGGAAATTCCAGCAGGCCTGGGTCGCGCTGACCCTGGTGATCGCGGCCATCGGCATGTTCATGTCGACCACCGGCGGGCCGGTGTTTGCCTTTGTCGCCATCTGCTTCGCGGCGATCGGTTTCAAAGCGGCATCCGCGCTGTTCTGGCCGATTCCGCAGAGCTATCTGGATGCGCGAATCGCGGCGGCGGTGATCGCGTTGATCAATTCCATCGGCAACCTCGGCGGCTTCGTTGCGCCGACTGCGTTCGGCATTCTTGAGCAGACCACTGGCTCCATTGAGGGCGGCTTGTATGGCTTGGCGGCGACATCGCTGATCGCTGCCGTGGTGATCTTCTTCGCCCGCACCGCGCCGGGGGCCAAAGGCAACACCGGGGCAAAGCCCGCTGACGTGGCCGCCGTCGTCGCGACGGCCCGTCCGGCGGCGAACCATTGAATTGATTGTTGATCTGTCAGGAGCGTTATCTTGAAAATCACCCGTGTCAGCGTCACTCCAATCGCCTTTCGTGATCCACCGCTGCTCAATGCCAGCGGCATCCACGAACCCTTCGCCCTGCGCTCGATCATCGAGATCGAGAGTGACAACGGCTACATCGGCCTTGGCGAAAGCTACGGTGATGCCCCGGCGCTGGCGATCCAGCAGCAGTTACAGGCGCAATTGATCGGACTTGATCCGTTCAACCTCAACCAGTTGCGCGCCATCGTCCAGGCAACAGTTGCGGCAAATAAACCCGCCAGTATCGCCGGCGCCGAACTGGCCCCCGGCTCCCATGCCAGCAAGGCGGTGAGCAATGCTTATTCGGCGTTCGAGGTGGCTTTCCTCGATTTGCAGGCGCATTACCTGAATGTGCCGCTGGTGGATCTGCTCGGCGGTGCGATACGCGATGAGGTGCCGTTCAGCGCGTACCTGTTTTTCAAATATGCCGAACATATCGATACACCCTACAAGCCGGATAGCTGGGGCGAGGCGCTGAGCGAGCAGCAAATCGTCACGCAAGCGGCACGGATGATCGAGGCGTACGGTTTCAAGAGTATCAAGCTCAAGGCCGGTACCCTGCCGCCAGAGCATGAGGTGGCTTGCGTCAAGGCGCTGAAAAAAGCCTTTCCCGGCTATCCGCTGCGCATTGATCCGAACGGCAACTGGTCGCTGGAGACAGCGATCCGCATGGCCGAACTGCTCGGCGATGACTTGCAGTATTACGAAGACCCGACTCCGGGCCTCGGCGGCATGGCCGAACTGCACAAGCGCACCGGGTTGCCGCTGGCGACCAATATGGTGGTCACCGATTTCGATGAACTACGCCGCAGCATTGCGCAGGACAGCGTGCAGATTGTCCTCGCCGACCACCATTACTGGGGCGGCCTGCGCGACACCCAGACCTTGGCGAAAATGTGCGATGTGTTTGGTCTCGGTGTGTCGATGCATTCCAATTCACACTTGGGCATCAGCCTGATGGCGATGGCTCACGTCGCGGCGGCAGTGCCGAATCTCGATTACGCCTGCGACACCCATTACCCGTGGCAAGAGCCGGACGAGGAAGTGATCAGGGGCGGCAAATTGCCGATTGTCGATGGCTGCGTGAAGATCACCCGTGCGCCGGGGCTGGGGCTGGAACTGGACCGTGATCAATTGGGCAAACTGCATGACCAGTACCTGAGCTGCGGGATTCGTCAGCGTGATGACGTGCGGCAGATGCAGCGTTACAAGGCGGATTGGAAAGCGGTCAAGCCGCGGTTTTGAGGTTCCGGGTCGGGCCCCATCGCGAGCAGGCTCACTCCTGCATTTTGAAATGCGTTCCCCTGTAGGAGTGAGCCTGCTCGCGATGGGGCCCGACCTGTCAAAGCGTTTCTATCAACCAGTCCCGAAACGCTTTCAACGACGGCAAATTCTCGTTACGCGGCGGATACACCAGATAGTAGCGGCGGCGGCTGGTAATCGCCTCGCCCAGTTGCAGCAACTCGCCCTTGAGCAATTCCTCCTCGACCAGAATCCGCGGCACCAGGCCTACGCCGATATTGGCCCGTACGGCTTGAATCAAATGGGCCGTCATCTCGAAACTGGGGCCGATGCGCATGCTGCGATGGGGTAGTGCGTGCTGGCTGAACCACTCGGCCCAGGCCTGCGTGTTGCTGCTGACGTTGAGCAACAACTGTCCGGCGATGTGCTGCTCGGCGTCATCGCGCTCGGCGGCCGATAACTGCGCGCTGGCGATCGCCACCAGTTCCTCGGTGTGCAGGGGCAGGGCGCTCAGCCCCGGCCACTCACCGCCCCCGACGCAGATCGCGGCATCGATTTCGCTGGTATCGAAATCGATGCTCTCGATGCGTGAATGCAAATGCACGGTCATGCCCGGGTGCGCCGTGTAGAAATCTTTCAGGCGCGGCAGCAACCATTTCGAGCCGAAGGTCGGTAACGTCGCCAGGCGCAGGCTATGAATGCCTGAGCCAAATGCCATGGCCTGCAAGGTTGCACTTCGAATCTGTCCCAGTGCCTCGGCGAGTTCGCGTTGATACATGCGGCCGACATCGGTCAGCACGACCTTGCGGCCCTCGCGGTTGAACAGGCGCATGCCAAGCATTTTTTCCAGAATCTGCACCTGACGGCTGACCGCGCTTTGCGTCAGCGAAAGCTCATGGGCGGCGCGGGTGTAGCTTTCGTGGCGGGCGGCGGCTTCGAAAGCCAGCAGCAGCGACATGGATGGCGTGAGGGTGCGCGGATTCATTCGTAATTATCATGATTAGCGGGTGGAATTTACGGTTGTCCCCACAGCGCCAGGCAATGAACATGGACGGCATGAGATGGCGGAGCCTGACGCAATCATTCGTTGCGTACAACTGTTCACCGCCACACGGCCCGATTTTGACCGAGATGCCTGACCGATGATTGCCCAGCTGTCGCCCGCCAAAGCCCTGACCACTGATTACCAGCAATTTCTCAAAGCGCTGAAAACCAGCGGATTCCGCGGTGAAATCAGCGCCGATTACGCCAGCCGCGTGGTACTGGCCACTGACAACTCGATCTACCAGCGCCTGCCGCAAGCGGCGGTGTTTCCGATGGATGCCGATGACGTCGCGCGGGTGGCGCGACTGATCGCCGAGCCGGCTTATGCGCAGGTGGTGATCACCCCGCGTGGCGGCGGCACTGGCACTAACGGCCAGTCGCTGACTGACGGCATCGTCGTTGACCTGTCGCGGCACATGAACCGCATTCTCGAAATCAACGTGCAAGAGCGCTGGGTGCGGGTACAGGCCGGCGTCGTCAAGGATCAGTTGAACGCGGCGCTGAAGTCCGCAGGGCTGTTTTTCGCGCCGGAACTGTCGACCTCCAACCGCGCCACCGTCGGCGGCATGATCAACACCGATGCCAGCGGCCAGGGCAGTTGCACCTACGGCAAGACCCGCGACCACGTACTCGCGTTGGACATGGTCCTGCGCGGCGGCGAGCGTCTGCACAGCACGCCGCTGGAGGAAGGTGAACTGCAAGCGCACTGCGCCCGTCAGGATCGTGTCGGTGAGGTCTATCGTTGCGCACGCAAGATCATCGATGAGCAAGGCGCGTTGATCAAAGAGCGCTTTCCCGATCTCAATCGCTGCCTGACCGGCTATGACCTGGCGCACCTGCGCGAGGCCGACAACCGCTTCAATCTCAACAGCGTGCTCTGCGGGGCTGAAGGTTCGCTGGGGTTTGTTGTCGAGGCGCGGCTGAACGTGTTGCCGATTCCCAAACACACGATGCTGGTCAATATCCGCTATGCCGGGTTCATGGATGCGTTGCGCGATGCGCGGGCGTTGATGGCGCTCAAACCGCTGTCGATTGAAACCGTCGATTCGAAGGTTTTGCTGCTGGCGATGCAGGACATCGTCTGGCACGGCGTCGCCGAGTATTTTCCAGACAGCGGCGGACGACCAACCTTGGGCATCAACCTCGTCGAGTTTTGCGGCGATGATCCCGAGGATGTGCAACGCCGCGTCGAAGCCTTCATCGAACACCTCAAAAATGACCAGACGGTTGAGCGCCTGGGGCACACGCTCGCTATCGGGCAAGCGGCGGTGAGCAAAGTCTACGGCATGCGCAAACGGGCGGTGGGCCTGCTCGGCAACGTCGCCGGTGAAGCGCGGCCGCAGCCGTTCGTCGAGGACACCGCGGTGCCGCCGCAACACCTGGCCGAGTACATCGCCGAACTGCGCGAACTGCTCGACAGCCATGGCTTGCAGTACGGCATGTTTGGCCACGTTGACGCGGGCGTCTTGCACGTACGGCCGATTCTCGACATGAAGGATCCGCAACAAGCGGCCTTGGTGCGTCCCGTTTCCGACGGCGTCGCGGCGCTGACCCAGCGTTACGGCGGCCTGTTGTGGGGCGAGCATGGCAAGGGGTTGCGCTCGGAATATGCCCCAAAGTTTTTCGGCGAACTGTATCCGGCGCTGCAAGCGCTGAAAGCGGCGTTCGACCCATTCAATCAGTTCAACCCGGGCAAGATCGCCACGCCGGCCAACAGCGAGGCGGCGTTGCTGAAAATCGATGGCGTCACGTTGCGTGGCGAACTCGACCGGCAGATCGACGAAAAAGTCTGGCAGGACTACGGCGCGGCGATGCATTGCAACGGCAACGGTGCCTGCTACAACTTCGATCCTGACGATGCGATGTGCCCGTCGTGGAAGGCCACCCGCGAGCGCGCGCAGTCGCCCAAGGGCCGCGCCTCGCTGATTCGCGAGTGGCTGCGTTTGCAGGGCGAGGCGGGCGTCGACGTGTTGTCCGATGCCGTGCGCACCCCGGCTTTTTTCAGCACGCTGTGGCAGCGTTGGCGCAACAGTCGCGCTAAGGTCCAGGACTTTTCCCATGAGGTCTACGACGCCATGGCCGGTTGCCTGGCGTGCAAGTCGTGCGCAGGGCAGTGCCCGGTGAAGGTCAATGTGCCGGAGTTCCGTTCGCGGTTTCTGGAGCTGTACCACAGCCGTTACCTGCGTCCGGCGCGGGATTATCTGATCGCTTCGCTGGAATACAGCATCCCCTACATGGCGCGGATTCCGACGCTGTATAACGGATTGATGGGCGCTGCGTTCGTTCGCCGCCTGTTGCAGCGCTTGGGGGGTATGGTCGATGTGCCGCTGCTCAGCCGCTTTGATTTCCACGCAGCGATGCGCCGTTGGCAGGTGCAGTCGGCAACGGTCGCGGCCTTGTCGGCGCTGACGCCGGCGCAACGTGAGCGCAGCGTGGTGATCGTTCAGGACGCCTTTACCCGCTACTTCGAGGCGCCGTTGCTGGCTGATTTGGTCGAGCTGATTTCGCGTTTGGGTTATCAGGTCTATCTGGCCCCGTTCAGTGCCAACGGCAAGCCGTTGCACGTGCAGGGATTTCTGTCGGCGTTCAATCGCGCTGCGCTGCGCAACGCCCGGCAGTTGCGCGAACTGGCCGATGTCGGTGTACCGCTGTTGGGGCTCGATCCGGCGATGACTTTGGTTTATCGCCAGGAGTACCTCAAGGTTCCCGGCATGCAGCAATGCCCGGAAGTGGCGCTGGTGCAGGAGTGGCTGCTTAAGGTCATGCCGCAGCAGGCGCCTCTGGACCAATCTGCAAAGTACCGACTGCTCGCCCACTGCACCGAGAAAACCAACGTTGGCGCCGCGACCCGGCAATGGGAGCAGGTGTTTGAGCGCGCTGGCCTGAAACTCGCCACCCAGGCCACCGGTTGCTGTGGCATGTCAGGCACATACGGCCACGAGGCGCGCAACCGCGAGACGTCGGCGCTGATTTACGAGCAATCGTGGGCGCGACAGGTGCAGGCGCCGGCGGAGCAGGGCGAGGCCTTGGCCACCGGTTATTCCTGCCGCAGTCAGGTCAAGCGCCAGTCGGATCAGGCGCTACGCCATCCATTGCAGGTGGTGCTTGAGGTGCTGCGTCGCTGAGGCGCTCGTCGGCGTCGTTGTCCCAGATCAGGCGCGGGTCGAAACTCATCGCCGCGAGCATGGTAAACACCACGACCAGGCCAAAAAACAGGATGCCCGGTCGTGGCTCGATATCCCCCAGAGCCTGAAACTTCACCAGGGCCGCGACCAGCGCGACGACCAGCACGTCGAGCATCGACCAGTAGCCGATCAGCTCGACGAACCGGTACAGCTTCGAACGCTCCTTGCGCGCCCAGTCGCTGTCGCGCTGCACGGTCAACAGCAGCAAGGTGAGGGCGACAAACTTGATCCCCGGCACCGCGATGCTGGCGATGAAGATGATCAGGGCAATGTCCCACGCTCCGGCCTCCCAGAATTCCAGCACGCCGCTCATGATCGTGCTGTCGGCGCCGCTGCCGAGCATGGTGGTGTTCATCACCGGCAGCAGATTGGCCGGCACGTAAAATGCCAGCGCCGCCAGCATGTAGGCCCAGGTGCGGGCCAGCGAATTGATTTTGCGTCGGTGCAGCGGCGCGTCGCAGCGCGGGCATTGGTGCGGCTCGTCTGTCATGTCGCAGGCCAGGCCGCAGCTGTGGCACAGGCACAGGTTCAGCTCGCTGGCGGTGGGTGGTCGCTTCATAGGATGTCCCAGAGTTCACGGATGTCGCGGCCGGCAATGCGGATCATCATCAGGCTCAGCACCGCCAGCGCGAACAGGCCGATGCCGGGCAAGACATCGAGTAGCCCGGCGAGCTTGAACACCGCCACCATGGCTCCCAGCAGACACACTTCAAGCATGCTCCACGGCCGCAGGGTTTCCAGCCAGCGCATGCACAACTTGAACCCCGGCGCGCGGCGTCCGCCGAGGGCGAAGCTCAGCACCCAGGTCAGCAGCACCAGTTGAAACGCCGGGGCAATGATGATGGAGATTGCTGCGACCAGCGCGATAAACGTGATCGGCCCCTGACTCAAGGCCAGCACCGAGTCCCACAGCGTCGCACTGTTTTTCAGGCCTTTGAGGCTGATGCTCATCACCGGATAGAAATTGGCGAACAGCCACAACATCGTCGCCGTGAACGTCAGTGCCAGGCGCTGTTCGATGGTCAGTCCGTTGTAGCGCTGAAGCACGCCGTTGCAGCGCACGCACAGGGTTTTCTGATGTTTGGCGAGTGCGACTTTTTCGTACACGCAGTCACAGTGCTCGCAGATGATCAGGTGTTCGGTGTTGACCATGGACAACGCTCGACTGCTGGCCACAAGGGCAGGGGGACTTGATCACTATAGAAGCCTGACGCTATTGGGCAACTCGGAAACGCCGCCGGGTCGAGCATTTTTCTGAGAATTACTCTCGATTCAGTGCTTGTATTGTTATAAGGTAACGCAAATTTTTTGCCGGGCCTTTGTTAGGAAGCCTGGCTTTTCCCTTCGATTGCGAAATGCCCATGACGATTGCGCTCCCCCGTTCTGCCCCGTTGACGACTGGCCGGCTGTTGTCCATCGATGCCCTCAGAGGCTTGGTCATCCTGTTCATGCTGCTTGATCACGTCCGCGAAACCTTTTTGCTGCACCGTCAGGTCAGCGATCCGATGGACATCGCCAGCACCGAGCCGGCGTTGTTTTTCAGCCGCACGCTCGCGCATTTGTGTGCGCCGGTGTTTGTACTTCTGACCGGGTTGTCTGCGTGGTTGTATGGAGAAAAGTACGCCGGCAAAACCGATGTCAGCGCGTTTCTGTTCAAGCGCGGATTGTTCCTGGTGGTGCTGGAATTCACCCTGGTCAATTTCGCCTGGACGTTCCAGTTGCCACCGAGCGTGATCTACCTGCAAGTGATTTGGGCCATCGGCCTGAGCATGATCGCTTTGTCGCTGCTGGTCTGGTTGCCGCGCGCCGTACTGCTCGCTTTGAGCGTGGCGATCATCGCCGGGCACAACCTGCTCGACGCAGTGCATTTCCCGGTCGAATCAGCCATGCACGTGCCTTGGGCAATTCTGCATGACCGTGGCTGGATCGAGATCAGCGAAACCCTTCGGCTGCGCACCTCCTATCCGCTGTTGCCGTGGATTGGCGTGATCGGTCTGGGCTATGCGCTGGGGCCGTGGTTTGCCCGGGGAATGGACGCGGCTGTGCGCCAGCAACGTTTGCTGGTTGCCGGCGTGGGTGGACTGCTGGGGTTTGTGGGGCTGCGCTTGCTCAATGGCTACGGCGAAAAACCCTGGACCGTCAGCGATTCGCTGGTGCAGACCCTGATGAGTTTTTTCAATATCACCAAATACCCGCCGTCGCTGCTGTTTCTAGCGCTGACCGTCAGCCTCGGGCTGTTGCTGCTACTGGCTTTCGAGCGTGTTCAGGATCGCCGCTGGATTCGTTGGTTGACCGTTTTCGGTTCGGCGCCGATGTTCTTTTACCTGTTGCATCTGTATGTGCTGAAAGTCTTGTACCTGATCGCCGTGGCGTTGTTCGGGCTGAATCAGGGCAGCTATTTCGGCTTTTCGACGGTGGCGGCGGTGTGGCTGGCGGCAGTGGTTCTGGCCGTAGTGCTGTTCCCGGCAGTGCGCTGGTTCTCGGCACTGAAAGCGCGCCGCCGCGATATCGGTTGGTTGAAATATCTGTAAGTTGTGCGGACTTGTGGGAGTGAGCTTGCTCACGAAGGCGTCGCGTCAGCTGATTTGTCTGTAGCTGAGACACCGCTTTCGCGAGCAGGCTCGCTCCCACAGTGGACAGGTGTTGTGCCCCCGAATCGCAAGCGCCGCCATCCCCTGTGGGAGTGAGCTTGCTCACGAAGGCGTCGGGTCAGCTGATTTGTCTGTAGCTGACACATAGCTTTCGCGAGCAGGCTCGCTTCCACAGGTTTCACACTGCCTGGATTATTTGCGATCCAGCCACACGGTCTGCGCATTGCAGAATTCACGCACGCCGAAGTGCGACAGTTCGCGGCCGAAACCACTCTTCTTCACACCGCCGAAGGTCACCCGTGGATCGCTGGCGGAGTAGCCGTTGATGAACACGCCGCCGGTTTCCAGTTCGCTGGTGAGTTGCTGGGCCAATGGCACGTTGGCGGTGTAGATCGTGGCGGTCAGGCCGAATTCGCTGTCGTTCGCCAGCGCCACGGCATGCGCACAATCGCGGGCGGTGATGATCGACGCTACCGGGCCGAACAGTTCCTGTTTGAACGAGGTCATACGATCGGTGACGTTGGCCAGCACGGTCGGCTCGTAGTAGTTACCCGCTCCATCAACCTTGCCGCCACCTAGCAGCAGCGTCGCGCCTTCTTCAAGGGTGTCGCGCACTTGCTGATCGAGTTCGTCACGCAGATCGAAACGCGCCATCGGCCCGATATAAGTGTCGGCGTTCAGTGGATCGCCCATCTTCAGTTGACGTGTCGCTTCAACAAATTTGCGGGTGAACTCCTCGACCACGCCTTGTTCGATGATCAGACGTTTTGCGGCCGCGCAGACCTGGCCGGAATTCTGATAGCGGCCGATCACTGCCGCTTGCACGGCCTCATCCAGATCGGCGTCATTGAGCACAATGAACGGATCGGAGCCGCCCAGTTCCAGCACGCACTTCTTCAAGGCTGCACCGGCCTGAGCACCGATAGCCATCCCGGCACGGACACTGCCAGTCAGTGTCACGGCGGCAATGCGCGGATCGGCGATGGCTGTGGATACGCCTTCTGGGGTGACGTTGATCACTTCAAACACACCATCGGCGAAACCGGCACGGGTGAAGGCATCGCGCAGCAGATAGGCGCTGCCCATGACGTTAGGCGCATGCTTGAGCACGTAGGTGTTGCCGGCGATCAGGGTCGGGACGGCGCCGCGCAGCACTTGCCAGATCGGGAAATTCCACGGCATCACGGCGAGGATCGGCCCGAGCGGACGGTATTCGATGCGCGCCTTGCCGCCTTCGACCTGAGTGGTTTCGGCATCAAGCATGGCCGGACCGTGTTCGGCGTACCACTCACAGAGCCGGGCGCATTTTTCGACTTCGCCACGGGCCTGGGCGATCGGCTTGCCCATTTCCTGAGTGATCATCGTTGCCATGGCTTCAGCGCCGTCGCGCAGGGCACCCGCCAGCGCGGTCAACAAGCGGGAGCGATCCTGCAGCGGCTGGCGTTTCCATTTGTTGAAACCGAAGGCCGCGCGAGTCAGCGCCGCGTCGAGGTCGGCGGCGGATTCAAAAGCGTAGTGGCCGATCTGCTCGCCGGTGGCGGGGTTGATCGAAATAGCGTGGGTCTGGCTGGAAATCTGGCTCATGGCGTCGTCCTGCTGTTCGGTGGATGGGCCTAGAGTAGGGTGGTGTTTGTTTTCTGGAAACTGAATAATACAGAGCGTTCCTTTCACGATTGGAGAATGACTGTGGATCTGGTGCAACTGGAAATGTTCAAAGCCGTGGCCGAACACGGCAGCATCAGCGCTGCCGCCGCGCAGATTCACCGCGTGCCGTCGAACCTGACCACGCGGATCAAGCAGCTCGAACAGGACCTCGGCGTCGATCTGTTCATTCGCGAGAAAAGTCGTTTGCGTCTGTCGCCGGCGGGGTGGAGTTTTCTTGAGTACGCGCGACGTATTCTCGATCTGGTGCAGGAAGCCCGCGCCACCGTCGCGGGTGAGGAGCCGCAAGGTGCATTTCCCTTGGGGTCGCTGGAAAGTACCGCGGCGGTGCGCATTCCCGAATTGCTGGCTGCGTACAACCAGCAGCATCCGAAGGTCGACCTGGACCTGTCCACCGGGCCTTCGGGGACGATGATCGACGGTGTGCTCTCCGGGCGTCTGGCCGCGGCGTTTGTCGACGGCCCGGTGCTGCATCCGGCGCTGGAAGGCGTGCCGGCGTTCGAAGAGGAAATGGTCATCATTGCACCGCTCAATCACGCGTCGGTCGAGCGTGCGGCGGATGTGAACGGCGAGAATATCTATGCCTTTCGTTCCAACTGTTCCTACCGCCACCATTTCGAAAAATGGTTCAGCACTGACGCCGCCGTCCCGGGCAAGATCTTCGAAATGGAGTCGTACCACGGCATGCTTGCTTGCGTCAGCGCCGGTGCCGGTCTGGCACTGATGCCGCGCAAAATGCTGCAAAGCATGCCCGGCAGCGCGACCGTCAGCGTCTGGCCGCTGGCGGCGGATTTCCGCTATTTGACTACTTGGCTGGTGTGGCGGCGGGGCACGGTGTCACGCAGTTTGAGCATGTTTGTACGGTTGCTTGAGGAGCGCGGCGTGGTGCGTGCGGAAGCCGAGTCTGCCGCAAACGGATCTACGCGACAGGTTGCCGGTTGAGGCTGTCGATCAACTCCTGTGTGCTGACAATGGCATGCGCAAAGGTCGGTCCGTTGAGTTCATGGGCCGCGTGCATCATTTCCGCTTTGAAGGCGGCTGTCGCATCGCGTACCAGGGTGACGTGGTAGCCCAGTTCCGAGGCGTAGCGGGCGGTGGCTTCGATGCAGGTATTGGCGAGCAGGCCGACGATGATCACATGGGTGATGCCTTGCTGCTTCAAACGAAAATCCAGATCAGTGTTGGCGAACCCGCTGGAACCCCAGTGCTCCTGCACCACGATGTCGCCCTCTTGCGGGGCGAAGTCCGGATGCCATTCGCCGCCCCATTCACCACGGGCGAAATGGTGCATGTGCATGATCTTGCACTGAGTGGGCGTGGGATGATCCCAGCCTTCGTAGTCGCCTTTTTCCCAACGGTGATGGGGGACGATGACCACCGGAATTTTCAGGCTGCGTACGGCGCGATCGAGTTTGCGCAGGTTGTCGAGCAAGCCGTTCTGCTCAGCCATCGGTTGGATCATCGGGAAAACCTTGCCGCCCTCGGAGAGGAAATCGTTGTACGGGTCGACGAGCAGATAGGCGGTTCTGTCCAGCGGATACAGGGGCTTCGACATCACGTTAACTCCGGTCAGGAAATGGAATCGTTGTGCAGGGCTTGTCCTGCAAACTTGTTAATATGATAATCATAGCAACTACAGAAGAGGCAAGTGTTGATGGCTGTAAACGATAGTTCTGCGAAGACCTTATGTCCGATTTCCCGGGCCGAGGAGGTCGTTGGCGATCGCTGGACAGTGCTGGTGCTACGCGAGTTGTTTATGGGTAGCCATCGTTATGACGAGATTCAGGCGCAGACCGGCGGTACGCCGCAAATGATCGCGACCCGTCTCAAAACCCTGGAGGCCGATGGACTGGTCGAACGTCGTTTATACAATGAGCGACCGAAGCGCTACGAATACCACCTCAGCGCAAAGGGCGAGGCGTTCTATCCGGTGATGATGGCGCTGCGGGCATGGGGCGAAACCTGGTGCAAGGCACCCGAGGAAGGTCTGGCGGTGGTCCTCACGCACAAACGCTGTAACCATGCGGCCGGCCTCGGGCCGCTGTGCGAGCACTGCGGCGAACCGTTGCGCCGCGAGGACTTGAGCAGCCAGCCACAAGAGCCTTACGCAGCCGAACGACAGGCGCGGCACGAAGCCTTCCGGAGCAAGTGAATCATGGCGTGCCGTTGCGCCCGTACAGACGATAACCGTCGCGCTGATCCAAGCGATCATAGTAGGCGCGCGCAGCAGCAAAATCCGCATGATCGAGCGGCGTTTCGAACCAGCGATTCACCGACAGCCCGATGGGGATGTCCGCCAGCGAAAACTGCTCACCACTGACGTAAGCGCCGGTCTTGTCCAACTGCCGGTCGAGAATTTCCATGTTCCGCGTCCAGTCGCGGCAACCCTGCGCGAGGGCGTCGCGGTTCTGGTAATCCGGCGATTTGCGCACCAGCGCCATCAACGGATACGACCACGAGCGGTTCAGCTCCGAAGCCTGCCAGTCGATCCACTGATCGACCCGAGCCCGGGCGATCGGCTCAGGCGGGTACAGATGGACGCCCGCGTAACGCGTCGCTAGATAACGGATGATCGTGTTGGATTCCCAGAGAGTGAAATCGCCGTCCTGAATCACCGGCACCATGGCGCAGGGATTGAGCGCGAGAAATTCCGGCGCGTTGGGTGATTTGAAGCCGGAACCCCAGTCTTCGCGCGTAAATGGAAGGTCCAGCTCAGCACAGGTCCACAGCACTTTGCGCACGTTGATCGACGAGGCTTTTCCGAGTATTCGCAGCATGGGCTCTCCCTGTCTTGGTGGTCTCGAACGCAGAGAAATACCATAGCGCAAAACACAAGGCCCGCATCGCGCGGGCCTTGGTGCATCAGCACTTAATGACTGATGGTGCGTAATTTATCGATTGAGAAACGCCAACAGATCTTCGTTCAACGCCTGCGCGTGGGTCACGGCAAACCCATGCGGCGCGCCTGCGTAAACCTTCAACTCGGCGCCCTTGATTTGCGCGGCGGCCTGCTTGCCGGTGGTTTCGAACGGCACGATCTGGTCGCCGTCGCCGTGAATCACCAGCGTCGGTACATCAATCACGGCCATGTCGGGACGGAAGTCGGTTTCCGAGAACGCAGTGACGCAATCGACGGTGCCCTTGAGCGAGGCCAGCAGCGCAATGTTGAGGGTTTGCGTGAGTACGCCGTCAGAGACTTTCTGGCCCTGATTGATACCGAAGAACGGCGTATTGAAGTCAGCGATAAACTGCGCGCGATCTTTCAGCAGACCGGCCTTGATCCCGTCGAACACCGACTTGTCGACGCCTTCGGCAAAATCGGCTTGCTTGCCGAACACCGGCGTCACCGCGCCCAGCAACACCAGACCGGCAACACGCTCGCCACCATGGCGGGCGATGTAGCGGCTGACGTCACCGCCACCCATGGAAAAGCCGACCAGGGTTACGTCGCGCAGGTCCAGGTGGTTGATCAGCCCGGCGATGTCGTCGGCAAAGGTGTCGTAATCGTAACCGGTCCACGGCTGATCCGAGCGGCCGAAACCACGGCGGTCGAACGCGATGGTGCGGTAGCCGCGGCTGCTCAGATATTCCATCTGGTATTCCCACATGTCGGCATCCAGCGGCCAGCCGTGGCTGAACAGCACGGGTTTGCCACTGCCCCAGTCCTTGTAATAGATCTCGGTGCCGTCTTGGGTTTTGAAGGTGCTCATGAAAACTCCTTGTGATCGCTGGTGGGATGCATGGATGCCGAATGGGCAACGGCCACTATCCGCGCAAACCGCGCAGGGCACTTGTACGCAGGTGCTGGTTTCATGCGTGTGAAGAGGGCCGCAGACCCCGATGAACGGTCGATACATAAGTTTGACGTCAAAATGATGGCCATCTAATATCGCGCCACTATTTTGATGTCACTTTTTATGTCGAGGGATCGAAGATGTTTTCACCCGCCTTTACGGCGAGGTTGTGCCTGGCTCTGCTCTGCCTTTCTGCGCTTCAATCTGCCTTTGCTGCACCCACCCCCGGTGAAACCGATCTGATCCGCGAACGCCAGAACCGCCTGCTCGAAGAGCAGCAGCGGCGTCTCGAAGAGCTCAAGGATCTGCCCGGCAAAGGTGCCAGGCCGGCGCAACCGACGGCCCCCGCCGATACGCGCTGCTTCACCATCAACGACATCGAACTCAAGGGCGCCGACAGCCTGTCGGAGCGAGAGAAGGCGCGTCTGCTCAAACCGTATATCGGCGAATGCCTCGGCGTGCCGCAGCTCAATGAACTGCTCAAAGTCATCACCGATCACTACATCGAGAAAGGCCTGGTCACCAGTCGCGCTTACTTGCCGCAGCAGGATCTGTCCGCCGGGCACCTGAAAGTGCTGGTGGTCGAAGGCAAGCTTGAAGGCATGAAAGGCGCGGAAAACAGCCGGCTCTCGGATCGCGAACTGGCGATGGCTTTTCCCGGCAAAAGTGGTGAGCTGGTCAATCTGCGCGAGATCGAGCAAATGGTCGATCAGCTCAATCGCCTGCCGTCCAATCAGGCAAAAATGGAGCTGGCACCGGGGCAGAATGTCGGCGGCAGCGAAGTGCGGGTCACCAACGCGCCGCAAAAACCGTGGCGCGCCGGTCTCTCTCGCAGCAATGACGGCCAGCGCAGCACGGGCGAGCAGCAGTGGGGCACATCGTTCGATTGGGACAGCCCGCTGGGCCTCGCCGATCAGTTGAGCCTGCGCGGCGGTCACGATGCGATGACCGACCATCAGCACACCTCCAACAACGCCATGCTCAATTACAACCTGCCGTGGGGCTGGTGGACGTTCAGCTACACCTACAGCCAGAGCGAATACCGATCGCAGATCGCCGCCAACGGCTACAACTTCAAGCAAACCGGCGATAGCGAAAACCATCAGTTGCGCGCCGAGCGGGTGATTCATCGCGACTCGGTCAGCAAGACTTCCCTCAGCGCCGGCCTGTCGTACCTGCGCACCAACAACTTCATCGAAGACAGCAAGCTCAAACTGAGCAGCAACCGCATCAGCGAAGCGCAGTTCGGCTTCAACCATGGCCGTCGTGTCGGCAGCGCGTTCGTCAACTTCGACGCCGGCATGCAGGAAGGCATCGGCGCCTTCGATGCGCAGGGCAGTCACGATCCGGGCCCCGGTGAACCCGAAGCGCGCTACCGCAAATACAGCGCAACCCTGAGCTATTTGCAGCCTTTCAAGCTGTGGGGCGAGTCGTTCAGCTTCAGCAGCCTGATGACCGGTCAGCGCAGTGAAGATGTGCTGTTCAGCTCACAGCGCACCAGCCTCGGCGGATCGTCATCGATCCGTGGCTACAAGGACCAGTCGCTGTCCGGCGACAGCGGTGGTTACTGGCGCAACGATTTGCGCTGGAGCCGTCCGGTGACCGCCGAATGGCTGCAACCGGTGTTCGCCGAATACGGCACCAGCCTCGGCTACGACCAAGGCGTGATTCGTGGCGATCGCTACAACGGCGATCAGCATGGGCGCATGTCGAGCAACTCGCTGGAGCTGTTCGCCCGCGGCCAGCACGTCGCTGCCAGCGTGACGTTCGCGCACTCCCTGGAACGACCGGACGCGCTGCCCGAGCGCGAAGCACCGATCTATTTCCGCCTCGACTTTTTCATCTGATAACGACTTTTTAGAGAACCGCCCACATGGACGTTCGTCACCCCGTCTCGCTCGCCGACCAGCCCCGCGCAGCCGCAAACAACCAAGAAACGTTTCTTGGCATGCCCAAGCGCGGGCTGGCCTTTCTGCTGGCGAACGTCATGTTCTGGCAACCGATGTGGGCGCAGGCCGACGGCATCGTCGTCGCCAACCCGAACACCACGCTGGATCGCGCCGGCAATGGCGTGCCGATCATCAACATCGCCACGCCCAACGGCAGCGGCCTGTCGCACAACCAGTTCCATGATTACAACGTTGGCGCGCAGGGCGTCATCCTCAACAACGGAGCAACCCAGACCTCCAATACGCAATTGGGCGGCCACGTCATCGGCAACCCGAACCTGAAGAACAGCGGTTCGGCGCAGGCGATTCTCAACGAAGTCATCAGCGGTAACCCGAGCCAATTGCGCGGTTACACCGAAGTGGCCGGGCAGTCGGCGCGGGTGATCGTCGCCAACCCGTACGGCATCACCTGTAACGGTTGCGGTTTCATCAACTCGCCGCGCGTCACCCTGACCACCGGCAAACCGGTGATCGAAAACGGCCGACTGGATCGCTTTCAAGTCGATCAGGGGTCGGTGGCCATCGAAGGCGCGGGCATTAACGCCAGCAATGTCGATCGCTTCGAGATCATCACCCGCAGCGCGAAGATCAACGCGCAGATTCAGGCGCAGAGCCTGACCATCGTTGCCGGTCGCAACGACGTCAATGCAGACAGCCTGAACGCGACGGCCCGCGCCGATGACGGCAGTGCCAAGCCGCAACTGGCGATCGATTCCTCGGCGCTCGGCGGCATGTATGCCGGGGCGATCAAACTGGTCGGCACCGAAGCCGGCGTCGGGGTGAAACTCGACGGCAAACTGATTGCCAGCGGCGGTGATATTCAGCTCGATGCCAACGGCCAGCTGAGCCTGGCCGATACATCGGCGGCCGGCGCGGTCAACGTCAAGGCCGCCAGCCTCGATGCACGTGGCACGGTTTACGCTGGCAGCGCACTCACCGTGCAAACCCAGGGCAACCTGACCAACCGCCAGACCCTCGCCGCGCGCGACAGCATCAGCCTCAGCGCCGGCGGTCAATTGACCAACGCTGGCACTATCGAGGCCGGCGTCAATGCTGACGGCAGCCGCAATGCCAGCGGCGATCTGAGCCTGAGCGCACAGATCGTTGATAACGCCGGCAACAGCCTTGCCGCCAGCCGCAACCTGAGCGTCAACGCCACGCAAACCCTGAACAACCAGAGCGGCATGCTCAGCGCGAAAAACATCACCGTAACAGGCGGGGCGCTGAACAATCTCAGCGGCCAGGTTCTCGGTGATCTGGGACTGTCGATCGATCTGCGCGGTGCGCTGGACAACCGTGACGGCGTGCTCGGTTCCGGCGCTGCGGTGTTCGTTAAAGCCGCGAGTCTGGATAACCGCCAGGGCGGTGCGCTGGTCAGCGATGGCAGCCTGACCGCACGCATCAGCGGCACGCTCGACAACCGCAACAAGGGCGATATCTCGGCCAAAGGCGCCATCGATGTGCAGGCCGGTACGCTGGATAACCGCGACGGCAAAATCATTGGTAAAAACGCCTTGGCGTTGCGCGGCGATGTGGCCGATAACCGGGCCGGGGTGATTCAGGCTGATCAGCAGTTGAGCGTGAATATCGCGCAAATGGATAACCGCGACAAAGGCGTGATCAGCGCCAAGGCCGGCCTGACTTACGTCGGCAACCGTCTGGACAACAGCGGCGGTCTGGTCAGCGCAGCGGGGCCTTTCAATCTTACTGCCGCCGAGATTCAAAACGCTGCCGGGCGGATCTCCAGTCAGGGCGACCTGCTGGCGACTATCGGTCTGCTGCAACAGCAGGGCGGCGAACTGGTCGCCCAAGGCAATTTGACCCTCAGCGGTAAAACCCTCGACAACCGGAACGGTGGTCTGGTCGGCACCACTAAAGCGCTGACACTCAGCGTTGACGACATCGATAACCGCAGTGGTGAGATCTCCAGCAGCCTGTTGCTGAACGTCAAAGGCCTGCGTCTGGACAACAGCGACGGCGGCGAAATTCTTGCCGGTACCGATCTCGGGCTGAGCGTCGCCAGACTGATCAACCAGAACAAGGGCTTGATCTCCGCCGCCAAAGGCGCGGCGACCATCAGTGGCACGACGCTGGACAACAGCGGCGGCACGCTCAACAGCCTCAACGGTCTGGTGATTACGCTGGACGATGCGCTGATGAACGCCGGGGTCATCAGCACCGAGGGCGTGCTGAGCGTCGACGCCGCGCGTATCGACAACCGCAGCGGCAGCCTCGGCAGTGCCGGTAACCTGAAACTGACGAGCACTGGCGCGTTGCTCAATTGGGGCGGTTCGATCAGCACTGACGCCGCGCTGACCCTCAACAGCGCCAGCCTGGATAACAGCCACAAAGGCGTGATCTTCGGCCAGGGCATCAGCCGCGTCGAAACCGGCGCGTTCGACAACAGCGATGGCGGCAAGCTCACCAGCGGTGCGGCACTGACGCTCAAGGCCGGGCAGGTCAACAACGCCAGCGGACGCATCGCCAGCCAACAGGCGCTGGACGTTTCGCTGACCGGGCTGGATCAGCAGGGCGGCGAACTGTTCAGCAAGTCCGCTCTGACCCTCGATCTGCACAACGGCCAGTTGAACAACCAGAACGGTTTGATCAATGCCCCCGGCACGCTGCTGCTGAAAAACCTCAACGGCGTAAACAACCAGGGCGGGGAGATTTCCAGTCAGCTAGCCTTCGCGCTCGCGGCGCAAAGCCTCGATAACAGCAACGGCAAACTGCTCAGCCAACAGGGTTTGACCCTGCGCATTGCAGCGGCGCTGAACAACGTCAAAGGTGCTATTTCCGGCGCCTCGCTGGACAGCCACAGCGCCAGCCTCGACAACGGGCAGGGCTTGATCAGCAGCCGCGGCGCTTTATTGCTGACCACTGATAAATCCCTGGATAACCAACTCGGCACTGTCATCGCTGATGGTCAACTGACGGTTACCGCCGATGAGCTGGTCAATGGCGAAGGCAGCATTGCCGGTAAAGCGGACGTCAGTGTTGAGGCACGCGCTTTCAACAACCAGAAAGGTCAGTTGATCGCCACTGGCGTACTCAAACTGGACGCCGATCAAGTCGATAACCGGCAGAACGGTCTGCTTGGTTCAAGCCAGGACATGACCCTGACGATCGCTGATCTGGATAACCGTGGCGGTGAAATCAGTACCAACGGTGATCTGCACATCAGCGCTACAAAACTCGACAACAGCGAGGGCGGCAAGGTCTTCACCGGCAAGGCGCTGACCCTGATCGTCGATGAGGTGATCAACCTTAGCAAAGGCCTGATCGACGCCGGTACGTCGTTGGATCTGCGCGGACGCACCCTGGTCAATGCCGGATCATTGCTCAGTCAGCACGGCATGCAACTGACCCTCACGGGCGCTTTCGATAACAGTCAGGGTAAGGTCAGCAGCGAACAGGCGCTGACCGTCAAAACAGCGCAATTGACCAACACCGGCGGCAGTCTGTCCAGCGCCGGCGATCTGACCGTCAACAGTGACGGTAGCGTCGACAACCAGGGCGGCCAGATCGTCACCGACGGCGCCCTTGTGCTCAACAGCGCCAGCCTCGACAACCGCTCGCAGGGCATCCTCAGCGCTAAAGGCGCCGTCAGCATCACCACCGGTGCATTCGATAACAGCAATGGCCGGCTCAGCAGCGCCGACACGTTGAACCTAACCGCCGGTCAGGTCACCAATGGTGGCGACGGCAGTATTGGCAGTCAAAACGCCCTGACGGCGTCGGTCAGCGGCTTCGATCAACAGGGCGGCAAGCTGTTCAGCAATACGCAACTGAGCCTGGATTTGAACCACGGCCAGTTGGACAACATCGGAGGGTTGATCAACGCTCCGGGTGCGCTGCTGCTCAAGCAGCTCAACGGCGTCAACAACCAGGGCGGTACGATTTCCAGCGCCGAGGCGTTTACCCTCACCGCGCAAAGCCTGGATAACAGCAACGGCAAGCTCCTGAGCAATCAGGGCCTGACTTTGCGTATTGCGGCGGCGCTGAACAACGTCAAGGGCCTGATTGGCGCGGCGTCGATTGATGTACGCGCGGCAAGCCTGAACAACAGCGCGGGCAACATCATCAGCCGTGGCGATCTCGACCTGACCGTCGACGGTTTGCTGCGCAACGACGCGAAAGGATTGATCAGTTCGGCGCAATCCATGGAGATTAACAGTGCCGAGTTGAACAACCGCGACAGTGGACTGATCAACAGCCAAGGCAACCTGACCCTGACCGCCACCGGCCTGGACTCCAGCGACGGCGGCGAAGTCTCTGCCAGTGGCGACATGGATCTGAAACTGACGTCCTTGACCCAGAACGGCGGACGCCTGCGGGGTGAACAAGGCGTTTCCGTGGATCTGGCCGGCGGTGATCTCAGCAACCAGGGCGGATTGCTGACCGCCAAAGGTCCATTGACGCTCAAACGTCTGCATGACCTCAACAACCAGAGCGGCGAGATTTCCAGCAACACAGGTTTTGATCTCATTGCACAAGCGCTGAACAACACTTCCGGCAAGATCATCAGCGGCGAAAAACTGCTGTTGCGTGGCACCGCGTTGAACAACCAGAAAGGCCTGATTTCGGGCTGGCAAGGACTCACCGTCAACGGCGACAGCCTGGATAACCGCAACAGCGGCACGGTCTCAAGCAAGTTCGCCGACGTCACCGTTGACCTCAAGGGGGCGCTGCTCAACAGCGGCAGCGGTGCGCTGGTCGCCCAAGGTAACCTGATCGTCAAAGCGGGAAGTCTCGACAACAGCAACAAGGGCAATCTCAGCAGCGGCGCGGGGCAGACCCTGACGCTGGGCGGTGCGCTGGATAACAATCTGGGCCTGATTTTCAGCGGCGCGGCACTGGATGTGGTCAGCACGGCGTTCACCAATGCCAGCGGCTCAGTCAATGCCAAACAGGCTTTCACGGCCACGGCAACCCGTCTGGACAACAGCGGCGGACAGATCGCCAGTAACGAGGCGATCACTCTCAATCTGAGCGGGGAGCTGAACAACGGCTCCGGCAAACTGGCCGCCGCAGGGCCGCTGGTCATCAAGGGCGTGACCGCTCTGCGCAACCAGAACGGCCAGATCGCCAGTCAGAAAACCCTGGAAGCGCACACCGGTTCGCTGGATAACAGCAACAAGGGCACGGTCGCTGCCAATGATCAGTTGCAGATCACCGCAACGGGCGCCGTCGACAACAGCGCCGATGGTCTGATCTACAGCCAGAAGGCCGGCGTTCAACTGGCAGCGGCGAGCCTGCGCAACGGCAAAGGTTCGATCCAGAGCGAAGGCGCACTGACACTCGACGTCAGCGGCGATTTCGATAACCAGAGCGGCAAGATCATCGCGCAAAACGGCAATGTTTTCGTCAAAGCGGCCAACATCGACAACCGTGGCGGCATCCTTTCGAGTATCAAAGGCGCACTGGAAGCACGCACGGTCGGCGTGCTGCGCAACGGCTTCGACCTCAACAATAATCGTCAGGGCGGCATCATTCAGGCGCAGGGCCTGACCCTGTCGGCACTGGCCGGGCTGAGCAACAACGGCGGGCGCATTTCCGCGCAGTCGGCTGACAGCAGCATCACCACGACAGCGCTGGATAACAGCAGTGGGGTGCTGTATGCGAAAGGATTGCTGGGCGTCACCGGTTCAAATCTGGAAAACGCCAGTGGACAGATTGCCGCCAACCGCATTGATTTCGGCCTGACCGGTGCGTTGCGCAACGGCGCGGGCGTTATCGAAAGCGACACTCAACTGAGCGTAAAAGCCGCCAGCGTCGATAACCAGAACGGTCGTCTGCGTTCGCTGGGCAATACTGGCAAGACCCTGTTCCAGATTGGCGGCCTGCTGGACAACCGCAACGGCGTATTGGAAACCGCCAACGTCGACATGACCCTCGCCCTCGGTGGCTTCCTCAACGGCGGCGGGCAACTCAACCATGTCGGACGCGGCAAATTCGACATCTCCACCGCCAATGTCATCGGTGCTGGGGGCAGCACCGTCACCGGTGGACTGCTGGAACTCAACGCTGATACGTGGAGCAACTCCAACGTCATTCAGGCCGGTCGCCTCAACGTCAACGTGCGCGAGTTCAGCCAGACCGCCAGCGGCAAATTGCTGGCTTCGGATTCGCTGCAGATCCGCGGGGGCAACTGGACCAACGATGGCTTGATCGCCAGTGATGGATCGATCGACATGCGTTTGTCCGGGAACTATGGCGGCAACGGGCGCTTGACCAGCCTGCGCGACACCTATCTGTCTGCGGCTTCGATGAACCTCGGCGCAGCCGGCAGTTTTGCCGCAGGTGCGACGTCGACCATCAAGATTGACGGGCAACTGGTCAATGCCGGTCGCATCACTTCCAGCGAAGACCTGACCGTCAACGCTGGCAACCTCGCCAACCGCGGCACCCTCGGTGCGGCGCAAAACCTGATCGTCAAGGCGCCTGTCTTGCTGAACGACCGTGGACTGATTTTCAGCGGTAACGACATGACGCTCGGCGTCGGTACGCTGACCAACCAGAGCGGCGATTTCTACGGTCTGGGCAACGTGGTGATCGCCGGCTATAGCGGCGGCACACGAGCGGCGGGGGTGTACAACATTTCCGGTTCGATGGAGAGCGGCGGCGGGTTCACGCTGGATGCCGATGTGTTCGAGAACCGTACCGAAGGCCCGACGGCGTCGGCTGAACGCAAGTTGATTTCTGGTTTTATCGCGGCCACCTGCGGTGACTGCGTGGGCAGTACGTTCAACAACTTCCTTGCGACTCGCGAGACGTACCAGTTCATCGATACCGATAACAGCGCGTCTGCCGTCCTCAACGTTGGTAAGGATTTCGTCTTCTACGGCGGTACGTTCCTCAACAGCAAAAGCACGATAGCGGCGGGTGGTGGCATTGACATCACCGCGGTCAGCCTGAAGAACATAGGCACCCAAAGCGGGACCATCGAGGTTACCCGTCAGTACAACTTCGAAATGGGCACTGGCACCACGGCGCAATTCATGGCCAACGTGATAATGCCGTACAACCAGCGCAACAACCCTGATTTCCCGTTCATGTATTACGTGATCGCGCCTGAAGGTCTGATCCGTAAAGCGATTGCCAAAACCGTGGGCAACAGCGTTGTCATCGTTGACGCCGAGACCGGCGCCAACGTCGGTAACAGCAAATATGGCCGGGCCATGTCGGGTTACAGCGCTGGGTTCGAGACGTCGACGCCATCGTTGTACGACCCGAATAACCTGATGGCCATACCGACCGAACTGACGCAGTTTCAGAAGGGCGACCCGGTTGAAGTGAGCGTCGATGGCGCGGGTGCGCCCGGCACAACGACCGGACGCAACTCGGTGATTCAGGCCGGTGGCAAGGTCTCGATCAATGCAACAAAGGAAATTGAAAACAGCGTTATCCAGCAGGACTACAGCGCAACCGGCGGCACCAACAAAGTCGCCGATACCAGCGTCGGTACCAGCAACACCACCGTGGTGCGCGTCAACAGTCAATTGCCGCCGGACCTGGCTCAACAGCAGTTCAATCCGCTGAGCCTGCCCGGGTTTTCCTTGCCGACGGGTGAGAACGGTCTGTTCCGTTTGAGCGGGCAGGGCAGCAGCGACGCTGTCGCCGGCAACATCGGGCCAGCACCGACCTGGACGGTTGGCAGTGAGGCAGTCGATACCCAAGAGCACGCAGTCGCTGCCACCAGCGGTGGACCGCGCAATCTCTTCATCGATGCGCCGGCTGCGGTCTCCGACAGTACGCGCATGGTCGACACCTTCGACCGCAAACCGAGCGTAATGAAAACAGCTGCCAGCAGCATCAATGCCAACGTTCCGGTGGATTCTGCAGGGCCGGGTTTGCACGACCGTGGCAACGACATGAAGGAGTCGATCGACACTCGTCCGGTCACCCGCGTGACTGGCCTGCCCGACACCCAGGCACCGTCCAATCCGCATAAATACCTGATCGAAACCAACCCGGCGCTCACCAACCTCAAGTCGTTCATGAGCTCCGATTACCTGCTCGACAAACTCGGCTACGACCCCGACCAAAGCGCCAAGCGCCTGGGCGATGGCCTCTACGAACAACGCCTGATCCAGCAAGCCGTCACCGCACGCACCGGCCAGGCGTTCCTCGACGGCCAGACCTCCAACGAGGGCATGTTCAAGTACTTGATGAACAACGCCATCGCCAGCAAGGACGCGCTCAACCTGTCAGTCGGCGTCGGCCTGACATCGCAGCAAGTCGCCGCGCTGACCCACGACATCGTCTGGCTCGAAGAGCACGAAGTGAACGGCGAAAAAGTGCTGGTGCCCGTGGTCTATCTGGCGCAAGCCAATGGCCGTCTCGGCCCGACCGGGGCGTTGATTGCCGGTAACGACGTGACGCTGATCGCCGGGGAAAATCTCGACAACGTTGGTACGCTCAAGGCTACCAACAACCTCTCCGCTACAGCCGGCAAAGACCTGGTCAACAGCGGTTCGATCGAGGCGGGCAATCGTCTGGACCTGCTGGCGACCAACAACATCATCAACAAGGCCGGCGGGATCATCACCGGCAAAGATGTCAGCCTGACCACGCGCACCGGCGATGTGATCAACGAGCGGACCATCACCTCGATGGACGACCAGTACGGCTCCGTCACTCGTCATCAGGATTTTGCCGACAACGCAGCACGCATCGAAGCCGTGAATGACCTGACCATCAAAGCGGCGAAGGACATCAACGTCATCGGCGGCGTTCTGAAAAGCGGGCAGGACATGACGCTGAATGCAGGGCGTGATGTGAATGTGGCGTCGGTGCAGGTTAACGACAGCGTGTCGCTGGGTTCGAGGGCAAATGCCAGCGATATCACCCAACTGGGTGCTGAGATCGATGCCGGGCGTGACTTCAAGGCCGAGGCCAAACGCGACATCAACGTCATCGCCAGCCAGATCGACGCCAAGCGTGATGTGTCGATGAAGGCTACTGAGAATCTGGTGATTACCTCGGCGGCGGACGAGGAACATTCGGACTCGAAAAATAAAAAAGAGAAGCGCCAGGAGGACCATGTCACTCAGGTGATGTCCGGCATCACGGCGGGCGGCGACGTCAAGCTGGATGCGGGCAAGGACCTGAGTGTGATTTCCAGTCGGGTGACGGCGGGGGATGAGGCGTATCTGGTGGCGGGCGATAACCTCGAGGTCCTGGCCAAGCAGGACAGTGATTATTCACTCTACGACATGAAGAAAAATGGGAAGCTCGGCAGCCTCAAGACCAAGCATGACGAAGTCACCGACATCAAGTACATCGGGAGTGAGATCACCAGTGGAGGTGACCTGACCCTTAAGAGCGGGGGAGACCAGCGCTATCAGGTTGCCAAACTGGAAAGTGGCAATGACATCACGCTCGACAGCGGTGGGGCGATAACCTTTGAAGCGGTAAAAGACCTGCATGACGAAAGTCATACCAAAAGCAACAGCAATGCGGGATGGAACTCTGCGAAAGGTAAAGGCAGTACAGATGAAACTCTACGTCAGAGCGAGTTGATTGCTAACGGGAAGTTAGTGATCAAGGCGGTAGACGGCCTCAAAATCGATATCAAGCAAATCGACGACAAAACTGTCAGTCAGACGATCGACTCCATGGTTGAGGCCGATCCAAAACTGGCTTGGCTCAAGGAGGCTGAGTTACGTGGCGATGTGGACTGGCGTCGTGTCGAAGAAATTCACAAGAGCTTCAAATACTCGACATCCGGACTTGGTGTAGCTGCACAACTGGCCTTGGCGATTCTGCTGGCTGCAGTCACAGGGGGAGCAGGCGCGGGTTTGATTGGCGCTACAGCTGGCACCTTCTCTGCGGGCTTCGCCAACGCAGTGCTGATTGCAGTAGAAACAACCGCAGCTAATAGCGCCATCAGCAATAAAGGCGATCTGGGCTCAGTTCTCAAGGACGTCTTCAGCAGTGAAAATCTTCAGGGCTACGTGCTCTCTGGAATGTTGGGCGGCATTGGGAATGGCCTCGGTTATAACCCGACTGAGCTTGGTTTTGACTGGAACAGTGCAGGCCAAGTCATTCTCAAAACCAGCGCTGATACTCTGGCTCAGACCGCACTGCAGGGTGGAAGCCTGGGCGACAACTTCGTCAACAATTTGTTAGGGGCCGTAATCGATATTGGCGGAGCTATCGCCGCCAATAAGGTTGGTAATCTTAATCTGGTGGAAGGCAGTCCGACGAAGATTGCAGCGCATGCATTGGTGGGTGGCCTGAAGTCCATGGCCATGGGCGGGGATTTCAAGACGGGCGCCTTGGCTGGCGGCGCCAATGAAGCCATGGTTCAGTATCTTGCAGACTTGATACTGCCGGAGAATTACGATCCGAACAGGCCGGGAGCCGATCAGGCCAAAGCCAACCTCCTGGCGATGTCGCAACTGATCGCGGTGCTCTCCGCCGTGATTGCAGATACCGACCCAAACATTGCGGCCAGTATCGCTGCCACTGCAACCCAATACAATTATCTTTCACACTCGGACCTTGAGCGAGCCGCGCACGACTTGTCCTCTTGTGGCAATGACGCCGCCTGTGCGAATGCGAAATATGCCGAATATCACGCGTTGAGTCAGAAGCAAGACATTGAAGCGGTTGCTCAATGCGCGGCCAGCCACGGTAGCTGTGAGGGACTTTCAAGACTTGTCGCGGAGGCCGAGGCGAAAACCCAGAAACTTAAAGACTTGGCAGCTTCTGCGTCGCCTGAAGCCGCCAAGCTCTTCGACCTGTTGATTGCGGAGAATCATGGATTCCAGAATATGCTTGCGGGTATCACCGCTGGGCATTCAGTCGCAGCGATTGCGGACACACTGGTTCAGACGCTTGGCATCAGCCACGAAATGGCAATGGCTGCTGTCGAAGGCTTGGCAATGTCTGTATCCGGGATGGCTCCGACGATCAAAACCGCGGGAGGAGGCAAGGACAAACCGAAGGGAGGCCCAGCTGAGACGAAAGAGGACGCCGGATCTACTGTTCCAAAAGGCAGCGCAGGAAATACGAAAAGCGATTCTGCAGAAGCCGTAACCTATTTCCGCGTCGAGGGTGGGGGAACAGGGTTTAAAACGAGCCAGAACCGAATCACTGCCAATGAGGATGGGAGTATTACCATCAATCCGGGATGTACCGGCCAACTGTGTGTCAGCGTTGGCAATGCTGACCACGCTACCTACTACTTGACGAACAAGCGTCCTGATGGCTCTGTGGTGGTCTTCGATATTGATGCTAAAACCCATAAGGAAATCATGGACAGAGTGATACCTCAGCACGGTGATGGTCCAAGGGATCGTGACGCGCCCAAGAGAGTCGACGAGGGCCAACCGGGTTACTCGCTCGAGTTGCCGAAGATATGGGAGTCGCTGCTCGAAAATAACGCTAGCAATGCTCGCGTTTATACGCAGGACGAGTTTTTAAAAGAATTTAGGAGATGACCATGAATCAAGAAGTTTTTGATGATCTGTGGGATGGTGAAAAAAGCATCGGTTTTTTTGTCCACTCAGGAAAGTGCTTTTGGGTTATTGATGAGAAACGGAACTTTATACTTGATGCCGATATCAGTCTTCGAGCTTCTTTGGCGAATGGAACGATAACAACTGCCCAGTACGAACGGTCATGTCAGAAATTCAGGGAGGGGATTTTGAAAATAACAGCTGAAAATTTTCAAAATTATCTTCATGGATCAAGTGCGCAATTGCTTTTGCCCTCCGATCTGCAGGGCTTTATCGGGGGGGAGCCAGATGTCTTTAAAAGAATAGAGAATTATTATCTCACAGGCCACGGCCTGGATTCGGAGTTGTTCAAGCGTGCAAACGTTATACGCTCACGGCTACCTCTTTTTTACGTGAATTTCGATCGAAAAATTTTTATGCATATGGACGACGGCAGGTTTCATGAAGAGTATGTACATCCAGGCTGGATTGGTGAATGTGGTGATTTCAGTTTTTTGATTCCCGCGCGTGAGAGATACTGGGTAGAGGCTGGTAACGATTTTTGGAAAGTACGGTTCTTATAAAATGGACAAAAGGGGACTGTCCCCTTTTGTTCGCTGATTTCTCCGGAAGAGGCTGCGCTCATCCCTGAAGTTATTGAAGAGTTTGTAGGTAAATTGAATGGAAAGGCTTAGTAAATTACATTCCCGTACTAGGTAGGAATGGTTGTAACAATCTTGGCATACTGATCAAGCGATTTGCCGTCTAGGGGTTGGACGGCAGCGTTTGCTCTATTATGGCAAAAGAAGGTTGCCCTCTTTTAATGATCTTTGCATGTGTTAGTTCTTTGATCGATCGCACCGTCAGTCTGTGACCTCTTTGCCTGAGGCAGAACATCGGCATGAAGCCGTTGGGGCGCATCTAGCAATACTGATACAACAAGACCTAAAGAGCAGCTATCATTGAGTACCGCCCATAGTCGACGGCGGGTGCAGCAGAATAGGTGAGGTTTCATAATTTGACGAGACAAAATGGTGCTGTCCCCTTGTTTTCCTTAAATGGACGCGAAGATGAGTAATGATGCCGGGTTGAAAGACTGGAACTTCCAGGTGTTGATGCTAGTGCAGTCGATGCTGGGTGCCATTACTCCCAATTTCAGGATGGTGGTGCTTTCTCGAGATGATGACGCATGGGTGATAATGTTTTATCTCCAAGATGATCTGGAGAAGGACGTGGAGGAGGTCAATGACATTATCTGTCGGTATTCCGCCTATCAGGATTCTAATTTACAGCTTAAGTGGGAGATTGTTTTTGGGTGCGGCGAACTGCCTGTCGTCCCAGAGGCCGATAGGGTTGTATATCGCAGGAAAGAAATATTTGACTAGAGATAATTGTTAATGCGCTTGGTATCTTTTTTCTTTTTGAGTGTGAGATCCGCGATTGCAGGACAGTGTCAAGGGGGATCGAGATATTCGCATATGCTGGGAATGGGAGATTCAGTAATGAGTAAAGAAAACAAGAGCATTCGACTCGGAGATGAGTTCGACAATGTATTGATAGCCGCCTTGACGGCAGTGCTTAACTCACGCGGAGCAGTAGGGATGGAAGACAGTAGGGCTGTTGGTGGCTCTCAGGAACTCTATACGGCGAGCACAAGACTGGACGGTGCAGTTATCAATATTGAATCCGAAACGTATATAGGTTTAACGATCCGCGGACCTGGTCCAATAGTCGAATCATTGGCTCGAGAAGTAGCTGAACGCCGTCGAGCCGGAGATTTACAGCCGACTACAGACGAGGGCAGTTTCAATAAATAAGGCCAGCCCACGTTCAAGAGTGTCACGACAGTGATGTCGGGTATGTTTGTATTCTGCAAGCTGAAAAGGGAGTCAAAGACAGGCCACGTCATAGCGCTTTGACGCTTCAAGCAACACTGAGTAGTATGGCCATCAAATTGATATCATTTTTATGAGTCGTCACAAAAGCCCGCGCGCCTTCACAGGCTCTACGCACGTCAACTTTGCCTCACAAATCTACGCCATCGCTCACTCAGTCTTTTCAGGTACTCCGCTCCGTGTCTTTTCCAAAAATCTCCGTCGTCATCCCTACATACAACGTTGAGTCCTACATCGCCGAAACCCTCGATTCGCTGATCAATCAACCCGTGCCGCTGCACGAAATCATCCTGATCAACGATGGTTCGACCGATGGCACGCTGGCAGTGATTGAAGCCGGTTTTGGCCATCGCCCGGAACTCAAAGTGGTCACTCAGGACAATCAGGGTGTCGGTGCGGCTCGGCGTAATGGTCTGGCCTTGGCGAGTGGCGAGTACGTGTTTTTTTGTGACCCGGACGATGTGGTCAGCCCCGAGTTTTTTGCGACGCTGGTGGAGCAGGTCCAGGCCAACGCGGCGCTGGAGTTGTTTTATTTCTCCAAGCGTTCTTATACCGAAGTGGACGGCCACAAGCAGCTGTTGCGACGCAACACCGCTGCCAGCCGCGCTGGCTGGTTTGAAGCCGGGCGCGACTTGCTCGAAGATCTGATTTTGTCTGGCAAATATCACGCAGCGACGTGGCAGTACATTTTCAAGCGTTCGGTGTGCGAGCGTTTTGCCGTGCGCCTGGAAGGGCGCGCCCATGAAGATCACGTGTTCAGCATGAACATTTACCTGCACAGCCGAACCACTTTTGCGACGGCGGCGGACTATTACTTTCAGCGGGTCCGCAGCGGTTCGCTGACGCAAAGCCATAAGGATGCCGAGTATGTGCTGGGCAGTTATGCGGCGTATCGCGACACCTTGGCCGCGTTGAAAAAACACATTCGCTCGTTCAATGCCGGACGCGATGTTGCGCTGAAGTTCATGGAGCGCAATGTCGATGCACTGATCACCAAATGCATTAAGTATGGTGTGCCGTTGCCAGAACAGATTTCCACGCTAACGCGGCAGGACAGCCGTGATTGCGGCGTGGTCTTGCATCCTCGCTGGACGTTGCTGTTTCCGCGCATTGCTCACGGGATGCGCAGGTTGCGTTTCAATCTGAAGCAGCTGCGCAGGTCGCGAAAAGCTTCCGTTCAGGGCTAGTTTCTGTGTGATGAGTTACGCAAAAAAGGGGCGAATTCAGGTCAATGAATTCGCCCCTTTCTTGCTTGCTGAGCATCAGGCCAACGTGCTATCAGCGAAACGCCGGCACCACATGCTTGATAAACAACTCCAGCGATTTCTTCTTCTCCGCATGCGGCAAGCTGTTGTCACACCAGAAACTGAACTCATCCACGCCCAGTTCCTGGTAGTACTTGATCCGCGGAATGATCTCTTGCGGCGTACCAATCATCGCCGTCTTGTGCAGGCTCTCCAGTTCAAACTCCGGACGCCCGGCGAACTTCTCTTCCGGACTCGGCGCAAGAAAGCCATTGACCGGGGTTTCCTTGTTGCCAAACCACGCATCGAACGTGCGATAGAAACGTGAGATGGCTTTGGCGCCGACCTTCCAGCCGTCCGGATCGTCGGCGGTGTGCACATGCGTGTGACGCAGCACCATCAATTGCGGGCGCGGTACATTTGGGTTGTTATCCAGCGCAGTCTGGAATTTATTCTTCAAATCGACGACTTCTTCGTCGCCCTTCATCAATGGCGTGACCATCACGTTGCAGCCGTTGGCCACGGCGAAGTTGTGCGAATCCGGGTCGCGGGCGGCGATCCACATCGGTGGGTTGGGCTTCTGGATCGGTTTTGGCACGCTGGTGGAGGTGGGGAATTTCCAGATGTCGCCGTCGTGGGCGTAGTCGCCTTGCCACAGGGCGCGGACCACCGGGACCATTTCGCGCAGGGCCTGGCCGCCGCTGGAGGCAGGCATGCCGCCGGCCATGCGATCGAATTCCACCTGATAGGCGCCACGGGCGAGGCCGACTTCCATGCGGCCGTTGCTGATCACGTCGAGCAGGGCGCATTCACCGGCGACGCGCAGCGGGTGCCAGAACGGCGCGATGATGGTGCCGGCGCCGAGGTGAATGGTGGTGGTTTTCGCCGCGAGGTAGGCCAGCAGTGGCATCGGGCTTGGGGAAATGGTGTATTCCATGGCGTGGTGTTCGCCGATCCACACGGTGCTGAAACCGCCAGCCTCGGCCATCAGGGTCAGTTCGGTGAGGTCTTCGAACAGTTGGCGGTGGCTGACGCTTTCGTCCCAGCGTTCCATGTGAATGAACAGGGAAAATTTCATGACGCTTCCTCGGATCTTTTGTTGTTGTGGCTACAAAACTTGTAGGAGCGAGCCTGCTCGCGATGGCGGTGTGTCAGAAAACACATCGACATCGGATAAATCGCTATCGCGAGCAGGCTCACTCCTACAGTTGATTTGTGCGGATCTGACGATCAGGCCGGAACGGGCAGGGCGCCCATCTTGCCGTGGCAGTACACCAGCGGTCCGGCGACTTGCTCGGGGACGATCAGGTTCTTTACGGCACCGACCATGATGGCGTGGTCGCCGCCTTCGTATTCGCGCCACAGTTCACATTCAATGATAGCCGTCGCGTTGGCGAGGATCGGGTTGCCCCGTTCGCTCAAGGTCCACTCGATGCCCTGCGCCTTGTCCTTGCCTTTGCGGGCGAAGGCATAGGCTTCGCTTTGCTGGCCGCTGGACAACAGATGAATCGCAAAGCGTTTGTTCTTGATCAGAACGGGGTAGGAATCAGAGCCGTAATTGGGGCAGAACAGCACCAGGGCCGGATCCATCGACAGCGAACTGAAGGCGCTGGCGGTCAGGCCGACGATCTGGCCGTCGTCATCCAGGGTGGTAATGACGGTAACGCCAGACGGGAACGAGCCCATGACTTGTTTGTAGAGGGTGGCATCGATCATTGGACGGTCCTCGGGTGTTGTGACGCTGTTTTTATGTGTTTGTTGGTCTGATGGTATACCAGTATTCAATCTTTGCAAGGGCTTTTAAGCTGAACCGATAAACGTGCTGCGTTCGTCGGAAACTCAGCATTTACGGGGCTTACGGCTGGTCCAGCAGCCGCTCTATCAACGAGGATGGCGTATCAGATAGCGCTGCAAACAACGGATCAGCCTTGTGAAAAGTTTGGAATACCATAATATGGTCTGCATCTGAGGGGCGACTAGAGAGCCCCCCCGGTTTGGCTTCATACAACGATAAAAACAGACCAACTCGAGTTCATGCATATGTCCCAGATGTCCCGGCAAGATCCGTTGATCGAGAATCATACGGTCGACTACGTCCCACTCGCGGAACGCCACGGGAAGGCCCGCGACCTGTTTACCCTTTGGTTCAGCACCAACATCGCGCCACTGCCCATTGTCACCGGCGCCATGGTGGTTCAGGTGTTCCATCTCGATCTGTTTTGGGGGCTGCTGGCGATTGCGCTGGGGCACATGATCGGCGGCGTGGTGATTGCGCTGGCGTCGGCCCAGGGGCCGCGCATGGGCATTCCGCAAATGGTCCAGAGTCGCGGACAATTCGGCCGCTACGGCGCGCTGCTGATCGTGTTCTTCGCGGCCATCATCTACATCGGTTTCTTCATTTCCAACATCGTGCTGGCGGGTAAATCCATCGTCGGCATTGCGCCGTCGGTGCCGGCGCCGCTGAGCATTCTGATCGGCGCCCTGGCGGCCACGGCGATTGGCGTGATCGGCTACAACTTCATCCACACGCTCAACCGCATTGGCACCTGGGTGATGGGCGGCGCGTTGCTCGCCGGCTTCCTTTACATCTTCGCCCATGACTTGCCGGCGGACTTCTTCACTCGCGGCAGTTTCAATCTGTCCGGATGGCTGGCGACGGTGTCGCTGGGGATCATCTGGCAGATCAGCTTTTCGCCCTACGTGTCCGATTATTCGCGCTACCTGCCGGCCGATATTGGCATTGCCAAGCCGTTCTGGGCGACTTACCTGGGCGCGACGCTGGGGACAATTCTGTCGTTCACCTTCGGCGCCGTTGCGGTGCTGGCAACTCCGGAAGGCACCGAAGCGATGGCGGCGGTCAAGCAATCGACCGGTTGGCTGGGGCCGATTCTGATGGTGCTGTTTCTGCTCAATATCATCAGCCACAACGCGCTGAATCTGTATGGCGCGGTGCTGTCGATCATCACCTCGATCCAGACCTTCGCCAGCCAATGGACGCCGAGCATCAAAGTGCGCGTGGTGTTGTCGAGCGTGATTCTGGCGGGTTGCTGCGTGGTGGCACTCGGCGCGTCGGAGGACTTCATCGCCGAGTTCATCGGCCTGATTCTCGCGTTGTTGTTGGTGCTTGTACCGTGGGCCTCGATCAACCTGATCGACTTTTACCTGATCAAGCGCGGCCACTACGACATCACCTCGATCTTCCGCGCCGATGGCGGGATTTACGGACGCTTCAATCTGCACGCGATCATCGCTTACTTCATTGGCATCATCGTGCAGCTGCCGTTTGCCAACACCTCGCTGTACGTCGGGCCTTACGCCAACCTTGTGGAGGGAGCCGATTTGTCATGGCTGGTTGGCCTGGTGGTGACGGTTCCGCTGTATTTCTGCCTGGCGACCCGTGATCAGGCGCAGCAAAGCAGGGCGGCAAAACTGAGCTATCGCTCGTAACCGATTTCTGTGGCAAGGGAGCTTGCTCCCGCTGGACTGCGCAGCAGGCCCCGCTTTGACAAGCGAAGAGCGGGGTTGCTGCGCGCCCCAGCGGGCGCAAGCTCCCTCGCCATACTTGATTTGTGATTCCTGCGTATTTCAGCGGTCACTCAAATTGGCCATATCGATCCCCTTTTGGCCGATCCGCCACTGTGATCCCGCTACGCTGTCAGCAAGAATCGAGGCCATAACCAGACGCTCGATTTTCTTTGCCCTTGGCTGTCGTTACAGCCGCTGCCGTGTACAGAACATAAAAACCATCGACTCACGCCGCATTATGGGGAAACAACCATGGTCACGATGAAAGGTATTCTGGGTGCCACCGTGTGTGGGCTGACGCTGCTGGCCAGCGCGGTCCAGGCCGAGCAGCGCGAGTTGCGCGTGTACAACTGGGCGGATTACATCCTGCCATCGGTACCCAAGGATTTCGCCGCGCAAAGCGGCGTCAAAGTGACCTGGGACACCTTCGACACCAACGAGTCGCTGGAAGCCAAACTGCTCACCGGCAACTCCGGTTACGACCTGGTGGTGCCGTCCAACCAGTTCCTCGAAACTCAGATCAAAGCCGGTGTGTTTCAGAAACTCGACAAATCGAAACTGCCGAACTGGCAGCATCAGGATCCGGCGTTGCTGAAGTTGCTTGATGCCAACGACCCCGGCAACCAGTACGGCATGCCTTACATGTACGGCACGGTGCTGATCGGCTTCAACCCGGCCAAGGTCAAGGCAGCACTGGGCGACAACGCGCCGGTGGACAGTTGGGACCTGGTGTTCAAGCCCGAGAACATGGAAAAGCTCAAGGCCTGTGGCGTGGCGATGCTCGATTCGCCTTCGGAGATTCTGCCGCTGGCCCTGCATTACCTCGGCCTCGATCCGAACAGCCAGAACCCGGCGGACTATGAAAAGGCCAAGGCCTTGATGATGAAGATCCGCCCTTACGTGACCTACTTCAACTCGGCCAAGTACATGACCGACATCGCCAACGGCGACATCTGCGTGGCCATCGGTTACTCCGGCAGCTTCTACCAATTCGGCAATCGCGCCAAAGAGGCGGGCAACGGCGTGGTGGTCGACTGGCGCTTGCCGAAGGAGGGTGCGCCGATCTGGTTCGATACGTTCGCCATCCCAAAGAGCGCGAAGAACGTCGCCGAGGCCCACGAATTTCTCAACCATCTGCTTGAGCCGAAAGTGATTGCGCCGATCAGTGATTTTCTCGGTTACCCGAATGCCAACAAGGACTCGATGCCGCTGGTCAACAAGGAGATTACTGATAACCCCAATCTGACGCCGACCAGCGAGGCGCTGAAAACCCTTTACGTCGTCCAGCCATTACCGCAGAAAATGGAGCGGGTGCGCACGCGGGTGTGGACCAGTATCAAATCCGATAAATAACACCAATCCCTTATAGGCCTTCGCCTGCTCGCGATCGCGGTATGTCAGTTGACCTGGATGTTGTCTGACACACCGCGATCGCGAGCAGGCGAAGGCCTACAGGGTTTGTGTATGGTGTTATTCCGTGCGGCGCTCGCCCTCGCGCGTCGTCACCAGACTCAACAACACCGACCCCAGAATCACTGACCCGACTATCACCAGCGACCATTCCACCGGCGTGTGAAACCACGGCATCGCGACCATCTTGCCGCCGATAAACACCAGCACAATCGCCAAGCCATACTTGAGCAGGTGGAAGCGGTCGGCCATGTCCGCCAGCAGGAAGTACAGCGCGCGCAGGCCCATGATCGCGAAGATGTTCGAGGTGAACACAATAAACGGGTCGGTGGTCACGGCGAAGATCGCCGGGATGCTGTCGACGGCGAACATCAAGTCGCTGGCCTCGATCAGCACCAGCACCAGAAACATCGGCGTCGCCCAGCGCACGCCGTTCTGCAGGACGAAAAACTTCTCGCCGTGAAAACCGCTGGTAATTCGCAGATGCCCGCGCACCCAACGCAGCAACGGGTTGTTGTCGAGGTCCGGTTGCTGGTCGGCGAACACCAGCATTTTAATCCCGGTGAAGATCAGGAACACCCCGAACGCATACAGTAGCCATTCGAACTGCGACACCAGCCACACGCCGGCGAAGATCATCACCGCGCGCATCACGATGGCCCCGAGTACACCGTACAACAGCACTCGCCGTTGCAATTCCGGCGGCACGGCGAAGTAACTGAAGATCATGACGAAGACGAACATGTTGTCGATCGACAGCGACTGCTCGATCAGGTAACCGGTGAGGAACTCCAGGGTTTTCTGCCGGGCGATTGCGCCGCCGAATTCACCGTGCAGATACCACCAGAGCAAACCGGCGAAGCTCAGGGCCAACAGACACCAGGCAATCACCCAGGCCAGGGCCTCACGCACTGATACCCGATGCGCCTTGCGGCCGCCGAAGACAAACAAGTCCAGAGCCAGCATGGCCAGAACAAAGACGATGAAGGCGCCCCACATCCAGGGTTCGCCGATATTGAGGTTCGTGGCGGGCATGGCACGCTCCCTGTCTTGGTGGCTGCGTTATCGCTGATCTCACGGCGAGCACTTCTCCCTGTGGGAGCGGGCTCGCTCGCGAATGCGGTGGAACAGTGACGTTGAGGCTGCCTGACACACCGCGTTCGCGAGCAAGCTCGCTCCCACAGGGATCACCGTTGCCTCTGGATCAAGTCAGACAGGGCCATGCTAACGACGGGTTTACCGGAAAGAAAAATCGTTTATTTCTGACTGATAGTTCGGCAAAACCGAAGTTTCAGCGGAAAAACTCCCCCGGTGTTTCGCCAAATTGCTGGCGAAACGCGGCGATAAACGCCGAAGTCGAGTCGTAACCGCAGGCGAGCGCGACGTCGGTCACGCGCTCGCCATTCTCCAACGGCGTCAGCGCGCCGAGCAGGCGCAAACGCTGACGCCAGGCGCGAAAGGTCAGGCCGGTTTCGCGCAGAAACAGGCGGGTAAGGGTCTTTTCGGTAACACCGAATCTATCGCTCCAGTGGCTCAGCGTGGTTTGTTGTTCCGGATGCTGTTCGAGGCTCTGATAGATCTGCCGCAGGCGCGGGTCCTGCGGCAGCGGCAGCATCAGGTCGATGTGCGGGGCCTCGGCCAATTGATCGAGGATCACTCGCGCGAGGCGGCCATGGGCGCCGTTCTCGTCGTATTCCACTGGGACTTGGCTGAACGCGCGGATCAGTTCTTTGAGCAGATCGCTGACCCCGAGCACATGGCAGCGCTCAAGCGCCCAGCCGGTCACGCTGCAATCGATATACAGGCTGCGCATCTCGGTATGCGGCGCGCTGAACACGCGGTGCGGCACACCCGCCGGAATCCACACGGCACGCTCTGGCGGGGCGACGAAACGACCGACGCCGGTCTGGATTTCCAGCACGCCCTGAATGGCGTAGGACAACTGCACCCACGGATGACTGTGACGGCGGGTCAGGGCGCGATTGGGCAGCGATTCGGTGCGCCCGTAGAGCGGACGCGGCAGGCTGTGCAGCCCGGGAATGCTGCGGCGGATGCTTTTCTCATGTCCTTTAGGCGGCATTCTGTGGCCCTTCGGCGTTAGTCGGTCATCGGCAGTCACGGTAGAGTCCTTGGCACGCACTGGCAACCCCCGGATGAACCGACCATGACCCGCCCACGTTTTTTGCCTGACAACTTCACCCTGACGCTGATTGGCGTTGTCCTGCTCGCCAGCTTCCTGCCGGCCAGCGGGCAGGTCGCGGTCGGTTTCGGCTGGCTGACCAACCTGGCCATCGGGCTGCTGTTTTTCCTGCACGGCGCCAAGCTGTCCCGCGAATCGATCATTGCCGGCGCCGGCCACTGGCGCCTGCATTTGCTGGTGTTCGGCCTGACCTTCGTGCTGTTTCCGCTCCTCGGGCTGGCGTTGAAACCGCTGCTGTCGCCGTTGATCGGCGATCAGTTGTACATGGGCATGCTTTACCTGTGCGCACTGCCAGCCACGGTGCAGTCGGCGATCGCCTTCACTTCGCTGGCACGGGGCAATATTCCTGCGGCGATTTGCAGTGCGGCGGCGTCGAGCCTGTTCGGGATTTTCCTCACGCCGCTGCTGGTGACGCTGCTGCTCAACGTCCACGGCGACGGCGGCTCGACGCTGGATGCGATCGTCAAAATCAGCGTGCAACTGCTGCTGCCGTTTATTGCCGGACAAATCGCCCGCCGCTGGATCGATGCGTGGGTCGGGCGCAACAAGCACTGGCTGAAGTTCGTCGATCAGGGCTCGATTCTGCTGGTGGTTTATGGCGCCTTCAGCGAAGCGGTCAACGAGGGCATCTGGCAGCAGATTCCGCTGTGGGAGTTGCTGGGGCTGGTGCTGGTCTGCTGCATCCTGCTGGCGCTGGTGCTGCTGGCCTCGACGCTACTGGGCAAGGCCTTCGGTTTCAATCAGGAAGACCGCATCACCATTCTGTTCTGCGGTTCGAAAAAGAGCCTGGCCACCGGCGTGCCGATGGCGCAGGTCTTGTTTGTCGGCAGCACCATTGGCGTGCTGATTTTGCCGCTGATGCTGTTCCACCAGATTCAACTGATGGTGTGTGCGGTGCTGGCGCAGCGATACGCGAAACGGCCGGAGTCGCTGCCGGAGTTGATGGCGCAGGTCGATCCGTGACCTGCGGGCATCAAACGATATCGTCGATCAGGATATGGTGCAGTCCGCGGCTGCACTGCTCGATCCGCGCTTCGACCTTATAGACCTTGCGCAGCATCTGCTCGGTGATCACCTCATGGCTCGGGCCGCTGCCCTGGCTGGTGCCGTCGGCGATAACCAATACCTGATCGGCAAAACGCAATGCCTGGTTCAGGTCATGGATGGCGATGAACACAATCACTTCGCGCTGGCGCGCCAGGCTGCGCATGAAGTTCAGCACCTGCACTTGCCGATGCATGTCGAGGGCGCTGGTCGGCTCGTCCATCAGCAGGATTTCCGGTTCGCGCACCAGCGTCTGGGCGATGGACACCAGCTGTTGCTGGCCGCCGCTGAGTTCGCCGAGGTTGCGGAACGACAGGGCAGTGATGCCCAGCGCGGCGAGAATCTCGTCGACCAGTTTCAGCTCGTCATCGTGCACCGCCCAGCCCGGCGTCAGTTGCTTGCGCGCCAGCAACACGGACTCGTACACCGTCAACCGCGCACTGGCGTTCAGGCCTTGGGGCATGTAGCTGATGCCCGTCGGGCCTTTTTTCGAATCCTGCAAAATCACTTGGCCGGGGCCGTCGAGCAAACCGGCCATGCGCTTGAACAGGGTCGACTTGCCAGCCGCGTTCGGCCCGACTACCGCGACCACTTGCCCGCCGCAAAACATCGCGGTCGAGATTTCGCGAATAATCTCACGCTGGCCGTAACGCGCGCCGAGATTGTCCAGTTGCAGCTTCACCATGAGTTTTTCTTCCCGCCCAGAATCAGTGAAATGAAGAACGGCACGCCGATCAGCGACGTGACGACGCCGATCGGGAAAATCGCGCCGGGGATCAGGGTCTTGCTGACTACCGAACTGGCGGACAGGATCAACGAACCGGTGAGCAGCGAGGCCGGCAGAAAGAAGCGCTGGTCTTCGCCAATCAACATGCGCGCGATGTGCGGCCCGACCAGGCCGATGAAGCCGATGGTGCCGACAAACGCCACCGGAAACGAGGCGAGCAGGCTGACCATGATCAGCGTCTGAAACCGCAGGCTGCGCACGTTGATGCCGAAACTGGCGGCCTTGTCGTCGCCCAGACGCAGGGCGGTCAAGGCCCAGGCGCGTTTGGCGAAGATCGGCAGGGTAATCAGAATCACCAGGCAGATGATGCCCAGCTTCGGCCACGTCGCTTTGGTAAGGCTGCCCATGGTCCAGAACACCACGGCGGCGACGGCTTGTTCGGTGGCGAAGAACTGCACCAGCGCCAACAGCGCGTTGAAGGTGAACACCAGCGCAATGCCGAGCAGCACGATGGTTTCTGCGGTGACGCCACGGCGCATGCTCAGAAAATGAATCAGCAGCGCCGAGAGCATGGCCATGATGAACGCATTGAGCGGCACCATGAATTGCGCGGCCAGCGGAAACAGCGCGACGCCGAACGCCAGACCCAGGGCCGCGCCGAAACTGGCGGCAGCGGAGATGCCCAGGGTAAACGGGCTGGCCAGCGGGTTGTTGAGGATTGTCTGCATTTGTGCGCCGGCCAGGGACAGCGCCGCGCCGACGGCCACCGCCATCAACGCCACGGGCAGGCGAATGTCCCACATCACCACGCGCACTTGGGGTGAAGCACTGTCGGGTGAGAACAGCGCGCCGAGTACTTCGCCAAGGCTGTAGCTCGCCGGGCCCAGTGCCAGATCGAGCAGCACGCTGCACAGCAGCAAAATCATCAGCCCGGCGAGTATCAGGCGTTTACGCAGCACCAGGCGGCGATAGGTTTCGCCTTGGAGTACCACCGTTTCGGTCATCGCGTTCATGGTTTGGTCTCAGGGTTGCGCAGGCTGACAAAGTAGCCTGACTCATACGGCACGGGCAGGAAGCGTTCGTGCAACTCGCGGAACGAGGCGTCCGGGTCGAGATCGGCAAACAAGTCCGGGTGAAACCATTTCGCCAATTGTTGAATGGCGACGAACTGGTACGGGCTGTTGTAGAACTGGTGCCAGATCGCGTGGAAGGCCTGATCTTCCTGGGCCTTGATGCCGGCATAGGCTGGACGCTGGGTGTACCACGCGAGTTTTTTGCGCGCTAGCGCCATGTCAGCACCGGGGCCGACGCCGACCCAATGACCGCCGGGGGCAAACGCTTCCCAGTTGGCGGTGGTGACGACCACATGGGCCGGATTGGCAACGATGACTTGCTCGGGATTCAACTGGCCGAAAGTGGTCGGAATGATGCCGCGGGCGATGTTGTTGCCGCCGGCCATGTCGACAAACCGGCCAAAGTTCTCGTTGCCGAAACTCAGGCAGCAGTCGTCGGTGTAACCGCCAATACGCTCGATGAATACGTTCGGACGCGGCGGGTGCTGTTTTTCGATGACGTCGGTAACACGGTGGATCTGCTGGTTGCGGAAATCAATGAACGCTTGGGCACGTTGTTCCTTGCCGAACAATTGGCCGAACAGGCGCATGGTCGGCTCGGTGTTCTGCATCGGGTTATTGCGGAAATCGACATACACCACCGGGATGCCGAGGGCGTCGAGTTTTTCGATGTAGCGCGCATCTTCGGTGGCGTGCTGAGCCTCGATGTTGAGGATGATCACGTCCGGGCGTTGCGAGATCGCCTGCTCGATATCGAAGGTGCCGTCTTCGAAGCCGCCAAAGGTGGGGATTTTCGCGATGTCGGGGAATTTGCGCAGGTAAGCGTTATAGGTGTCCGGGTCCGACTGGATCAGGTCCTTGCGCCAGCCGACGATCCGTTCGATCGGGTTGTGCGTGTCGAGGGCGGCGACCAGGTACAACTGCCGGCCTTCACCAAGAATCACTCGCCTGACCGGCAAATGCACCTTGACCTTACGCCCCAGCAGATCGGTGACCTCGGTGCGCGCAGCCTGCGCATCGTCAGCGTGAGCGCTGCGCGGCACCAGGGAAAACAGGCTCAGCAGTCCTGCCAGTAACAGCGCAGCGACAGCGAGGCTGCGTCGATCGAAAATCACCATGGTCAAAGCCTTTACAAAAGTCAGTGCGCCCGACAACTCACGCCGTCCTGCGCCTGAACGTTTCAGAAATCGACAGTCGCCGACAGTAATAAGGTGCGCGGTGAGCCCTGGGAGAACGCGCCGTAAGAGGCGACGCCCGACCAGTACTCGTGGTCGAACACGTTCTGCACGGTGGCGCGAAACGTGGTCGGCCGATCATCGATGCGGGTGCTGTAGCGGGCGCCGACATCGAAGCGGGTCCAGTCATCGAGTTTTTGCGTGTTTGCCTGGTTCACATATTGGCTGCCGGTGTGAATGGCGCCGCCGGTCAGGGTCAAGCCGTCAAGCCACGTACTGTCCCACTCGGCCCAGAGGTTGGCCTGCACCGATGGCACGCCGACCGGTTTATTGCCGCGGTTGGCCGCCACTGCGGTTTTGCTCAGTTCAGCATCGAGCAGGGTCACGCCGCCGAGCAAGCGCGTGCCGGGGACGACTTCGCCAAACACATTCAGCTCCAGCCCGCGATTGCGTTGTTCGCCCTGCACCGAAAACACGCCGGCGGCCAGCTCGCCGCTGGGCTTGGTGATCTGGAACAGGCTGAGGGTGGAGGTGAAGGTGCCGTAGTCGGCCTTGACCCCGACCTCATGCTGACGGGAAACATACGGGGCGAAGATTTCGCCGGCGTTGACCGCGCTGGACGGCGCAATGTCGCCCTTGCTCAGGCCTTCGATGTAGTTGTAGTAAAGCGAGACGTGTTCCCAGGGTTTGAGCACCACGCCGAACAGCGGCGTGGTCCGGCCGTCGTCGTAGGAGGCGGTGACTCTGCCTGCCGCGTTGTAGTTATCGGACTGGATGTTCTGCTTGCGCAGGCCGAGGGTCATCTGCGCGCGGTCATCGAGAATCGACAGGGTGTCGGCCAGCGCCACGCCGGTCAGTTCGCTTTCGGATACTTTCGGCGTATCCGGTTTTGGAATGTAAGGTTCCGGACGGTCCACCGGGTGATAGATATTCGACAAAATTGGCGCGGCGGAAATGATCCCGCGTGACAGCACGTCGCGATAGCGACTGACCTGCACGGTGGTGCGGTGACTGATTGGCCCGGTGTCGAAGCGCAGCCGCGCGCCGGCGTCAACGGTGTAGCGCTCGACTTCGAACTTGTAATAACCAGGCGTTGAAGACGTGTCGCCGGCGGCATTGATGATGGTCGGCGTCTGGTCGGACATGCGTGCGACATCCGACTTGCCGCCACCGGCATGGGTAAACACCGTCAAGGCGTCGCTGAGGTCGTACTCGCCGCTGAACAACGCGGACTGATCACGGGTTTTCGACCAGCCCCAGTCTTGACTGACGCTGGTACGACCATTGGCCGCGGAAGGGATGTCAACGCCCGGCGCGATCAGGAATGGCCGTGAGGCGGCATCGAAGCGTTCTTTTTGCTGCAGCCAGTCGAAGCTGGTGCGCAGGCGTTCACCTTGATAATCGAGGGAGATCGCACCGATATCGACGTGGCGTGACTGAGCGTCAATCGCGGTATCGCCGAGCTGCGTACTGCCGTTGATGCGCACGCCGAAGCGGCGCTCTTCACCGAAACGCCGGCTGACGTCGAGGTGCCCGCCGAGCTGGGAATTCATCGCGTAACTGGCGGTGAAACGGGTCAGGTCTTCGTCGAGTGAGCGCTTCGGCACTACGTTGATCACGCCGCCGACCGCGTTATTGGGGGACATGCCGTAGAGCAAGGCGCCGGGGCCTTTGACCAGTTCAATGCGCTCGGCGTATTCGGTGAACACGCGGTAATTGGGCGCCACACCGTACACGCCGTCGAAGGCCAGCTCACCGAGATTGCCTTCGCCCACCGGAAAGCCACGAATGAAGAACGAGTCGACAATCCCTCCGGTCTGGCCGGTGGAGCGCACCGAAGAATCGCGCTCCAGCACATCGCCCACGGTGACGGCTTGTTGATCCTTGATCAGCGCCGAGGTGTAAGTGCTCACGCTGAACGGCGCGTCCATCACCTCGGTGTTGCCGAGAATGCCCAGACGCCCACCGCTGGCGACCTGGCCGCCGGCATACTCCGGTGGCAGGGAGCTGGCGCGTTGGTCGGTGCCAATGATCGGCGTTTCATCCAGCGTCACCCGGCGCGGCACCAGCGTATAACTGCCGTCGCTGCGCAGCACCATGTCCAGGCCACTGCCGTCGAGCAACCGATTGACCGCCTCTTGTGTCGAGTAGCTGCCGACCAGTGCGCGATTGCGCAGGCCTTCGGTCAGCGCAGGCTGGAACGACAGGGCGATGCCCGCGTCCACGGCAAAACTCGACAGCGTCGCCCCCAGCGGTCCGGCGGCAATGTTGAACGCCCGCACCGTGCCCGCGTCCAGTTGCACCGGCGCGGCGGCCAGGGCAAACGGGCAGACGCCACCGATCAGGGCAAGGCTGAGCAACGCACTGCGAACAACTGGTATGAACTGACGATCCGGGCGCAGGAGGCGTGCGGCGAGCATGGATGGATGAGCCTATGAACAGGACGGAAAAGTGCTTCTCCCCAATTGCCAGTCGAGATTGAAAAAAGTATCACCCGGACGGCGATTTTTTTCCTCAGGCGGGGGAAAGCATGACCCAGTAGCCATTGAGGTGGCCGCTGACAACAATCGGGTAGGTCTGCGCCAGCATGTTCAAGGTGCGTTGGCTGTCGCTGATCGGGTAAGCGCCGGAGATGCGCAGATCGGCGAGGGCCGGATCGAGGCGCACGAAACCGCGACGATAGCGGGTGAGTTCGTCGACAAAATCGGCCAGGCGCATCTTGTCGGCCATCAGCATGCCTTGGCTCCAGGCCCCGACATTGCGGTCGGTGGCACTGACCGCGCCAAAGGTGGAGGAAGAAAAATCGGTGCGCTGACCGGCGTTGACGATCAGTGGCGTGCCTTGGCGATTGTTCGCGAGTTCGACTTTCACCGCGCCTTCGAGCACCGCCAGATGGGTCTGCGGTTGCCGCTCGCGGACGGTGAAACGCGTACCCAGCGCCTGCATGCGGCCCTGGCAGGTGCTGACCACGAAAGGCCGGGCGAGCGGGGAAATATCCGCGGCGGTCTGCACCAGGATCTCGCCTTCGCGCAAGTAAATGAGGCGTTGGCTGGCGTCGAACAGCACATCGATGGCGGTGTCGGTGTTCAAGGTGATTTTCGAGCCATCGGCCAGGCTCAGCTCGCGTTGCTGGCCGACGGCCGTGCGGTAGTCGGCTGACCATTGCTGCGATTCGGCCAGCTTCCAGCTGCCCCAACCGGCCGGCACAAGGGCCAGGATCACCGCCAGTTTGCCCATGGCCGCGCGCCGTTGCGGACTGCTTGGGCGATCAAGGGCGGACATCGCCAATGACGGCGGCAGGCCGCCCAGTTTGGTTTGCAAGAGTTGCGCACGTGCCCACGCGCGAGCGCGCTCGGGCGTGCTGACCTTCCAGCATTCCCACTCGCCGCGCTCGCGGTCGCTGAGTTCGCCTTCACTCATGCGGATCAGCCAGTCGGCGGCTTCTTCCAGGGCCTGTTGATCGGGCCGCGCGTCATGGCGCCGGGCGAGCATTCACTCCACCAGCAGCAGGCATTGCACGAAGGCTTGCTTCATGTAGCGCTTGACGGTAATCAGCGACACCCCCAACTGCTCGGCGATGTCGTCGTATTTCAGACCGCTGATCTGCGACAGCAGGAACGCGCGTTTGACCAGCGGCGGCAGGGCGTCGAGCATCGCGTCGATTTCGTGCAGCGTCTCCAGCACCATGAAGCGCAATTCCGGCGACGGCACTTCGGGCGCGGGCAGATGGGCCAGAGCGTCCAGATAAGCGCGTTCCAGCGCCTTGCGCTGATACCAGTTGACCAGAATGCCCTTGGCCACACAGCTCAGGTAGGCCCGTGGCTGCTCGATCACCGTGACCTGAGACGCAAGGATGCGGGTGAACGTATCCTGCGCCAGATCCGCCGCATCCATGGCGTTACCCAGTTTTTTTCTCAGCGTCGCGTACAGCCAGCCGTGATGGCCGCTGTACAGGGCTTCGATCGCGCGCAGGTGTTTGTCGTTATTCGCGGGAAGGGTTTCGCTCATGGCTGCAGATTTTCATGCAATTGAGAAGTATTCCCAATGCTAGTTTACAAACCCTCTGTGACGCAAGCGCCGATTGGCGCCTGCTTTCATACGGTCGGCAAACGGCGCAGCGCGGCAATCAGCGTATCGATTTCCGCCTCGGTGTTGTACGCGTGCAGCGACGCGCGGCTGACTTCCAGCAAGTCGCGCTGCTGCATGTCGAGCAGGGTCGAGCGGAACGTCGAAGTACTGACGTTGATGCGCGTTTCCTGCCCGGCCAGCCATTGCTGAACCTGGGCCGCGCTGCGCTGATCATGGGTGAAGGTGACGATGCCGGACTTCTGCGCCCCCAGGTCCCGTGGCGTGACGCCGCGGATCTCGGCCAGCCGCAGGCGCAGGTATTCGCCCAGGTGCTGAATTCGCTGCCACATCGGCTCGATGCCTTGCGCCAGCGCATAGTGCACCGCCGCACCAAGGCCCAGTTTGGCCGCGACGTTACATTCCCAGTTCTCGAAGCGGCGCGCATCGGCGCGAATCGTGAACTGCTCAGCGCTCTGCAACGACGCTGCGTGCAAGTCCAGAAACGCCGGCTCAAGGCTCTGGCACAGCGCGCGCTCGACATACAAAAAGCCCATTCCCCGAGGCCCGCGCAGGTATTTACGACTGGTGGCGGTGAGCATGTGGCAACCGATTTTCTGCACATCGATCGGCATTTGCCCGACAGCCTGGCAGGCGTCGAGCAGAAACAGCACGCCGGCGGCGCGGGCGAGGGCGCCTACCTGCTCGACTGGCTGCACCGGTCCGCCATTGGTGGCGATGACCGGCAAAGAGATCAACGCCACGCGCTGGTCATTAAGCAGCGCTTCAAGCGCGGTCAGCGAGACCTGGCCATGCTCATCGTTGGGAATCACCCGGATTTCGATGCCGCGTTGCTGCTTGAGTTGCAGATAAGGGATGTAGTTGCCGGCGTATTCGGTGGTGGACGTCAGCACCACGTCGCCCGGGCGCCATGGCAATGAATAGAAGGCCATGTCCCAGGCGCGGGTGGCGTTTTCGATCACCGCGATTTCATCAGTCCGGGCGTTGATCAACCGGGCGATGGCGGTGTAGACGTTCTCGACTTCCCGCGATTGCTGCCCGGCGGCTTCGTAGCCGCCCAGGCGTGCTTCGAGCTGGATATGGCGCGTCACGGCGTCGATCACCGGCGTCGGCATCAGCGCCGCGCCGGCGTTGTTGAAATGGATCAGTTGCGCGACGGCGGGCGTGTCAGCGCGTAATTGTGCGATGTCCATAAGCGTCACTCCTTGATCAATCCGCGGGTGGGGCAGGACTGGTTTGCAGCGCCGCCGGCCAGTAGCGCAGCGCAACAATCGGGACCAACGCCAGCACGTAGGCCAGACACACGAACAGATAGGTGTATTGCAGACCGTAGACCTGACTGAGCAAGCCGCCAGCCGAGATGCCGGCAATCGATGCGAATTGTGCGGTGCCCTGGGCAATCCCCAGCACATGGCCCTGCTGCGAGCTGTCGGCGGTTTTCGAAATCAGCGCCATCAGCACCGGTGTGGTGGCCCCGAGCAGTACGCCCCAGATGAAATAGGCAATGACGAACACCAGCGGATTGCGCGTGACGCCCGCCACAGCGGTGAGGACGATGCAGCCGATCACCACGTACGTCATGCGCTGCAAGGTGTCTTGCTGACCGCGATGTTCGAAGTAACGCGACCACGCCGTGGCCGACAGAATGAAGCCCAGCGCCAGCAGGCCATAGCACAGACCGACCACCGAATTGCTGACCTCGAAGACCGAGCTGACATACAGCGAAAACGAGGTCTGCGGCAGCATCCGTGCGAGCAATAGAATGCCCATCACACCGAGCAGCGACAGCAGCGGCGAACCTTGCCAGAGGCTGCCGGCGCGGCGCACGGGAGCAGTCTGGTCCGCGGCCCCCGGTTTTTTCACCGGCGGCACGTCCGGCAAGGTCACGGCGGCAATCACCGTGCACACCGCGCACAATGCCGACGCGATGATGTTGATCCAGAAGAACGTCGCGTAATCGAGGATCAGACCGCCAACCACTGCACCGAGCAGCGAGCCGACGTTGGTCGAAATCTGCAGAATGGCGAACAGCCTGGCGCGGCGCGACGGTGCTTCGATACTCACGCCATAGGCCTGGGCCGGAGCGATATAGCCGGCAAACGCCCCTTGCAGAAAACGCAGGATGAGAATTACCCAGATGTCCGTGAACAGGGCCAGCCCAAGCTGGGTCAATGACAACCCGGCGAGCGCACGAATCATCATCAACTTGTGGCCGTAGCGGTCGCCGATACGGCCCCAGAATGCGCTGGTCAGAATAATGCCCAGCATCGGCCCGACGTACACGGCGATGCTGGCGAAGCTGAAAACCGACTCGGAGCTGGTCAGCCCACGCAGATGGACAGGCCAGAACGGCCCGCTCATTTCCATCGCGCCCATCGACACCAACTGGATCGCGAACAGAAGATAAATCAGGATTCGTACTCTCGAACCCTGGATGGCACCTGCATGGGACATGAGTCAGCCTCGGTTAAACGCTAGCGAGCGGGTTGGTCAGGGTGTGTTGCAAACGATAGTTGCTGTACTGCATCAAGTGCATGCGCAACAACGAACGCGTCGGCCATGGGTCTTCGACGAATGCTTTGTGCTCGGTTTCCCACACATCGGCCGGGACACGCTCGCGCACCGCTGCAAACGCCAGATCGGTTTCCTCGCGCAGGATTTGCCACAGACGCGTGTCGTGCAAACCGTACTCCTTGGTCAACCACAGGGCGATCTCATGCAGGTGCGTCAGGAACGCCGCGTCGAGAACGAACATGCGCACCGGCTCGATGTCGCCGGCAAACACCGTCGGCAGGATACCCGGCTGCACGTGCGGTTGCAGGCTGTAACCGCGTCCTTCCAGCCATGGCGCGTAGGTGCGGCCATCGCCAAAATCGCGGATCAGCAGACTACGTGCTTTACCGTCGGGGGAGAACAGCACCATGGTGTTTTGCTGGTGCGCTTCAAGGCCGATTCCGTACAGCAAATAGATCGCCACCACGGGATGAGTGACCACTTTGGCGTACTCGCGAAACCAGTTTTCCACCTGCGTCGCATTGGCCCGCACGCCGTCACGTTCGATCAGGTCGGTGAACAACGGCCGACCGCTGCCGTGCAAACGAGTGAACAGCGATGCCACGGTGATCGGCAAGCAATCGTCGTTGCGTTCGAAAGCCGGCGCACTGGCGCGATAGACCACCGAAAGATGCCGGCCCGGATGATCGTCCTGAGTGACCGCGTTTTTGTAGCGCACGCCGATTTCTTCCGGGAAAATTTCCAAGCGTTGATCGAAGCCGTTTTCGGCTTTCAAGATAGCGCTGATCACCGTGCTGATCCGCGGCCCCATATGAATCGACTTGGCTTGCAGGCTACGCAGTTCGCTGGTCATCCAGACGGCAATCGGCAGCTTGATCAGCGGCGCGCAATCCTCCAGCAGCGGCATCATGGTGCGATACGACATGGTCGGCAGCGTTGGCAGGTCCGGGCCGTCGGTGATCAGAATGCCTTCTTCGATCTCCGCCGCAAACGTCTTCAGCACGTAGGCCTGCAAATGCCAGGCGTGAATCGGCAGCGGCAGCCACTCGGTTTCGTCCAGGCCCTTGCTGTTGAGCGAAGCTTTCCATTGTTCCCACTGCGCGGGGAAGTGGCTGGCGAACCAGGCGTGGTAGCTGGTGACGTGCGGCATGCTTTCGCTTTTTGCGTTGTCGGCCCGCAACGCGGCGATGCGCAGTGGCACCTGGGCATTGAACTCCGGCGACAGTTGCGCCACCTCGTCATCGCTCAGGCCCGGGCGCGCCTTCCACGTCGGGTAATAAGGATGGCCCTCCAGCGAGCCCCACTGGTCGAGCAGGATCGCCGCGTCCTTGGTTTTGACGTGCTGGCGCAGGTAGTCAGTGAAGCTGTTGAGGCCCTGATCCGCGATGGCCTGTTGCAGCCGCGCGTTCCACTGCTGGCGATGCTGGCGGGCATGCGCGTCGTTGGTCAGGCTGTTTTCCATGTCCGCCTTGAGTCCGGCGACGCCCTCGTCGGTCGGTGCGAAATCAAAGCTGTCGCGCAACACATCGAGCATGTCCTGGTGGCTGGTGATGGTCTGGCGCACACCTTCATCGGTGACCAGCACCACGTCGCCGTCGTTGACCACGGTGTCGGCCGGGCCTTTGGCAATGTCGGAAAAGGCCAGGTGAGCGCGGCCGCCCTTGAGCGGGTAAGTGGCCTGGTTGCCCTCGGCGCTGAAGCGCAGCGCCGAACGCTCGAGAATGTTTTCTGCAAACAGGCAGCGCACCAGACGGCGCATGGCGTTTTTGCGGGAGAAGGCGATCAGTGTCTTGAAGTCATCCATATCAGCGGTCTGCTCGTCGAGAAATTGAATAGGCGATCAAGCGGCGGCGCTTGTCGTGTGGGGCCATTGGCGGGGGAAGTAATCGAGTGCCGAATCGCGCAGGCCATGCATATAGGCCACGCTCCACTGCAGGACTTCCTCGATGTAGGGCACCTTGAGGTCGAAGCGTCGGGCCATTTCCACCAACAGCACCAAGCCATAGGCGACGTCTTCGTTGAAGGCGCGGCTTTCGCGCTCGATCACGTAGCCGGCGCGGTTGTCGGCAGCCGGCACCATTGGCGCGAGGATGTCGTTGTAGGCCTGATTGGTACGCAGGATCGACAGCATGCTGCTGGTATCACGGATCTGCTCGCCGTAGGCCTCGACGATCTCCTGTTTCAAGGATTTCACCGAAGACAGGTCGATGCCCAGCCGCTGGCTGATCACCGCGCATAAAGCCTGGCTTTCCTGGTCCATGCGCTCGAGAAAATACGCGCCCAGTTCCGGGCATTCTGTCCACCAGCACATGCGCTGCGGGAAGATCTTGCGATGCCATTGGCCGTAAGGGCCGATCAAGCCGTAGATCACCGAGCTGTGCATGATCGGGTTGCCCGGGGTCAGGGTGATTTCCAGATAGTGATCGAGCATCGTCACGCAGGGACCGTACAGTCTGGTCAGTATTTTCTCGAGTTGGCGGCGCGCTGTTTGCGGCTCCCTGGCATGGGTCGCCACATACAGTTGGCTTTTGCCGCCGCCCATTTTCACCGAGCGTCCCGGTGTCAGCTCGAAAGCCGTGTGCGGCACGTCCTTCATGCCCCAGATGACCACATTCGGCCGGTCGGGCAGGGTGGCTTCGGCCAGCCAGTCGAAACCGCAGAAGCCCGGAATCGCACCGATAAACACCGGTTTGCTCGCACTCAAGTGCGGGGCGATGGCTTGCAGGGTTTGCTGACGGACATGAGCAGGCACGGTGACGATGACGATATCGGCATCCTCCACCGCCGCTTTGGCGTCACGGGTGACGCGATCCAGTCGGGCGCTGAGGGTCGAGCCGTCAGGCAATAACGCCTGCATGGGCGTCTGCCGCGCGTGATGTTCAATGACGTCCTGATTATGGGTGAGCAGCGAAACCTGAACGTCGGGCAGTTGCTTGAACAGGATGGCGTTGAGATGGCCAGTCCTGCCGCCACCACAGATGGCGACTTTCAACACATTCATCGAGAGGCGTTCCTGTGTGAAGGGTGGGTCATGCGACGCTCAGTTGCAGCGGCGCGGAAACGGATTCCAGCCATTGGGTCTTGCCCAGCCAGGCGTCCAGTTGCGGGGCGATGCCCGGATCGATCAGGTCGCGCTCCTGCAGCCACTGTTCGTTGAACACGGTGTGCAGGTATTTCTCGCCGCCGTCGGCCACCGGCACTACGACGTTGCCGGTCAGCACGCCTTTGTGGATCAGCTCCAGTGCCTTGTAAATGGCGCCGCCCGTCGAGCCACCGACCAGCAGGGCGAGGTTGCGGGCGATGTAGCGCGCGGTTTCGAACGCTTGGGCATCGGTGACCTGCACGCCCAGATCAATGCAGCTGTAATCGAGCACCAGACCGACGGTGTCACCCGCCGGCGTGCCGGTCCCCGATTGGTAGTACGGGTAGCCAGGATGACCGAAAACAATCGAGCCGGCGGGTTCAACGCCAACGGTCACGGTGTCAGGGTTGTGCACTTTCAGGCCGCGAGCGATACCGGTCATCGAACCGCCGGTGCCGACGCAGCCGACGTAAGCACCGATCACCCCGTTGGCCTGAGCGATGGTTTCGCGAACGAAATCACTGTAGCCGCCGGCATTGGCCGCGTTGTCGGATTGATTCATGAACACCGCGCCGGGGATCTCCGACGCCAGTTCGGCGGCGAGGCGCTGGCGCTCGACCACGGCCACTTCGTCTTCGCGATAGCTGCCTTTGACGAAACGGATGTCAGCGCCGAGGGCCTTCATCACGGCGATCTTGTCTTGCGCGGCGTGGTGATCGACCACGGCGATGAAATGCAGGCCAAATTCGACAGCGGCCATGGCCAGGCCAATTCCGGTGTTGCCCGAAGACGACTCGACCACTACGCCGCCGGGTTTCAGGCGCCCGGACTTGAGCGCCGCCAGGACCATATTGCGTGCCATGCGGTCTTTGATGCTGCCGCCGGGATTATTCTTTTCAATCTTTAACAGCAAACGGGCATTGCTGTCCGGAACATCGATGGCCAGCATCGGTGTGTTACCGATCAAGTCTGAAACTTTATTTAATATCATCGCTATTGTTCCCTTCAGTAGTCAGGTGTAAACGCATAGTTACCTTCCGTACAACAGGTCGCCATCAACCGACGGGGCAGGGGATGGCGGTGAAACTCGTTTTCCAGCAAGTCCATCTGATAGCCGGCGGTGTTGATGTAAATCAACAAGTCGCCGCGCCGTGGCTCACAGGCGAAGTTAATCAGGCGATAAGTAATGACATCGTCGTCAAGACAGCTGTGCCCGGCGATATACGCTTGGCAGGGTACGGACGTCTGTTGTTCTGTACTGATCAGTATCGGGTCAACCAGATATTCAGAAGCAAACCAGGTTTCGCAAGCACTGAAACTACTGCCTTCGACAAAAATGACAGTCTTGTTGTCGGCGAGTTTCTTGGTGCGGGTGATGCGAAAGATTGAAATGGCCGCCTGATCGACCAGACTCCGACCGGGTTCCAGGGCCAGGGTAATATTTTGCTGATTTAAATAACCGGCAATGGACAGTCCCGCGGAATGTTCGGCTTCGAGAAATAACGTTAACCATTGCGCCGCCGTCAGGTCACCGCCGTAAGGGTAATAATCAGCCGGGACTTTCTGGTGGTAATAGTGGCTCGGGATATTGTCATTTTGCAGAAAGCGGGCGTAGTCCTGTGGGTCGACATACCGAATCGGCAGACCACCGCCGATATCGATCATCTGCGGATTCAAACCCATTTCCCTCGCCGCCTCGACAAATCCGCTGACCTCGCGAAACGCCTGTACGCGGGATTCGAAGCCATAGCCGCCGAGATGAAAATGAAACCCCTCGAAGACCAGGCTCGCGGTGTCTGTCGCGAGGCGTTGCAGGCTGTCGAGCAGGTCTTGCGCGTCCATGCCGAATCGGCTCTTTGCGCAGCTTTTCGCCCGATAACGCAGCAGAATCCGGGCTTTTATCGGCAGGGACTGAGCTTCGAGCAGCTCTTTCAAATGGTCGAATTCCTCCAGCGAGTCCACGCAAATCAGAGCGCCGGCGCTGATCAGCGCCTGGTGGAATGCCGCCGTTTTTGCCGGTCCCGTGGCGCAGATTTTTCCTCCTGGTGTACCTGCCCGCAGGGCTGCCTGCAGTTCGTAGAGGCTCGAAACATCGACGCCAATTGCCGAAGTCGCCGCCGCGCTCAGCAGGCATTGCGACTTGTTCGCCTTGGCGCCGTAGAAGATGGCGTTGGCTACTGAGTGCTGTTTCAGCACCGCCAGCAGTGCTTGAGTATTGCGTTCAAAGGCATGGGGCCAGACGACATTCAGCGGAGAGCCGTGTTGTTCGACCAGCGCTGTAAGAGTGTCGGGGAAGTTGTTGATAAACGCGGAAATAACCGGGTCGATCAGCGGTGTTAACGCATGCGGATGATGGACTTTAGTGTCTGTTTGCATAGAGGCTTTATTTACTTCAGGCATAGTTAACCCCGGCGCTGGAAAATAACCTCGCCATAGATAACTCGATAACAGGTCTGTTATCGATTTATGTGCTGTTTCGACCCGTCAGATACGAGGCGGTAAACGGTTTGGTGACGGACGCCGAATAAAAGTCGTTATTGGATCCGAACTGACAATCGTAATAAATATTTCACGAAACAATGACATGAGCACCCCAATCCCTAAGGTTTGCACGGACGTATCAATTGGCCGTTAGTTGCGGACCAAACCCTGTTGAATACCCGTGGCTGATGTTTAAGTGACATCACTGACAGGTAATTTCCGAGACGCTGCTGACTGACGTTGAACCGAGGATAGTTCCTCTTGGCGGCGTGAACAATATTGCGAACAGGAACGATTATCAAGTAAGGTTTTCAAATATTTTTGAATAAACACCTGCGCAAGGCGAATCCATGAACGTGTATTTACACGCTCAAGGACTCGCTCGCCCCGAGATAAAAAACACCGTTAATTGCTTGAACAATAAGGTGTTAACGGTTGTTGCAGCAAACCCCCGAAACAATGGGGATTTGTGCCCGTTCAGGGGCTCGAAAATTGTTCGAAACCACGACTGGTTCACACCCAAGGAGCAACGCCATGCAATCTGATCGACTCAGCGGCAAAACCCGCCTCGCCATCAGCTACCTGTTCGTCCCGGGCAACCGCCCCGAGCGTTTTTCCAAGGCCTGCGAAGCGGGGCCGGACGCGATCATCCTTGATCTCGAGGACGCCGTTCATCCTGACAGCAAAGCCGCCGCGCGCGCCGCGATCCGGGCCTGGCAGGAGACGACGCCGAGCGTGGCCTGCGAGCGGTACATCCGCCTGAACAGCATCAGCAGCGCGCTGTTTCGCCAAGACCTGACGTGGCTGCGCGACGGGTGTTATCCCGAGCGTTGCGACGGCATTTTCCTGCCCAAGGCCGAATGCCCCGAGGCTTTGGCATCGGTGGTGGAGCAACTGCTGGCGTGGCAGCCGCAGTTGCAGATCATAGCGATCATCGAGACCGCCAAGGGCCTGCAACAGGTCGAGGCGATTGCGGCGATTCCCGGCGTGGCGCGGCTGGCGTTCGGCTCGCTGGATTTCGCCCTCGATATCAACTGCAGCCAGGTTCCCGAGGCGTTTCTGTTCGCCCGCAACCGCATCGTGCTGGCCTCGCGCACGGCGGATTTGCCCGCGCCGATCGATGGCGTGACGCCGGCGATCAGCGACCTGGCGGTGGTTGCCAAGGACGCGCAGTACGCCCGCTCGCTGGGGTTTGGCGCCAAGTTGTGTATTCACCCTGGCCAACTGACCACGGTGCAGCGCGCCTTCCTGCCGGACTCGCGCCAACTGGCGTGGGCCGACCGGGTGATGCGCGCGGTAGCAACCGGTAGCCACGCGGTGCAAGTGGACGGCGAGATGGTCGATTTGCCGTTGATCGAGCACGCCCAGCGCCTGCTCGACGTCGCCAGCCAGCATGCGCCGGTTGCCCGTGCTGACGCCTGCTGAGTCGCGGAATCAGGAGGTCACCATGGATCACGGTTATCAGATTGCGTTGCGGCCGCTGTGCGAAGTGTTGCAGTCCGAGCAGGTCGACCCGGCCAACGTGACGCGGCTGTGCGAGTCGATTGTCCGCGTCGGGCACTGGCTGGAACCGATCATCGTCGAGCGTTCGCGTGGCATCGTCATGGACGGCAATCACCGTTTCACTGCGGCGTTGCAGCTCGGCCTCAAGCGGGTGCCCTGCATCCAGCTCGACTACGGCGATCCGCGGGTGTGCGTGCGGCACTGGCGGACGGGGCAGGCGTTCGAAGTGGCGCAGATTTTCAGCACCATCGCCCGTGGCGAGATTTTTCCGTACAAGACCACGCGTCACGCGTTCGACCCGGCACTGCCGGTGGTCGCAATACCGCTGCAACGGCTCTATGTCGGCGCCTGATCGCGCTACGGTAAAAAATCTTTACTGCGGGTGATACTTTTTCGCAAATCGACTGGCAATAGGAGTGATTACCATTTTCCCTCGATGAAAAGGATCCCACCGTCATGCCTGTTGTCAGTCGTCCTTGCGGTGAGCGGGTGTTAACACTCGCCGTGCGCACCGCCATGCTGAATTTCGTTCTGGTCGCAGGAAGCGCCAGTGCCTGGGCCGCCGGCGCCGGGCCATCCGCTGCCGCCGCCGAACAGGCCGCGAACGCTGCGCCAGTGGCGCCGGCCGACGCCAGCAAGGACGCGCTGACCCTCGACACCACCAACATCAACGCCCGTTACAACAGCGCAACCGCCTTGCCGGAGACACTCGCCGGCGGCCAGGTGGCGCGCGGGGCGCGGTTGGGGATGCTGGGCAACAAAGACGTGATGGACACGCCGTTCAGCGTCACCAGCTACACCGCCAAGACCCTCGCCGACCTGCAGACCGTGACCGTCGCCGATGCGCTGGAGCGTGACCCTTCGGTGCGCTCCACCGGGCAGACCGGCGGGATCGTCGACTCGTTTTTCATCCGCGGCTTCCCGATTGGCGAAGGCAACATTGGTGAACTGGCCTTCGACGGTGTGTATGGCGTGGCACCAAACTACCGCGTGTTCACCGACTACGCCGAGCGGGTCGAAGTGCTCAAGGGGCCGGGTGCGCTGATGTACGGCCTGTCGCCCAACAGTGGCGTTGGCGGCGTGATCAACATCGTGCCCAAGCGTCCGCTGGACCAAGACCTGACCCGGTTTACCGGTTCGTACGCGTCCGATTCCCAGGTCGGCGGGCACCTCGATGTCAGTCGCCGATTCGGCTCGGAAAATCAGTTCGGCGTGCGCTTCAACGGCAACCTGCAGGGTGGCGACACAGCGATCGACGATCAGCACCGTGACCTCGGCGTCGGCGCGATTGCCTTGGATTATCGTGGCGAACGCCTGCGCCTGAACCTGGACTACATCAGCCAGAAGGAAAGTTGGGAAGCGGCGTCGCGACCGTTCACCATCGCCCCAGGCGTAGACGTGCCCTCGGCGCCCAACGGTCGCACCAACCTGCCACAGGATTGGGGCTGGTCGGACACCAAGGAACAATCGGCGTTGCTCGGCGGCGAATATGACCTCAATGACGCGGTGACTGTATTTGCGCATGCCGGCGGTGGCCGCTCGGACGTCAAGCGCCTGTCCGACCAGGTTCCGCGAATCCTCAACGACGCGGGCGACACCAGCAACGTGCCTGGCTACTACAAATTCAACGTCGATCGCTCGACCGCCGATGTCGGTATCCGTGGTGTGTTCGCCACCGGCCCGATCACCCACACCACCACCGTCATGGCCACGCGTTATCAGGATGAGCTGTCGCGTGGCATCAACAATGGCACCGCGATTGTTTCGAACATCTACCACCCGGTTGATGCGCCAAGGCAGTACCTCAACGCGCCGAAAGTCCTGCGGGTGTCCGAGTCGGAGCTGTCGGGCGTGGCGTTGACCGATACGATGTCGATGCTCGATGACCGCTTCCAGCTGACCCTCGGCGTGCGCCGCCAGGAGATCGAGTCGCGTAACTACAACGCCAGCGGTGCAGTCAGCTCCAGGTACAGCGACAACGCCACTACGCCGCTGGTCGGTGTGGTGGTCAAGCCTTGGGAAGACGTCTCGCTTTACTACAACTATGTTGAAGGCTTGAGCAAAGGCGACATCGCCCCGGGCACGGCGGTCAACGCCGGGGAAACCTTCGCGCCGTACGAGTCCAAGCAGCATGAAATCGGGGTCAAATACGAACACGGCACGTTCATGACGTCCCTGGCGTTGTTCCAGATCGAGAAGCCGAGTGGCGAGGTCGGTGTCGGCAATGTGTTCTCGGTGCAGGCCGAACAACGCAACCGTGGCGTCGAGTTGAGCATGTACGGTGAAGTCGCCAAGGGCACTCGCTTGATGGGGGGCGTGACCGTACTCGACGGCGAGTTGACCGACTCGGCGACCGCCGCCAATCGCGGCAACAAACCAGTCGGTGTACCAGACGTGCAAGCCAACCTGTGGGCCGAGTGGGACACGCCATGGATCGAGGGCTTCACCCTCACCAGCGGCGCGATTTACACCGATCGCCAGTACGTCAACCAGGCCAATACCCAGGAGCTTGATGCCTGGACCCGCTTCGACGCCGGCGCCCGGTACGCGACCAAGATTGAAGGCCGGCCGACGACGTTCCGGGCCACGGTGCAGAACGTGTTCGATCGCGAGTACTGGTCGGGTGTGGCGTCCTACGGTGCGTTCTCGCCGGGTTCTCCGCGGACCTTGCAGTTGTCGGCCACCGTCGATTTCTGACGCCAGTCGGCAATGGCGCAGTCGCCGGATCATTCGGCGACTGCGTACTCTTCTCTATATAGATAGCTGCGTGAACATTTCAGAAAAGGAGTCTTCGTTATGTTGAACAATCCGGGCGCTGCAGCGCTTATCGTTCGGCCCGCGGCCCCTCGACTGCCCAGCGAGTTCGATCGCAGTGCCAATCAACACATTCGTGAATTGCTGCGCCACTTCGGACTGCGCAGCAGCCTGATCCGTTTCAAAGTGCTCAATGCGCTGGTGCTTGCCAGCCGCGACGGCCATCCGACGGGAGCCAACGGGGTGCATACGTGGGTGGCGTCGTCGTCACCGCAGTTGTCGTTCATCAGCGTGCGCGAAGTGCTCAAACGCCTGTGCCTCGAAGGCTTGATCGTGCTGGAAAACGACAAGACCTACCGGTTCACCCGACAAGCCAGGGCCATCCTGCAGCAGCACAATCATCCTCTGTAGTGACTGGCAGACCGCTTTCGCGAGCAGGCTCACTCCTACACTCGGTTTTGTGGGTTGCCTTGAATCCTGGTCACACCGCGAAACCCTGTGGGAGTGAGCTTGCTCACGAAGACGGCGGGTCAGGTAGTTCATCTGCGGCTGACACTCCGCTTTCGCGAGCAGGCTCACTCCTACAATAGGTTTTGTGGGTTGCCGCGAATCTGAGTACCACCGGAAATCCTGTAGAAGTGAGCCTGCTCGCGAAGGCGGCAGGTCAGGTAATCCATCTGCGGCTGACACTCCGCTTTCGCGAGCAAGCCCGCTCCCACACTGGGTTTTGTGGGTTGTCGCGAATCTGAGTACCACCGGAAATCCTGTAGGAGTGAGCTTGCTCACGAAGACGGCGGGTCAGGTAGTTCATCTGCGGCTGACACTCCGCTTTGGCGAGCAAGCCCGCTCCCACACTGGGTTTTGTGGGTTGCCGTGGATCTGAGTGCCACCCGGAATCCTGTGGGAGTGGGCTTGCTCACGAAGGCGATCTTTGCGCCAGAGATGCAGGCCCAGCCTGCGACAGCGCCTACACCAGGCCAACGTACTTCACCGCGGCGGCAGCCCGTGAGGGCACATCCAGCGTGCGTAATAAAGAAGACACGTGAATGCGCACCGTGAAGGGAGAAATGTCCAGCGCCCGGGCGATTTCCTTGTTGGTCTTGCCCTGCGCAATCAGCCGCAACACTTCCTGTTGCCGAGGGGTGAGGGCGTTGGCAGCCTCGAGCGGCAGCAAGCCCGAGGGCGCGAACTTCACCAACACTTCACCCTCGCGGATCGCCAGAATTGCCTGGCCGATGTCGTCGGGGGCGATGTTCTTACCGATGAAGCCATCGATGCCGGCAGCCATGACTTCATTGATCAGCGACTGGTCATCGACCATCGACACCACAATCAGCGTGGTGCGCGGCCAATGCTGACGCAGTTCGGCCAATTGACCGACGCAGGTCAGCCCGGGAAATCGCAGATCGAGAATCAGCGTGTCCGGTTCAGCGCCCACCGGCAGCAAAGCCAGCACGGACGCGAGATCGCCAGCCTCTTCGATATCGGCGTCGGGCAGTAGACGCTGGACGGTGCGCTGCAGCGCTTCGCGAAACAGTGGGTGATCGTCGGCTATGATGATGCGGCATGTCATGGCGTGACCCTCCCTGGGTCAGGCGTTATTCAAGGCTGCACCATAGCACCAGGCGCCAGGGTTGCCTGTAGGCTGCTTCTGAAATTGACGATCGATGTAAAAAAGGACGTTTACCATGAAGTTCGAGAAAAACACCGAACTCGACCAGGCCAATCTGCGCATCATCATCGCCGCCATCGCGGTGGTCTACATGGTCATATTGGTGTTTCTGCCGGGCCATCGCCTCGATACCTACCTGCCGGTCATTACCTACATCGGCCTGTTCCTGCTGGCCTCGATCGTGTTCCGCCAAGCCATTGCGCGCTGGCCGGGGCACTACCCGGCGCGGCGGATTTTCGCCATGGTCCATGATTACACCGGCACCTGTTTCGGCCTGGTGATTGGTGGCGAGGCGGCGCTGCCGCTGTACGCGGTGATGGTCTGGGTCAACCTCGGCAACGGCATGCGCTACGGCTCGCGCTATCTGGCGATTGCCACGGGACTGGCTTTGCTGGCGCTGCTGGTGGTCTATCGCTTGACGCCGTACTGGCAGGCGCAACCGTTCATGGTGTTGATGCTGTTGATCACCAGCACGGTAATTCCGTTTTATGCGCACTTGCTGCTTGAACGCACGCGCAAGGCCTCGGAAGAAGCGGTGGCGGCCAATCTGGAGAAGTCGCGCTTCCTCGCCCAGGCCAGCCATGACCTGCGCCAGCCGATCCATTCCATCGGTTTGTTTACTGCGTGCCTACGTGAGTCGTGCCTGGGCGATGACGAGCGGCGGCTGGTCGATAATATCGACCGTTCACTGCTGAATGTCTCGCAGCTGTTTCGTTCGATCCTCGATCTGTACACCCTCGATAACGGGCGGATCCTGCCGAAATTGCAAAGCGTCAACCTCGGTGAATGGCTGGCGGAACTGATCCGGCAAAACGCCGAAGCGGCGCGTTGGGCCGGCGTGGAACTGCGTTTGCGCCCTTGTCAGTATTGGGTGCGAACCGATCCGGCACTGCTGGCGACCATGGTGCAGAACGTACTGTCCAACTGCTTCAAATACGGCGCGCAGCGTCCGGTGCTGATTGGTGTGCGCCGGCGTGGCGCAGGCCTCGCCATCGTGGTTTATGACCGTGGCAACGGCATCGCCGAAGAGCATTTGGGGCAAGTGTTCGAGGAGTTTTATCGGGTGCGCCAAGTGCGCGACAAAGACGTCGAAGGTGTGGGGCTGGGTCTGTCGATCGTCAAGCGCCTCGGAGCGTTGATAGGGGTGCAAGTTGCCTTGCGCTCGCGGCTTGGCAGAGGTACGGCGGTCACTCTGTATGGCTTGCCGATCGCGCTGGCGGCGGCGTCCACGGTCAACCGTGAGGAAGCGCGTCAGGTCGGTTTGCTGACGGGGCTGAAGGTGTGTCTGGTGGAGGACGATCACAACGTACTGCTGGCGACTTCGGCCTTGCTGGAGCGCTGGGGCTGCGTGGTTCAGGCTGAATGGTCGGCGCAGGACCTGGTGACGGATTGCGACATCATCGTCGCCGACTATGACCTCGGCACCCACGCGACCGGTATCGAGTGCATCGATGAGGTGCGCAGGCAGCGAGGTTGGGCGGTGCCGGCGATGATCATCACCGGTCACGACGTTGAAAAAATCCAGGCGGCCTTGCACGACCGCCAGATTTCGATTCTGTCAAAACCGGTGCGACCGGCCGAGCTGCGCGCAACTTTGCGAGGGCTGCGCGACCTGTTCATCGTTTGCAGAGGTAATCCTGAGTAATGGTGGTTTGCAGGCAATTGAACTTGCCCATGGTGCGGCAGATATTTTTTTCCGAGCCGGTTACCTCGGCACTTTTATAGCCCCAGGTTTTGCAGCGTTGCGCGGCGATAGTCAGGCCCTGCTCGGCGTTGGTCTGGCCGCTTTCGAATTGACCCAACTCATAAGAAACCTGGACGATGCCATCGGTTTTGCTGCCGCCGGTTGCTTCCCACTGTTTCGGCGTGGCGCAGCCAGTCAGGAAAAGCGCGCTGAGGGTGAGTGTTGCGATCAGGGATTTCATGTGTTTCTTCCTTGGTTTCGTTTCGATTTGCAGACACAACGATCCCGCACGCTGCGAAAGGGCAACGATGGGGAGCGTCTTGGGGGGCGGGGAATAGTGCGGCGAATATAGCGCCGGGTGACAGAACGGTCGATTAGCACAAATGTGCTAGCGCGCTGCCGGACGACTCGAATGAGCCGCCCGGCAGCGACGGGATTTGCGTTGTTGCCGTGCTAGATCTTTGCCAGCGCCTGGGCCAGATCGGCGCGCAAATCCTCGACATCTTCCACCCCGACCGACAGCCGTACCAGCCCATCGCCAATGCCGAGTTTCGCGCGGGTTTCGGCGGGAATCGTCGCGTGAGTCATGATCGCCGGATGTTCGATCAGGCTTTCCACACCGCCCAGACTTTCTGCCAGCGCGAAGATCTGTACGCTCTCCAGAAAGCGCCGCGCGCCGGCCAGATCACCGTTCAGATCAACAGAAATCATCCCGCCGAAACCGCACATCTGCCGCTTGGCCAAGTCGTGCTGTGGATGCGACTCAAGGCCCGGATAGTAGACGCGTTTGACCTGGGGTTGCTGCTCCAGCCACTGCGCCAGGTCCAGCGCATTGCTGCAATGCCGCTCCATGCGCAGCGCCAGGGTTTTCACCCCGCGCAGGGTCAGAAACGCATCGAACGGACCGGAAATCGCGCCGACGGCGTTTTGCAGAAAACCTAGCCTTTCGGCCAGTTCGGCGTTCTGCCCGACCACGGCGATGCCGCCGATCACGTCGGAGTGGCCGTTGAGGTATTTGGTAGTCGAGTGCAGGACGATGTCGAAACCCAGTTCCAGCGGTCGCTGGATATAGGGGCTGGCGAAGGTGTTGTCGGCGACGCAGATGATCCCGCGAGCGCGGCAGATGCGCGCAATCGCGGCCAGATCCGACAGGCTCAACAGCGGGTTGGTTGGCGTCTCGACCATGACCATGCGCGTGTCGTCCTGCAGCGAGGCTTCGAACGCCGACAGATCCGTCAGGTCGACGAAGCTGAAACGATGCCCGGCGCTGCGCTGGCGAACCTTGTCGAACAGGCGGAACGTGCCGCCGTACAAGTCATTGCCAGAAACAATGTGCGAACCGGCATCAAGCAATTCCAGCACCGTGGAAATCGCCGCCAGCCCTGAGGCAAACGCGAACGCACGGGTGCCACCTTCGAGATCCGCAACGCAGCGCTCCAGGGCGAAGCGCGTCGGGTTGTGCGAGCGGCCGTAATCGAAGCCCTTGTGCACGCCGGGGCTGTCTTGCAGGTAGGTGGAGTTGGCGTAGATGGGCGGCATCAGCGCGCCGGTGGTCGGGTCTGGCACTTGCCCGGCGTGGATCACCCGGGTCGCGAAGCCTTGGGATTTATCGTCGTGCTGACTCATGCAAGGGATCTCCGTAATTGATTGAGCATGTCGGTGCGGGTGATCAGTCCATGGAAGCCTGAGGCGTCGGAAATAATGGCGACGAGGCCACGGCTGAGCACCGCTTCCAGCTCGGCCAGCGTGGCGCCGGGGGCGAGGGTTTGCAGTTTGTCGGTCATCACGCTGGACACCGACTGACTGAAGCGGGCGGCGTCTTCGTGCACGCCCAGCAGAATGTCCGATTCATCGATCACGCCGACCAGTTGCTTGCCTTCCACCAACACCGGTAACTGCGAGACGTCCGCCAGACGCATGCGCTGGAACGCCGTCAGCAGGGTGTCGTCGGGACCGACGCTGATCACGCGGCCGTCCTCGAAACGCCGGGCGATCAGGTCGCGCAGGTCGCCGTAACCCTTGCGCTGCAACAGGCCCTGATCGGTCATCCACTGGTCGTTGTAGACCTTGGACAGATAACGCGTGCCGGTGTCACAGACAAAACTGACCACGCGTTTCGGCTCGGTCTGCTCACGGCAATAACGCAGCGCAGCGGCGAACAGGGTGCCGGTCGATGAACCGCCGAGAATGCCCTCGGCCTTGAGCAGCTGACGCGCGTGGTCGAAGCTTTCTGCATCGCTGATCGAGTAGGCGTGGCGCACGCTGGACAGGTCGGTGATCGACGGAATGAAGTCTTCGCCAATGCCTTCGACGGCCCAGGAACCGGGGGTGGGCAGCGTGCCGTCGCGGCTGTATTGCGCCATTACCGAACCGACCGGATCGGCCAGCACCATTTCCAGATTCGGTTGCACGCGCTTGAAGAAACGGCTCAGCCCGGTCAGCGTACCGGCCGAACCGACACCGACGACGATGGCGTCCAGGTCGTGTTCGGTCTGCGCCCAGATTTCCGGCGCGGTGCTGCATTCATGCGCCAGCGGGTTGGCCGGGTTGTTGAACTGGTCGGCAAAAAACGCGCCGGGAATGTCTTTCGCCAGCCGGGCGGCGACGTCCTGGTAATACTCGGGATGGCCCTTGCCGACGTCGGAGCGGGTGATGTGCACCTCGGCGCCCATGGCTTTCAAGTGCAGGACCTTCTCGGTCGACATCTTGTCAGGCACCACCAGCACCACGCGGTAGCCTTTGGCGCGTCCGACCAACGCCAGACCCAGGCCGGTGTTACCGGCCGTGGCTTCGACAATGGTGCCACCGGGTTGCAGGCGACCGTCGCGCTCGGCGGCGTCGATCATCGCCAGGCCGATGCGGTCCTTGATCGAGCCGCCCGGGTTTTGCGATTCGAGTTTGAGAAACAGTGTGCACGGTCCGGTATCGAAACGGGTCACGCGCACCAGCGGTGTATTGCCGATCAGCCCAAGCACGGCAGGGCGGGAATCTTTTGACATTTCGGTTTCCTTCGGTGAGTCATAGCGCTTCATGCGCAGGCAAACATCTCGCAAGCAACATAGGCCGGGAAGCCATCGCTCGCAACTCAAAAAATCCATAGACGCTGCCAAGACCCGAGCCGCGATCAGACAAAACTTACGTCAACACATCATCCGATTTCCGGTGAGTAGCCAAATCTCAGGAAACCCACAAAACCCAATGTAGGAGTGAGCCTGCTCGCGAAAGCGGAGTGTCAGCCGCAGATGAATACCTGACCCGCCGCCTTCGTGAGCAAGCCCACTCCCACAGGGGCTCGGGGCGTACTCGGGCTTCAGGACAGCCGCAAAACCTGATGGTGGGAGCAGGTCTTTGAGACCCGGCAATCGGTCACGAATGAAAGCGTAGAATCTGCGCGCCGTCGAACGGGTCCGTCAGATAGTGTGCCCTGACCCCGAAAGTCGTCTGTAAACGCTCTGGCGTCAGCACTTGCAGCGGCTCGCCAAGCGCGACCAGACGCCCGCGCTCCAGCACCGCCAGGCGATCGCATTTGAGCGCCTGATTGAGGTCGTGCAGAGCGATCAACGTAGTCACCGGCAGTGCGCGCACCACTTGCAGAATGCTCAACTGATGCTGAATGTCGAGGTGGTTGGCCGGCTCGTCGAGGAGCAGAATCTGTGGTCGCTGCGCCAGCGCCCGAGCGATGTGCACGCGTTGCCGTTCACCGCCGGAGAGGCTGCGCCAGAGGCGGTTGCGCAGGTGCACGGCGTCGACGTCGACCAAGGCTTGTTGGACGATGCTCTCGTCGGCGTCCGACCACGGTTGCAGCGCCGACAACCAGGGTGTGCGCCCCAGCGCGACGGCGTCGAACACGCGAATGCCATCGTCGGTGTCGGCCTGTTGTTCAACCACGGCGAGTGTTTGCGCAATGCTGCGCCGTGACATTCTGCCGAGTACCTGACCGGCAAGCTGCACCTGGCCCGCGCTCGGTTCGCGCAGGCCGGCGAGCAGTTTCAGCAGCGTGGATTTCCCCGATCCGTTCGGCCCGACAATGCCCAGCGTCTCGCCGCGCTGGACGTCCAGACTGATACCGTCAAGCAATTGCGCACCGCGCACGTTGAATGCCAGCCCGGCACAGCTCAGAACGTTGTTCATCGTGCGGCTCTCCGGCCCACCAGAATCAGGGCGAATACCGGTGCGCCGACCAGTGCAGTGATGACGCCCACCGGAATCACCTGACCCTTGATCAGGGTGCGCGACAGCACATCAGCGGCGATCAGAAACACCGCGCCACCCAAAGCGCTGGCCGGCAGCAGCCGAGCATGCCCGGTGCCGAGCAGCAGCCGTGCGGCGTGGGGAATCACCAGGCCGACAAAGCCGATCGAGCCGACAATCGACACCATCACCGCCGTCACCAGCGCGGCGCAGCCGATCAGCAAAACCTGCACGCGGCGCACCGGGATGCCGAGGGACGCCGCCGAGTCCGCGCCGAAAGTAAACGCGTCGAGCGCGCGCCGGTGCCACAGGCAGACCACCAGCCCGAGCAGGGCCACCGGCACCGCCAGCCACACCGAAGGCCAGCGCACGCCGCCGAGATTGCCGAGCAGCCAGAACATGATCCCGCGCGCCTGTTCGGAACTGGCCGAGCGGGTGATCAGAAAGGCCGTGAGGGCGTTGAACAATTGCGAGCCGGCAATGCCCGCGAGGATGATTGGCCCGGTGCCGCTGGCCGAACCGCTGATCCGGGCCAGTACAATCACCAGCACGAACGCAGTGACCGCCCCGGCAAATGCCCCGGCCGACAGCGAAATCACACCGGCGCCGACGCCGAGCAGGGCGACCATCACTGCGCCAGTCGAAGCCCCGGCCGAGATGCCCAGCAAATACGGGTCGGCCAGCGGATTGCGCAACAGCGATTGCAGGATCACCCCGCATGTCGCCAGGCCGGCACCACAGGCCGCCGCCACCAATACGCGGGTCAGGCGGTAATTCCAGACGATGCCTTCGTCGATCGGATCAAGCACATACCCGGCGGCCCACAGCTTGTTTGCCAGCACCTGTAGCACCACGCTCGGCTCGATTGCGGTTTCGCCAATCGCCACGCCGCCGACCAAGGCCAGCGAAAGCACCAGCAGGACCAGCAATAAACGGATCAGGCGTCTGCTCATTGCGAAAGATCGAAGCCGTTGATGGCTGTGGCCAGTTGTTCGAGACCCGCGAAGGTGCGCAGGCTGGCCTGCATCGCCATGGCGTCGAGGATGATGATGCGGTTGTGTTTGACCGCGTCCATGTTGCGCGTCACGGGATCGCTGCGCAGGAAGGCGAGTTTTTTCTGATAGTCGTCAGCCGGGAAGCGCCGACGATCCATGCGCGCGATGACCAGGAACGTCGGGTTGGCCTTGGCGATGGTTTCCCAGCCGACGGTCGGCCATTCTTCATCCGACTCGACGACATTGCGCACGCCTAACGTGCTGAGCATGAAATCGGGAACGCCTTTGTGCCCGGCCACGAATGGCTCAATGTCCATCTCGGCGCTGGAGAACCACACCAGTGCGCTGAGGTCTTTGCGCTGCGTGCGTTTGGCGGTGGCAATCGACTGGGCGAGGCTGGCCTTCAGTTGGTCATTGAGCTGTGCGCCGCGTGCCTGCACGTCGAAGATCGCCGCCAGTTGGCTCACGCCCTTATAAATGCTGTCGATGCGAAACGGCGCCAGCCGCGTGCCGTCGGAACCGACGAGGTTGTCCTTGGCCTCGCAGTCGGAGGGCAACAAATAGGTCGGAATCTTCAATTCGTGAAACTGCTCGCGGGTGCCCACCGCGCCTTGCGGACCGACCATCCATTCCAGCTCCACGGCGACCAGTTGCGGGCGCTTGCCGATCACCGCTTCGAAACTCGGTTCGTTATCGGCCAGGCGCTCGATCTTGTCGTTCTGCGGTTTGTATTCGGCCAGCACATCGTTGAACCACAGCGACGTGCCGACGACTTTGTCGCCCAGACCCAAGGCATAGAGCATTTCCGTGCCGGCCTGACCGATGGTCACCGTGCGGGTGGGCGTCTGCTGGAAAGTGAGGGGGCTGCCGCAGTTTTCTATCGTCAGTGGATAGTCGGTTGGCGCCGCTTGAGCCAGGGCGCCCAGGCCCAGGCCGGTAATCAGGGTGACAACGCGGGGCAGCAGCATGAAGCAGTCTCCAATTAAACCGTACGGAAGCGGGCGGGTACGGTTTGGAAACACATCAGCGAACGCGGTCATGGCGACAGCGTAAGGCCGGGCTCAAGCAAAGACGCGCGCGGCACGATGTCCTTCCCGGACACCCCGCCGGTTGGTCAGTCACTGTGCCGGCAGGTCTCCTGACTGATGCGTCATCGCCATGCTCCGGCCTTCCCGGGGGCAACCCAGTGGCAGTCGTCGAGCAGGCTCGGCACCTACAGTTGCGGGGGCAGTTCCGATTGATGCTTGCTGCACCTCGGATTCCCTATTAATCCCGTTTGGGAACCAGCGGCGGCATGGTAGTCGATTTACGCGGTGGAGGGGGAGGCGAATCTGCCACGGCATCGAGTTAGCTGTTGGCATTGCAATCTGTCGTGTGCGCTGATTAATATACGATCCATATACAAATCGTATCGGATATACATATGGGCATCGTAAAGATTTCAGAGGACATGCACGAGAATCTGCGTGTCTCCAGCAATGCACTCAGCCGCTCGATCAACGCGCAGGCCGAGCACTGGATGCGCATCGGCATGCTCGCCGAGCTGCACCCCAACCTCGACCACAGCGCCATTTGCCGCCTGCTGATCCGCGCCGAACAGAACGGCGGACTGGATCTGCATCAACTGACCCAGGAAGCCGTCAGCGCATGAGAAACCAGATCAAGCTCAACACCCCGGCCGAGATCGCAAAATCCCGCGCTGCCGGCAAACTCGCCGCGCAAGTGCTGGCGATGCTGGTGCCGCACGTCAAGGCCGGTGTGACCACCGATGAGCTGGACCGGCTGTGCAACGATTACATCGTCAACGTGCAAAAAGCCGTGCCGGCCAACGTCGGTTATCACGGTTTTCCGAAAACCGTCTGTGCGTCGGTCAACGACGTGGTCTGCCATGGGATTCCGTCGGGCACGCCGCTGAAGGACGGCGACATCGTCAACCTCGACATCGCGGTAATCAAGGACGGCTGGTTCGGCGACACCAGTCGCATGTACGTCGTCGGCGAAGCGACGCCCGAGGCGCAGCACCTTATCAAGACCACCTACGAGGCCATGTGCGCGGGCATTCGCGCCGTGCGTCCGGGGGCGACGCTGGGCGATATTGGCCATGCGATCCAGAGCCTGGCGGAGAAGGAGGGCTTCAGCGTGGTGCGCGAGTATTGCGGCCATGGCATTGGCAAGGTCTATCACGATGAGCCGCAGATTCTGCATTACGGCTTTCCCAATCAGGGCTTGAAGCTCAAGGCCGGAATGATTTTTACCGTCGAACCGATGCTCAATGCCGGCAAGCGTCATGTGAAGAACATGCCCGATGGCTGGACCGTGCTGACCAAGGATGGCTCGCTGTCGGCGCAGTGGGAGCATATGGTCGCGGTCACCGAGACCGGGTTTGAAGTGCTGACGGCGTGGCCGGATGAGATTGAAGGTTTTACGCCCATCGTCTGAAAAAGGGCCACCGCAGCCCGACGCTGGGGTGACCCGAGGGTGAAATGCGGTCCAATTGTAGGAGTGAGCCTGCTCGCGATAGCGGTCTACAAGTCAACATCGTTGGTGTCTGACATACCGCTATCGCGAGCAGGCTCACTCCTACAGGGGGGCGTGGGGTGTCAGGGAAAACTCAATGAGCACCGGCAGCCTTGTTGAGGTCTCCCTCGGTCCATTCGGTATAAACGCAAGCATCCGCCGTGGCCCAGCGCACCCGTACCGGGTCCCCGGCCTTGAGCGGCATGCCAGCGGCTGACAACGCTTTCACCGTCATCGAAGTCCCTCCCGACGTCACCACGCTGCACGTCTGGCTCTCACCGAGAAACAGCACCTCCACGACCCTGGCCGAAACCTCATTCCAACCCGCCGCCAACGGCTCATCAATCGCTTGCTGCACGTTCAGCGCCAACGCTTTTTCCGGGCGCACCATCAGCAGCACGTCCTGATCAGTGTGCAACCCGGACGTCAGCCGAATCGACAACGACTGGCCTTCAAAACTCGCCGCCGCGTTGCCCTGCGCCTTGAGCTTGAGAAAGTTGGAGTTGCCCAGAAACGAGGCGACAAACGCGTTCGGCGGATTTTGATAGAGGTCATAGCCGCTGCCCAGTCCGACAATTTTGCCGTGGCTGAAGATTGCGATGCGCTGTGACAAACGCATGGCTTCTTCCTGATCGTGAGTCACGTAAACGATGGTGATGCCCAGGCGTCGGTGCAACTGGCGCAGCTCGTCCTGCAAATCCTCGCGCAGCTTTTTATCCAGCGCACCGAGAGGCTCGTCCATCAGCAAGATGCGTGGCTCGTAAACCAGCGCGCGCGCAATGGCGACGCGTTGTTGCTGACCGCCGGACAGTTGCGAAGGGCGGCGATGGGCAAACTGTTCGAGCTGCACCAGTTTCAGCATCGCGTCGACACGTTTTTCGCGCTCGGCCGTGGCCAGTTTGCGGATCGCCAGCGGGAACGCGATGTTGTCGCGCACCGACAGATGCGGGAACAGTGAATAACGTTGAAAGACCATGCCGATGTCACGCTTGTGCGGCGGCACGTTGACCAGCGACTGGCCGTTGACGAGGATCTCGCCGCTGCTCGGCGTCTCAAACCCGGCGAGCATCGACAGCGTCGTACTTTTGCCCGAGCCACTGGAGCCGAGAAAGGTCAGGAACTCGCCGTCCTTGATGTCCAGCGAGATGTTGTCGACGGCGGCAAAGTCGCCGTAGTGCTTGTTCAGGTTGCGCAGGCTGACCAGCGGTTTGTCGTTTTGCGCGGATGCGTCTTTGATCACGGCACTCATGTCGTACTCCAGGGCGCTCAGGCGCTGATTTCGTTGCGCCGGCGCAGGGCGGCGGCGATCACCATGACCAACACCGAGAGGCCGATCAGCAGCGTCGAAGCGACGGCGATCACCGGGGTCAGGTCCTGGCGCAGGGTGGTCCACATTTTCACGGGCAGGGTTTGCAGTGTGGGACTTGCCATCATCACGCTGAGCACCACTTCGTCCCACGAAACCAGGAAGGCGAAGAGGGCGCCGGCGACCATGCCCGGACGAATCGCCGGGAACGTCACCTTGAACACCGCTTGCAGGCGCGAGGCGCCACAGATCACCGCCGCGTCTTCAATCGACTGATCGAACAGCTTCAGCGAGTTGATGATCGAGATGATGGTAAACGGCAAGGCGACGATCACGTGGCTGACCACGAAGGCGAACATCGTCCCGGTGTAACCGAGCTTGAGGAACAGCGCGTACACCGCCACGGCGATGATCACCAACGGCACGATCATCGGCAGGGTGAACAAGCCGTAGAGCATTTCCCGTCCGGGAAAGCGTCCGCGCACCAAGGCAAACGCGGTTGGCAAACCGAGCGCCACCGCGCAAATCGTGGTCAGCACGGCAACCTTGAGGCTGGCTGCGGCGGCGTTCATCCAGTCGGGGTTGGAAAAGAACTGGCCGTACCATTTCAGCGTCCAGCCCGGCGGCGGAAACACCAGCCACTGCGAGGAGCCGAACGACAGCAGCACGATGAACACGATCGGCAACAGCAGGAACAGACCGATCAGCCCGGTGGTTGCATACAAGCCGAAGCGCATCCGCCGGCTCATGGCATTGGGAGTCAGGAGCATGTCGGCTTACCTCGCATTACTGGCGCCAACCGGGGATTCCGGCTGTAGCTTCAGGTAGAAGTAGAACAGCACCAAAGTGATCGCGATCAACAACGCCGCACCGGCACTCGCCAGGCCCCAGTTGAGGAACGACTGCACCTGCTGAATGATGAACTCCGGCAGCATCATGTTCTGCGCGCCGCCGAGCAACGCCGGGGTGACGTAATAACCGAGCGACATCACGAACACCATCAAACCCCCGGACGCCAGACCCGGCCGGCACAGCGGCAGGAACACCCGAAAGAAGTTGGTCCATGGGCTGGCGCCGCAGATGGAACCGGCCTGCAGGATCATCGGGTCGATGGCCTGCATGGTCGCCTGCAACGGCAGCACGATGAACGGGATCATGATGTAGCTCATGCCGATCACCACACCGGTGAGGTTGTGCACCATCTCCAGCGGCTGATCGATGATGCCCAGCGCCATCAGCGCCTTGTTGATCACGCCGGACGCTTGCAACAGCACCAGCCATGAGTAAGTGCGGGCGAGCAGGCTGGTCCACATCGACAGCAGCACGATGTTTAGAATCCATCGCCCCCAGCCGCGCGGCACCAGCGTAATCGCCCAGGCCAGCGGGAAACCCAGCAACAGGCTGAACAGCGTCACCAGCCCGGCCACCGAAAAGGTGTTGAGCAGCACCCGCGCATACGCCGAGTTGGCGAACAGTTGTTCGTAGTTGCCCAGGCCCGGCACAGGTTCGAGCACGCCACGCAACAACAAGCCAATCAACGGCGCGAGAAAGAACAGGCCGAGGAACAGCAGCGCCGGAACGAGGTTGCCGGCGCCGCGCCAGCGTTGCTTGAAGGCCGAACCGGCAGCGCTGCCAGCGCTCCCGGTGGCCGTGGAGGGACGGGGCGCAGTGGCCGCGATTTTCATTTGACCAGCCATTCGTTCCACCGTGTCGCGATGGCCGGACCGTTCTTGGCCCAGTACGCGAAATCAAGGGTGATCTGATCCTTGGCGTAGGCCGTCGGCAGGTTGGGGGCCAGCGTCGAATCCAGACGCTCCACACTGTCGAGGTTGACCGGGGCGTAAGCGGTCAGGTTGGAGAAGTCGGCCTGGCCTTTGGCACTGCTGGCGTTGGCCAGGAACTTCATCGCCGCGTCCTTGTTTTTCGCGCCCTTGGGGATGACCAGAATGTCGGCCATGACCAGGTTCTGTTTCCAGCTCACGCCAACCGGCGCGCCGTCTTCTTGCAGGGCGTGCACGCGCCCGTTCCAGAATTGGCCCATGCTCGCTTCGCCGGACGCCAGCAGTTGCTGCGACTGCGCGCCGCCGCCCCACCAGACGATGTCTTTCTTGATGGTGTCGAGTTTCTTGAAGGCGCGATCCAGATCCAGCGGATAGAGCTTGTCGGCCGCAACGCCATCGGCCAGCAGCGCCAGTTCGAGCACGCCGGGGCTTGGCCATTTATACAGGGCGCGTTTGCCGGGGAAGGTTTTGGTGTCGAACAGTGCGCTCCAGTCCTGCGGCTTGTTGGCGCCGAGCTTGCCTTCGTTGTAGCCCAGGACAAAGGAGAAGAAAAACGAACCGACGCCATGATCGCTGACGAAGCGCGGGTCGATCCTGTCGCGCTGGATCACTTTGAAATCGAGTGGTTCGAGCAGGCCTTCGGCTGCGGCGCGCAGGGCGAAATCGGCTTCGACATCGACCACGTCCCACTGCACGTTGCCGCTTTCGACCATGGCCTTGAGTTTGCCGTAGTCGGTCGGGCCGTCCTGCACGACGGTGATGCCGCTGGCCTTGCTGAACGGATCGGCCCAGGCCTGTTTCTGCGCATCCTGGGTGCTACCGCCCCAGCTGACAAAATTGACGCTCTCGGCAGCCATTGCAGCCTGGCCGGTAACGCTGAGCAGTCCCGCGAACAAGATCGCGGTTGCAGCTTTGTTCAACACCATTTTTACGCCCTCATTGTTGTGTTTTTGAGCGGGCCTTGCGTTGTTGCCCGCCTGTCGGGAGCAGTAGCTGGACGTTTTGCTAGAGCGTCCGGTCTATGGAATATCATATTATGGTATTCCAAACTTTGTGCAAGCACTTTGCCTTACCGGTTATCTGAGGATGGATTTTTTGCGGCTGAAAATTTGCGGCCATTGAAAGACTGTGGCGAGGGAGCTTGCTCCCGCTGGGTTGCGAAGCGACCCTCGCTTTTTCAAACAGCATGGGTCTGCTGCGCAGTCCAGCGGGAGCAAGCTCCCTCGCCACAGGAGATCACCGATAGCAGAGAGTCATTCCGTGAATGGAATACTCTCGACCACCTCAAGGTCATACCCAGTCAACCCTGCATATTTCAGCGGCGGCCCGAGGTGGCGCAGCTTGCCCACCCCCAGGTTCTGCAGAATCTGCGCCCCAGTCCCCACTTCCGAATAAATCCGCGACTGCGAGCGACTGAACTGCCGTGGCGGCTGAGTCAACTGCGGCACACGTTCAAGCAACGCCTGAGACGATTCATGATTGGCCAGCACCACCACAACCCCGTGACCTTCCGCTGCGACCCGTTGCAGCGCCGCCCATAACGTCCAGTTCGTCGGCCCGCTGTACTCGGCGCCGACCAGATCGCGCAGCGGATCGATCACATGCACACGCACCAGCGTTGGTTCTTCACGGCGCAGGTCGCCCATGACCATCGCCATGTGCACGCCGCCCTCGATGCGGTCTTCAAAGGTGATCAAACGGAAGGTGCCGTGCACCGTCGGCAGCTCACGTTCACCGATGCGCTCGATGGTGTGTTCGGTGCTGAGGCGATAGTGGATCAGGTCGGCGATGGTACCGATCTTGATCCCGTGCTTGCGCGCGAACTGTTCCAGATCCGGGCGACGGGCCATGGTGCCGTCGTCGTTCATCACTTCGACAATCACCGAAGCCGGCGTGAATCCGGCGAGGCGCGCCAGATCGCAACCCGCCTCGGTGTGGCCGGCGCGGGTCAGCACGCCACCTTCCTTGGCACGCAGCGGGAAAATGTGGCCGGGCTGCACCAGGTCTTCGGCGCGGGCATTCGGCGCCACGGCGGCAGCGACGGTGCAAGCTCGGTCAGCCGCGGAAATGCCGGTGGTCACGCCAACCGCCGCCTCGATCGACACGGTGAACGCGGTGCTGAACACGCTGCCGTTGCTCGGCACCATTTGTTCCAGGCCCAGACGCTGGCAGTGTTCGTCGGTCAGCGTCAGGCAGATCAATCCGCGCGCTTCGCGAGCCATGAAACTGATAGCCTCCGGTGTGCAGCAATCGGCGGCCAGCAGCAGGTCGCCTTCGTTCTCGCGGTCTTCGTCATCGACCAGCAGAACCATTTTGCCAAGGCGATAATCTTCGATGATTTCTTCGATGCTGTTGAAGGCCATGCTGGACTCTCAGGGTTCGTTGGAAATATATTGGTATACCATAATACAGAATCAACAAAGAGGTCACTATGAAGGCGTACTGGATTGCTCATGTGGATATAGCCGATGCCGATCGCTACAGCCAATACACCCAACGCACGCCACAGGCGATTGCTGCGTTTGGCGGAAAGTTTTTGGCCAGAGGCGGGCGCAGCGAGGCGATGGAAGGGCGGCCAACGCCGCAGCGCACCGTGATCATCGAGTTTGAGAGCTACGAAACAGCCGTGGCGTGCTATCGCTCGGCGGCGTATCAAGACGCGAAGAGCTATCGCGAGGAATGGGCGAGGGCGGAGATCATCATCGTCGAGGCCTTTGCTGCGCCTTAATACTCAATGGTGATCGTTCCCACGCTCCGCGTGGGAATGCAGCCCGGGACGCTCCGCGTCCCATCCGGAGCCGAACGCGGAGCGTCCGATGAGGCATTCCCACGCGGAGCGTGGGAACGATCAGACTGGGTCAGCGCATGAAATGGATTTTTCCGCTGTCGTCATTGCCCACGTAGATCCCGTAAACCCCGGCCTGGCGCTCTTCGATGTAGCGCTCGAGAATCTGCCGGATCGCCGGGTAGTAAATCTGCTCCCACGGAATGTCTTCAGGCGCGAAGAACTTGTAGTCCAGCGTTTCCGGACCGAACTGCCCGGTGATCTCCAATGCAATGGCGCGGAAGATGATGTACACCTCGCTGATCTTCGGCACGCTGAAGATCGAATACGGCGAGATGATTTCGGCGCGCACGCCGCTTTCTTCCCAGACCTCGCGCAATGCCGCCTGCTCGGTGGTCTCGCCGCTTTCCATGAAGCCGGCCGGCAAGGTCCAGGTGCCGGGGCGCGGTGGGATCGCCCGTTGGCACAACAGGTATTTGCCGTCCTGCTCGATGATGCAGCCGGCAATGATCTTCGGATTGACGTAGTGAATGTAGCCGCAGCCGCGGCACATCAGGCGCTCGTGCGTATCGCCCGGCGGCAATTGCTGACCCAGATCAGGACCGCCGCATTTCGGGCAAAAGCTCGGGCTGAACATGTCAGTGACCGATGCGCGGTTCTTTCAGCGCAATCGGCAGGGTGATCGCCGGGGTGCCTTTGACGGCGACGCCGGTTTCTTCCTGCTTGCGCTTGAGGTAATCGAGGGCCACGGCAGCGGCGGCGCGGACGTGATCGACACACGCCTGATGCGCCGCCAGCGGATCGCCGCTCTTGATCGCCTCGACCATTTTTTCCATCTCGTGATTACTCGCGCCGCGGCGGTTTTCCTGCGACACCGAGGTCGCGCGCAGATAGCTGATGCGCGCCTGCAACTGACGCAACTGCGTGGCCGCGACATGGTTGCCCGAGCCTTCGAGCAGCACGTCGTAGAAGCCCTGCACCGAGTCGATCACTTGCTGCAGCTCGCCATCCTTGAGCGCCTTGCGGTTGTCGTCGAGGGCTTTTTCCAGAGCCTTGATGTCCTTGGCCTTGGCGCGCAGGGTGAACAACTGCACGATCAGGCCTTCGAGCACGCAGCGCAATTCGTAGATATCGACGGCATCGGCCAGGGTGATGATCGCGACGCGCGGGCCTTTGGCGTCGGCGAACTCCACCAGGCCTTCGGATTCAAGGTGACGCAAGGCTTCGCGCACCGACGTGCGGCTGACACCGAGCCGATCACAGAGGTCGCGTTCGACCAGACGATCGCCTGGCATGAGCTGGAAATTCATGATCGCGCTACGCAGTTTGTCCAACACGATTTCGCGCAGGGTAACGGGGTTGCGATTGACCTTGAAGCTGTCGTCGAGTGGCTGGCGTTTCATAGGGTCCGCTCTTTAAGTTGGCTGTCCATGCCAGACGGGCATCTAAACAGCCGAGGGGTTGACTGAGGCCTCGGCGTCGGCTTCGGCGAAGGCTTCACGGGCCAGCCGGAAACTGTCGACGGCTGCCGGAACGCCGCAATAAATGCCGACCTGAAGCAGAATTTCGCGTATTTGCTCACGACTCAGGCCGTTACGCAAGGCGCCACGCACATGCAGCTTGAGTTCGTGCGGGCGGTTGAGCGCCGAGATCATCGCCAGGTTGATCATGCTGCGCTCCTTGAGCGACAAACCTTCGCGGCCCCAGACATGGCCCCAGCAGTATTCGGTGACCATTTCCTGCAGCGGGCGGGTGAAGTCGTCGGCGTTCTCTATAGAGCGTTGCACATAGGCTTCGCCGAGTACCTGCGTGCGGATTTTCAGACCCTTTTCATACTTCTCGCTACTCATATCTTTCGCCTCACCTCAATCCTGTGGGAGCTGGCTTGCCAGCGATAGCGGTAGTTCAGCCAGCATTGATGTTGAATGTTCCGCCGCCATCGCTGGCAAGCCAGCTCCCACAGGGTTTTGCATTGTTCTCAAACAAGGGTCGGCAACGCACCGAGCTTGCCCTTGTGATAAATCATCGGTGTCACCGGTTGCGCCGGCAGGATCAGGTTCTTTACCGCGCCGACAATGATCGCGTGGTCGCCGCCGTCGTATTCGCGCCACAACTCGCACTCGATGATCGCCGTGGCCTTGGCCAGGATCGGGTTGCCCAGTTCGCTCAAATGCCACTCGATGTTTTTAGCCTTGTCCTTGCCTTTACCGGCAAACGCGTAGGCTTCGGCGGTCTGCTCGGCGGAGAGCAAGTGAATGGCGAATTTCTTGCTGTCACGCAGCACCGGGTAGGTATCGGAGGCGTAGTTGGGGCAGAACAGCACCAGCGCCGGATCAATCGACAGCGCGCTGAAGGCGCTGGCGGTGATGCCGGCGATGCCGCCGTCCGGGTCGAGGGTGGTGACCACCGTGACGCCGGACGGGAACGAGCTCATGACGTCTTTGTAAATGCCGGGTTCGATCATTTCGCAGGACTCCTAGCGCATCACAAACGGATCAGGCATCGGCGCCTGAGAGAGGTTGATCCACACCGTTTTCAGTTCGGTGTAGGCCAGCACCGAATCGATGCCGCTTTCGCGTCCATAGCCACTGTTCTTGAAGCCGCCGATCGGCGCCATCGCCGAGACCGCGCGGTAGGTGTTGACCCAGATGATCCCCGAGCGCACATCGCGCGCCAGACGATGGGCACGACCCAGGTCGCGGGTCCAGATGCCGGCAGCGAGGCCGAACTGCGAGTCGTTGGCGATGGCCAGCGCTTCAGCTTCGTCTTTGAAACGAATCACCGAAGCCACCGGGCCGAAGACTTCTTCCTGCATGATCTTCATCGAGTTGCGGTCACACTCGAACAGCGTCGGCTCGTAGAACCAGCCTTCGCCAAGATCGGCCGGACGCTTGCCGCCGGTGCGCAGACGCGCGCCTTCGGCAATGGCATCGGCGACCAGACCTTCGACCACCGCCAGTTGCTGCGCGGTAGCCATCGGGCCCATTTCGCTGTGGTCTTCCTGCGGGTTGCCGATGCGGATGCGCTGAGCGCGTTCGACCAGACGATTGACGAACTCGTCGTAGATTTCGTCCTGCACCAGCAAGCGCGAACCGGACACGCAGCTCTGCCCTGAAGCGGCGTAGATCCCGGCAATCGCGCCGTTGATCGCGCTGTCGAGATCGGCGTCGGCGAAAATGATGTTCGGCGACTTGCCGCCCAGTTCCAGCGACAGCTTGGCGAAGTTTTCGGCGCTGCTGCGCACCACATGCCGCGCCGTTGCCGCGCCACCCGTGAAGGCAATCTTGCGGATCAGCGGATGACGGGTCAGTGCAGCGCCTGTGCTTGGGCCGTAACCGGTGACGACGTTGACCACACCCGGCGGTATCCCGGCCTCAAGTGCCAGACGTGCCAGCTCCAGAATGGTGGCCGACGCATGCTCGGACGGCTTGATCACAATCGTGTTGCCGGCGGCGAGGGCCGGGGCCAGTTTGATTGCGGTCAGGTACAGCGGGCTGTTCCACGGAATGATCGCGGCGACCACACCCATCGCTTCGTGCACGGTGTAGGCAAACAGGTCGGGCTTGTCCAGCGGCAGCGTACCGCCTTCGAGCTTGTCGGCGAGGCCAGCGGTGTAATGAAAGAACTCTGGCAGATAGTTGACCTGACCACGGGTTTCGCGGATCAGCTTGCCGTTGTCGCGGCTCTCCAGCTGCGCCAGGTGTTCCTTGTTTTCCGCGATCAGGTCGCCGAGGCGGCGCAGCAGCTTGCCGCGAGCGGTGGCGGTCAGGCCGCGCCACGCCGGGCTGTCGAACGCGGTTTGCGCGGCCTGCACGGCGCGTTCGACGTCCGCTTCATCGGCGTCGGGCAGTTCGGCCCAGGCTTGCGCCGAGGCCGGGTTGAGGCTTTCGAAAGTCTTGCCGGAGAGGGCGTCGACCCATTCTCCGCCGATGCACATCTGGAAGCGTGCGAGCGTCATGCAACGATCCCCTTTATATGGTTTTGTCGGGCGTTTGCGTATTGGAGAAATTCCAGCAGCATCTGGTTGACCAGACGCGGCGACTCTACCGGCATCATATGCCGTTGCTCGGGCAGCACGGCAACCTTCGCACCGGGGATACGCCGGGCCAGTTGCTCGGCCATTTCCGGGGTCGATCCCGGGTCGAGTTCGCCGGTGGCGATCAGCGTCGGCGCCTGAATGCTGCTCAGGTCGTCGGCGCGGTACATGTCTTGGGTGGCGAACAGTTCGTAAGTGGTCAGGTAGCCCTGCGGATCGTTGTTCGCCAGGGTCTGGCGCAGCGCCGCGATCTGCGCCGGGTTGGCCGCCTGATATTCACGGCTGAACCAGCGCGACAGCGCCGCTTCTGCATTGGCGTCAGGGCCATGCTCGGCGGCCTGGGCGGTACGGGCAATGACGCCGGCGCGCTGTTCTTCGCTGCGATTGAACACGCTGTTCAGGACTACCAGGCTTTGCAGGCGCTGCGGGTAGTGCAGGGCGAAGGCCCGCGCGACCAGGCCGCCCATGGAGAAACCGATCACCGCCGCCTGCGGCAGGTTCAGATGGTCGAGCAGCTCAAGCAACTGATCGGCATAACCGAGCAGGTCGGTGCCACTGGCCGGTCGCGGGCTGGCGCCGTGGCCAAGCATGTCGTAGGCGATCACCTGATACTGGCTGGCGAGGCCGACAATCTGCCCGCCCCACATTTCTTTGTTCAGGCCCACGCCGTGGATCAAGACCACGGGCTGGCCTTGGCCGGTCGCCAGGTAACTGGTGCCAGCCGGGGTGAGTTCAGCGGTGAGCCGAATCATGGAGCGCTCCTGCAGTGCCTTTCTTGTTGTGATTACTGGGCTTTTTCGGCGGCCAGTTCTTCCAGATCGATGTAGCGGTTGCCGATGCGCGGGTGCAGACGACCACCGTCGGCGCAACCGAGCACGACGACGATTTCGTCGGCACGCGGCGCGTCTTCAATCTGCATTTCCAGGGTGATGTAGTGCGAACGCAGGCCTTCGTCGTCCTTGTGCATCATCGGGATCTGAATCGAAGTGCCCGGACCGCCGCGCTTGTTGGTGAAGCTCAGGTAGCTCTTGGCTTTCACCGCTTCGCGGTAGTGATTGCCGAAGCGCAGGGTGTGGATCACCGCCGAAGCGTGCTCGATCTCGCCGTCAGCCCCGACCACCGCCGCTTTGCCGTAAGCCTCGATCTTTTCCGCGCCACCGATGATGCCGACGAGACGCTCGACCATCATTGCGCCGAGGTCAGAGCAGTTGGCGCGGATCTGCGGCTTGAGGTCTTCGACAAAACCGTTGCCCACCCACGGGTTCTTCATGACCACGGCGAGGCCGACCATGGTTACCGGCTTGTCAGCGCCTTTGCCGCCTTCGATGAAGGTTTCTTCGACATAGCTGACGATCTTGCGAATTTCGAAACTCATGAGCTGCTCCGTTGGGGGATTGAGAGTGTCTGTGCGTCTGATGGTATACCATAATACCGATCCTGCAAGTCCCACCGCAAAAATTGCGTCATCCATCCTCCGAATGGCTGCGTATTCACGTCCACCACAAAATCCTGAGATCACCTCCGACCCTTGTGGGAGCGAGCTTGCTCGCGAAAGCGGTGGGTCAGGCAATGAAGATGTTGACTGAAACGACGCCTTCGCG